>JBHJOF010000391.1:0-2938 GCA_050330055.1 Kiloniellales bacterium
GCCGGGAAAGGCGTTGACAGCGCAGGCTCGCCGTCTATAGTGCGCGCCCGGTCGCCGCGGAAGGTGCGTTGGCGGCCGCTTCGTTTTACCGAAAGTCAGCGCTGAAACAATGTTTGCAGTCTTCCAGACCGGCGGCAAGCAGTACAAGGTCGCCAAGGATCAAGTCGTCACGGTCGAGCGCCTGGCCGGCGAGGCCGGCACCCCGGTGGCTTTCGAGACCGTGATGATGGTCGGCGACGGCGACAAGACCGCAGTCGGCGCGCCCTACGTGGCCGGCGCCACGGTGGCCGCCGAGATCGTCGAGCAGGCCCGCGGCCCGCGGCTGATCGTCTTCAAGAAGAAGCGCCGCAAGAACCATCGCCGCCGCAACGGCCACCGGCAAGACCTGACCCTGCTGCGCATCACCGAAATCCTGACCGACGGCCAGAAACCCTCGGCGAAGCCGGCAGCGGCCAAGAAGGCGGCGCCGAAGTCGGAGAAGGCAGCCAAGGCTGAGAAGCCCGCCAAGGCGGAGGCCCCGGCCGCCACCGGCGCTCAGCCGGAGCTGCTGAAGGCGCCCGAGGGCGAGGCCGACGACCTCAAGAAGATCACCGGCGTCGGGCCCAAGCTCGAGGAGAAGCTGAACGATCTCGGCATCTATCACTATCGCCAGATCGCCGCGCTGACCGCCGAGCAGGCCGCCTGGGTCGACGAGCAGCTCAAGGCTGGCGGCCGCATCGAGCGCGACGATTGGGTCGGCCAGGCCAAGGCGCTGGCGGCCGAGAGCGGCGAGTCCTGAGGGAGTAACGCGCCATGGCACACAAGAAGGCAGGCGGCAGCTCGCGCAACGGGCGCGACAGCGCCGGACGCCGGCTCGGCGTCAAGAAGTTCGGCGGCGAGATCGTCGTCCCCGGCAACATCCTGGTGCGCCAGCGCGGCACCAAGTTCCATCCCGGCGAGAACGTCGGCATGGGCAAGGACCACACGCTCTTCGCGCTGGTCGACGGCAAGGTCGCGTTCCGCACCAGGTCGGGCGGCCGTACCTACGTGTCGGTAGAGCCCGCGCCGGCGCCGAGCCCGGCCGAATAGCCGCGGTGGGCGAGCCACCGCAGGTGGCGCCCATCACGATCAGACGTGATCAAGGAGGGAGATGGGCCGCCATCTCCCTTTTTCGTTCCCGATCCCTCCGTCGGCCGGTTTGCTGGAGACCGGCTTGCTGGAGACCGGTAGCATGGACCGGACGCTGCAGACCGAACGCCTGACCCTGCGCCCGCTGCGCCTCGACGACGCGCCGGCGATCCAGCGCCTCTGCGGCAACTGGAAGGTGGCCCGCATGCTGTCTCCGGTGCCCTATCCCTATCCTGACGGCCTGGCCGAAGAGTGGATCGCAAGCGACGCCAGGAGCCGCTTCAGCGGCGAGGCGGTCCGCTTCGCGCTCGATCACGAAGGAGAACTGATCGGCGTCATGGGGCTGGAGCGCCAGGGGCCACAACGCCAGGGGCCCGAGCGCTGGGGCGCCGGCTCCTTCGAGCTGGGCTATTGGCTGGGGGAGCCCTGGTGGGGCCGCGGCCTGGCCACCGAAGCCGCCCGCCGGGTGGTTGCCTTCGCCTTCGAGGCGCTGACGCTCGAAGAGCTGCTCTCGGGCCACTTCCTGGACAACCCGGCCTCCGGTCGGGTACTGCGGAAGTGCGGTTTCCGCGACGCCGGAGCGATGATGCTGTGGTCCGAGGCGCGCGGCCACGACGTAGCGGCTCGCCGGCTGGTGCTGCGCCGCGCCTGGCTTGGGGTGTCAAGCGCCGGCGATCGCGGCGAACGGGCGGCAGCGCGATGAAGTTCCTCGACGAGGCCAAGATCTTCATCAAGGCTGGCGACGGCGGCGCCGGCTGCGTCTCCTTCCGGCGCGAGAAGTACATCGAGTTCGGCGGGCCGAACGGCGGCGACGGCGGGCGCGGCGGCGACGTCGTTGTCGAGGCTGTCGAGGCGCTCAACACGTTGATCGACTTTCGCTATCGCCAGCACTTCAAGGCCGCGCGCGGCGGCCACGGCCAGGGCAAGGACCGCAGCGGCGCGGCCGGCGAGAGCCTGGTCATCAAGGTGCCGGTCGGGACCCAGGTGCTGGACCAGGCCAAGGAGCAGGTGATCGCCGACCTGACCCGGCCCGGCCAGCGGCTGCTGCTGGCACGCGGCGGCGACGGTGGCTTCGGCAATGCCCACTACAAGAGCTCGACCAACCAGGCGCCGCGCCGCGCCGATCCCGGATGGCCGGGCGAAGAGCGCTGGGTCTGGCTGCGCCTCAAACTCATTGCAGATGTCGGCCTGGTCGGCCTGCCGAACGCCGGCAAGTCGACCTTCCTGGCCGCCGTGACCCGGGCCCGGCCGAAGATCGCCGACTATCCCTTCACCACGCTACACCCCAACCTGGGCGTCGCCTACGTACAGGGCGAGGAGTTCCTCCTGGCCGACATCCCGGGTCTGATCGAGGGCGCGCACGAGGGCGCCGGCCTGGGCGACCGTTTCCTCGGCCACATCGAGCGCTGCCGCATCCTGCTGCACCTGGTCGACGGTACGCAGGAGGACGTCGTCGGCGCCTATCGTACCGTACGCTCCGAACTCGAGGCGTACGGCCGCGGTCTGGCCGGCAAGCCGGAGCTACTGGCGCTCAACAAGGTCGACGCGCTCGCCGAGCAGGAGGCGCTGGAACGGGCCGAGGCGCTGGCCGGGGCGGCCGGGCGGCCTGTCGCGCGCCTCTCCGGGGTCAGCGGGGCGGGGCTGGACGCCGTGCTGCAGGCGCTGCTGCGCGCGGTCAAGGCCGGCCGCGCCGCCGAGACGGAAGCAGCGGACACGCCGGAGGCGGCAGGCGGCAGTGCCGGGGCCTGGCGGAGCTGCAGGGCGAGCTGCAGGAACCGGTCGGCGAGGTCCTCGCGGTCCTCGCGCGTGAGGACAAGGCTCTTTAGGCTGC
>JBHJOF010000392.1:0-12026 GCA_050330055.1 Kiloniellales bacterium
ACCAGCGAGCCGGCGTAGAGCACCACCGGGCAGCGCGCGATCAAATCGCGCCCCCGCACGGTAATGAGATCGGGCGCGCCCGGCCCGGCGCCGATGAAGTGCACGGTCACGCCGCGTCCTCCGAGGACCTGGTTCCCTGGGTCGCCTTCGCCGCGTAACCACGCGGCGTATAGACCCAGCAGCCGCCATCGCCACGCGCCACGCGCCGCGTGGCGCTGGAGCCGACCAGCACCACGGTCAGCATGTCGAGCTGGTCGGAGCTGAGCTCGTCCAGGCGGATCACCCTCACCTGCTCGCCCTCCCGGCCAAGATTGCGCGCCAGCACGACGGGCGTGTCAGCCGGCCGATGCTTCGACAGGATTGCGGCGGCGCGGCCGATCAGGCGCGTGCGGCGCTGCGACACCGGATTATAGAGCGCCACCACGAAGTCGCCCTCGGCCGCCGCGTGCAGCCGCGCCTCGATGACCGCTGCCGGCGTCAGCAGGTCGGAGAGCGAAACAGCGCAGAAATCGTGGCCGAGCGGCGCGCCGATCCGCGCCGCAGCAGCCTGCAGCGCCGAGATGCCCGGCACGACCGAAACGGCGACGCGGCTCCAATCGGCGCGCGCGGACCTCTCCAATTCCTCGAAGACCAGCGCCGCCATGGCGTAGATGCCGGGATCGCCGGAGCAGACCAGCGCCACGTCGCGTCCTTGCGCCGCCAGATCGAACGCGGCGCGCACCCGCGCCTGCTCCTCGCCCAGCCCGTAGGCGTGGCGCGCCTTGCCGGCGGCGAGCGGCCCCAGCAGGTCGAGATAGAGCGTGTAACCCACGAGATCCGTCGCCCGGCGCAACGCCGCCTCGGCTTCCGGCGTGCGCCAGGCGGCGTCGCCCGGCCCGAGTCCGACCACGGCCAGGCCACCGCGCCCGCGGCCGACCGTTGTCGCATCGAAAGGCGCCGGCGCCTGCGCCACGGCGCAGGTGGCCCGCGTCGACTTGGTCTTGGCGACAACGAGCGCGCCCTCGCGCCCAACCGCAGCCAGCGCCGCGCCTTCGGCGACGCCGTGGCAGCCGACCTCGCGGAACACCAGGTCGGAGGGATTGGCCAGACGGTCGCGCTCTGCTTCCAACGTGGCGGCATCGAAGAAGCGCAGCGGCACGCCGAGCGCTTCCGCGGCAGCGGCGATCGCCGGCTCGTCGCTCTTGAGATCGATCGAGAAGACGCCGGCCACCGCGCCCTCGGCCAGGCCCGCCTCGTCCAAGGTCGCGCGCAGCAGTCCGATAACCTCATCGGGCTCGGCGCCGCGCTCGCAGCCGACGCCGATGGCGAGCATCGCCGGATGATAGATCAAGGTCTGCGGCGAGCCTTCATGAGCCCGATCGGTCACGCGGATCGTCAACGTGGCATCATCGGCGAACGGCAGGCTGCTGTCGCGCAGCCAGGGCGCCTCACCCTCCAAACGCACGCACTTTCCCGCCAGCAGCGCCGCGGCAAAGTCCTTGTAGTGCCCGGCATTGGCCAGACGCCAGCCGGGCGGCGGCGAGTCCAGCGCCACGCCGAAGCGGCGGTCGCCTGTCGTGGTGATCGCCGCGGCGATAGCGAGCACTTCGCCAACACGCTGCGCCAAGGCATTGGCGCCATGGTGACCGCCGAGCAGCGGCACCACAGCGCTGCCGTCCTCGGCCACGGCCACAACCGGCGGCTCGGCGGTCTTGTCGCGCAGCAGCGGCGCCAGAGCGCGGATCAGGATGCCGGCGGCGCAGAGCCCGACGATCGGCCGTCCGGCATTGAACAGGGCCTGCAATTCCTCGGTAACCGATGTGAACGTGGCGTCGGCTGCATCCGCGCGGCCGGCCCCCAGGCGCCTTGGGCCGCACACCTCGGCGCCGGGCAGCACCGACTGCAGGCGCCGCGCCAGCGCCAAGCCGCGGTCGGTCAGGACCAGCAGAACCGGTGCCGTTACTTCCACGCCGCGCCCCGCTTGTGCACCAGGATCATGGAGAAATAGGGTACGCCCTCGGGCTCGACGGCGTCGAGCGGCAGGATGCGCTGGCTCGCCATGGTGGCGTGCTCGATGTAGCGTGCCTGCTCCGCCAGCCCCAGCTCCTCCAGCAGCCGGCGCAGCTTGGCGAAGTGGCGGCCGACCTTGATGATGGCCGCCGCCTCGACGCCGGCCAGGCGCGCCTTCAGCTCGGCCTCGGGCAGCGGCGCCGGGATCACCGTCAGCACGTCGTTGCGCGAGGCGAGCGGCGCGCCCAAGGCCGCCGCGCAGGCGGTCAGTGACGAGACGCCCGGCACCACCTCGACCCGGTAGCGCTCGGCCATGCGCGCGAAGAGGTACATGAAGGAGCCGTAGAAGAAGGGATCGCCCTCGCAGAGCACGGCCACGTCGCGGCCGGCCTCAAGATGCGCGCCCAGCTCGCCGACCGCCCAGTCGTAGACCTCCTGGGCTGGAAAGCGCGCCTGCAGCATCGGCATGCGGATCGGCACCTCGAGGGCGGCGCCGTTCAGATGCGGCGCCACAATGGCACGCGCCAGGCTCTCGCCCGTCTCCGGCGCCGGATAGGCAATCACCGGCGCCGCCTGCAAGAGGCGCAGCGCCTTCACCGTAATCAGCTCCGGATCGCCGGGCCCGACACCCAGGCCATAGAGCGTGCCGGTCATGATGCGGCGCCTCCGGGAATCTTGCCGGTCGGACTGGACGTCAGGTCGAAAGGCAGCCCGCTTTGTTTATGCCCCCCTCCCTGGCCCTCCCCCTCAAGGGGGGAGGGAAAGAAAATCAAGGCACTGCGCCCTTTATTTACCTCCCCCCTTGAGGGGGAGGTCGCCCGCCGAAGCCGAGGCGAAGGCGGGCGGGAGGGGGGCTGGCGCGAAGCGCCGAAGAAGAGCCGCGCGCGCATCACCGCTTCACCGCCGCGAACTGGGTGACCGGCATCAGAGGGCGCCAGGCGAGGCGGTTGCCGAGCGGCTCGGCGCGGCTGACGGCGATGCGGGTCAGGCTGCCGCCGACCTGGGCGTGCCAGGCCAACAGCGCCGCCTCGCCGTCCAGGGTGACGGCGTTGGCGACCAGGCGGCCTCCGGGAGAAAGCGCTTTCCAGCAGGTCTCGAAGACGCCCTCGATGCCGAGGCCGCCGCCGATGAAGACCGCGTCGGGCGGCGGCAGGCACTGCAGCGCGGCCGGTGCTTCGCCCTCTCTCACCTCGAGCTCGGGCACGCCGAGCGCGGCCACGTTCTCGGCGATCAGCGCGATGCGCTCGGACTTGCGCTCGATGGCGATGGCGCCGGCGCGCGGCTCTGCGCGCAGCCACTCGATGGCGATCGAGCCGCAGCCGGCGCCCACGTCCCAGAGCCGCTGCCCCGGCACAGGGGCGAGCGCCGCCAGGCATGCGGCGCGCAGCTCGCGCTTGGTGAGCTGGCCGTCGTTGCGGAAGGCGTCGTCGGGCAGGCCCGGCACGCGCGCCAGCAGCGGCGCGCCCGGATCGGCGACGCATTCGACCGCGACCACGTTGAGGTCGGGCAGTTCGTTCGCATTCCAGCTCGCGGCCAGGCCGTCGACGCGCGTTTCCTGCGGCCCGCCCATGCGCCCCAGGACTGCCATGCGGCTCCGGCCGTAGCCGCGCGCGCGCAGCAGGGCGGCGATCTGCCCGGGCGTCTCGCTGTCGCGGCTTAGGATGACCAGACGATTTCCGGGCAGCACGTGCGACTGCAGCCCTGCGATCGGGCGCCAGTGCAGGCTGAGGCTCTCGACGTCGGGCAGGCTCCAGCCGAGCCGTGCGCAGGCCAGCGAGAAGGCCGAGGGCGCCGGGACGATCGCCATCTCCTGCAAGGGAACCGCGCGCAGCAGTTTACGCGCCGCGCCGAAGCAGGAGGGGTCGCCGCTCGCCAGCACGCAGACGCGCTTGCCGCGGCGGCTGACGATCTCGGGGATCACCGCGTCCATCGGCTTGGGCCAAGCCAGGCGTTCGCGCCTAGTCCCTGGGCCATCCTCCGGCACCATAGCGAGGTGACGGGCGCCACCGACGAGAACCTCGGCCGCATCGACCAGGGCGCGCGCCGAAGGCGACAGGCCGTCCAGGCCGTCCTCGCCGATGCCCACCACGGAAAGCCACGGCGTCATGGGGGCGCTCATAGCGCAGTGGAGGCCAGCGCGTTGACCGCGGCGGCCGCCAGGGCACTGCCGCCGCGCCGGCCGCGCAGCGTGAGATAGGGCACCTCGAGGCCGGCGTCGATCCCGGCGTCGATCAGGGCCTGCTTCGATTCCGCCGCACCGACGAAGCCGACCGGAAAGCCCAGGATCACCGCCGGGCGCGGCGCGCCCTCGCCCAGGATCTCGAGCAGGCGGAACAGCGCGGTCGGCGCGTTGCCGATGGCGACCACGGAGTCTTCCAGGGTCTCGCGCCAGAACTCGACCGCAGCGGCCGAGCGCGTGGTGCCCTGCTGCTGCGCCAGCGCCGCCACGCGCGGATCGTCGAGCGGCACCAACACGGCGTTGCCGGCCGGCAGGCGCTTGCGGGTGATGCCCTCCGCCACCATGCGACAGTCGCAGATCACCACCGCGCCCTCGGCGAGGGCCGCGCGCCCGGCCGCCGCCGGCTCGCCGCCCCAGGCCAGGTCGGCCACGATATCCGGCATGCCGCAGGCGTGGACCAGACGCACGGCGACCGGCCGCAACGCCTCGGGCAGGCGCGACAGCTCGGCCTCGCCTTCTACGATTTCGAAGGAGCGGCGCGTGATCTCCTGCGGGTCGCGGAGGTAGTCCATCGCTCCTGGCACCGGCATCCTGCCGCCCCGGATCAGGCCCGCTTCTGCTTCAGGCTGACCGGGCCCAGCGGATGGTCGGCATGCGGATAGGGATGGTGGTGGCCATTGCTGCCATCGTGGTGATGGTCATGGCCGTGGTGATGGTCATGGTCGTGGTGGTGATCGTGGCCGTGATCGTGGTGATCCTGGTGACCGTGGCCATGATGATGATGGCCGGTGCCGATGCCTTCCACGTGGTGATGATGGCTCTCCTGCGGCAGGCCGACCTGATCCTCGAAGCCGAGTAGCTGCTCGCGGTACTTGCAGAGCTTGCAGTTCATCAGGTTCTCGCCCTGCAGGACCTCCTCGGTGCGCTCAGCGAAGGAATCGAGCACCGCGGGATGGTCGCTCAGGTAGGGCGCCTTGACGAACTCGATCTCGGGATGACGCGCGGCGACCAGATCCGTGTGCTCATAGATGCGCTTCACCAGCACGCCGGTGAAGAGGAAGTAGGGGAAGACCACGATGCGCTTGAAGCCGAGGCGCGCGGCGCGCTCGAGGGCCGGCTCGACCAGCGGGAAGGTGACGCCGGAATAGGCGGTCTCGCCCCAGCCGAAACCGAAACCCTCCCACAAGAGGCGCATGACCTTGGCGACGTTGGAATTGGCGTCGGGATCGGAGGCGCCGCGGCCGACCACCACCAGCAGGGTGTCGTGCTTGGCCACGCCGTTCCCGGCCTGGTCGAGCGCCTCCTGGACGCGGTCGCCGGCGGCGCGCAGCAGCTTGAGATCGATCGCCAGTTCGCGGGCATAGTCGATCGGCACCTCGGGATGCTGCGCCTGGTAGGTGTTGAGCACCGAGGGGATGTCGTTCTTGGCGTGGCCGGCGGCGAACAGCATGCCGGGCACCGCCAGGATGCGGCCGACGCCGCGCGCGCGCAGCTTGTCGAGGCCCTCGCGGATCACCGGCCGGGCGAACTCCAGGAAGCCGCTCTCCACGTCGTACTGTGGCAGGCGCGCGCGGATGCCGCGCGCCACGCTCTCGAACTCGCGTATGGCGTCCTCGTCGCGGCTGCCGTGGCCGCAGACCATAACCCCAACCCCGATCTTGCTCATGCTCGCTTCCCCATTGGTCTTGGTCCCACTGTTCTTGACTGGCCCGCGCCCGGCGGACGGCAGACTAGGTCCTGCCCCGGGCCCTGGCAAAGGATTCGACGGCTTTCGCCCGCCCGTCCGTTCTCCAGCGGCCGTTGACCGCCCCTGAAACGCGGCTCATCTTGCCGCCATGCTGATCGACCTGCTGGCTTGAGCGGGCACCGCCGTGGATCCCATTCAGATCGTCCTCCTCGCGCTGGCCGTCGACGCCGCCGTGGGCGACCCGCAATGGCTCTATCGCGCCGTGCCGCATCCGGTCGCCCTGCTCGGCCGCGTGATCGCCTGGGGCGATGCCCGGCTGAACGACGCCCGGGACGACGACGACGGCCGCTTCCGCGCCGGCCTGGTGCTGACCGCGGGAGTCGTTCTGCTGTCGGGGCTGGCCGGCTGGCTGCTCAGCTAACTGCTGCGGGGCGGCACCGGCGGCTGGCTCCTGGAAGCCGTGCTCGCCAGCAGCCTGCTGGCGGGCCGCAGTCTCTACAACCACGTCCGGGCGGTCGAGGGTGGCCTGGCGCAGGATGCCAAAGCGGGGGGTCTCGACCAGGGCCGCGCCGCGGTCTCCGAGATCGTCGGCCGCTACCCTGCCAGCCTGGACGAGGCCGGCGTGCGACGCGCCGCCGTCGAGTCGCTGGCCGAGAACTACTCGGACGGCCTGGTGGCGCCGGTCTTCTGGTACGCCGTCTCCGCAGTGCTGGGTCTCGGCCTGGCCGGACTCTGCGCCTACAAGGCGGTCAACACGCTCGACTCGATGATCGGTCACCGGTCGGTCCGCTATGTGGCCTTCGGCCGGGCGGCGGCGCGGCTCGACGACTGGGTCAACTGGGCGCCCGCCCGGCTTGCCGGCGCCCTGGTCGCGGCCGCCGCCTTCCTGCTGCCCGGCGCCGACGGCCGCCAGGCCTGGCAGACCATGCGCCGCGACGCGCCCAAGCACCGCTCGCCCAACGCCGGCTGGCAGGAAGCCGCCTTCGCCGGCGCCCTCGACCTGGCGCTGGCCGGCCCGCGCCGCTATGGCGACGAGCTGGTCGACGACGCCTGGATGGGCGACGGCCGCAGCGCCCTCACCGCCGACGACCTGCGGGCTGCGCTGCGGCTTTACCTGGCCGCCTGGGGCGTTCTGGCGCTGCTTGTCACAGCGCTCTGGGCATTTCCGAACCCATAGGTTGAGTGCCGCGCCACCCTCTCCCGCCCATCGATTTGGCCTTTCCGGCCGCTTGTGGTAGGGTCGCCCCGTCGCCCGAGACCTCGGGTCATGAAACCGCAATACCGCGGTGCTATCACTGGCGTCGCGCTTGAGTTCAGGCCAGCCGGAGGCTGGCCGCGCTCGGTCGGCTGCCATGCCGAGCGGCGCTCTCCAGGGCCGCTTAAGGCCCGCCTGAAGATCGGCTCGCCACGCTGAGTCGCCGGGATGCTGGACGAGGTGTCCGTTGCTCGGACGCCCTCACCAGAAGCGCCCTTACTCGGGAAAACATAAACAAGTCAAAGAAATGAAGGGGAATTTTACAGTATGACATCAGATACACTGGGCGGTCGCATCGAGCAGTCGCGCGCGGCCCTTGGCTGGACTCCGCGCCAGCTCGCGGTGCGCGCCGGCGTCAAGCCCGCCACTATCGAGAACTGGGAGCGCGACCGCAGCGAGCCGCGCTCGAACAAGCTGGTCATGCTGGCCGGGATCCTCAACGTGCCGGTGCTCTGGCTGCTCGAAGGCGACAGCCGGCTGCGGCCCTTGCAGCCCAAGGTCACCTTCTCCGAGACCCGCACCATCGCCCAGAAGCTGGAGCGCGCCGTGGCCATGCAGCAGGAGCTGGCCGCGCTGCTGATCGAGGTCTCGGCCGACGTTACCCGCCTGCAGCGCGAGCTCGACGCCGAGGACGACCTCGCCGCAGCCTAGCGAAACAGCGACGGGGGACACCAGTCGAGCGGCGTCCCCCGTCACTGTGTTACGCCGATTGCGCCGCCGGCCGCGCGCCGCATAATGCGGCATGAGCGTATGGCAGCAGACCCTCACCCAGCCCCATGGAAGGCCACCGGACGCCCCGCTCAGCGACGGCCTGGCCGGGACCGCCGCGCGTGCGCTGAGCGCGGTGCCGCCGCCCGGGCTGATGCTGCTGGCGATCGTCTCGACCCAGGTCGGCGCCGCCGTGGCCACCAGCCTCTTCGCCGCGCTCGGCCCCGACGGAACCGTGTTCCTGCGGGTCGCCTTCTCGGCCGTGCTGCTGATGCTGGCCTGGCGGCCAAGGCTCGACCGGGCGGTGCGCCGGCATCTCGGCCTGCTGCTGCTGTACGGGCTGGTGATCGGCACCATGAACTTCTGCTTCTACCAGGCGATCGCGCGCATTCCGCTCGGCATCGCGGTGACCATCGAATTCGTCGGCCCGCTCGCCGTCGCGGTGGCGACGACTCGGCGCCTGCCCGACTTTCTGTGGATCGCGCTGGCCGTCACCGGCGTGGCGCTGCTGGCGCCGGACCTGGGCGAGCGGCTCGACCCGCTGGGCGTCGCCTTTGCCGTGCTGGCGGGAGCCTGCTGGGCCGGCTTCGTGCTGCTCAGCGTTCGAGTCGGCAAGGCGCTGCCCAAGGGTGACGGCCTGGCGCTCGGCATGGTGGCGGCCGCGCTTGTCCTGCTGCCATTCGGTCAGGCCGGCGCCGTCGTCGCCTTCGGCGACCCCTTGCTGCTGATGGCCGCGCTCGGCGTCGCGCTGCTCTCGACCACGATTCCCTTCTCGCTCGAGTTCGAGGCCCTCAAGCGCATGCCGCCCAGGGTCTACGGAATCCTGGTCACGCTGGAGCCGGCGGTCGCCGTGATGGTGGGCACGCTGCTGCTGAGCGAGATCCTCAACCTGCGCAGCCTGGCCGCGGTGGTCTGCGTCACCACGGCCGCCATCGGCATCACGCTGCTCGATCGCCGGCGGGAGCGGTGAGTCGGAAATTCGGGGACACCATTCAGATATGGTGTCCCCGAAATTCGTGCTCGGCCTCGGGCGACGCTGGGGCTGCGTTCCGCTAGCCCGCCATAACCTGGCGGCAAGCATCGGGCGGCGAGTCGAGGCGGTCCGCCAGGGCGCGCAGCAAGGCGGCGCCGTCGCCACGCCAGGCGCTGCCGTGCATGCAGGCCAGCGTCGTCGGCCGCTCTTCCGCCAGGCGCTCGATCATCTGCCGGCTGTTGACCGCGTGCGAGAAGTAGTCGAGCCCGGCCCGCATCGCCTCGCTCGGCTCCAGGATGTCGTCCTCGGTGAGCGGCGCCGTGTCATGGCCGGGCTGGGTGAAGAGATCGCCGCACAGCAGCGTCCGCGTCGTCGTCTCCATCAGGAAGCCGCACTCCCAGGCGTGCGGCAGGTGCGGCGCGTCGAGCCAATGCACCTCGTGCCGGCCGAGCGAGACGCGCTCACGATCGCCCAGGGCGCGCGGCGGCCGGTCGGCGTAGTCCTGCACCGAGACCAGGGCGGCGACCCGGCCGCAGAGCGGCTCGGCCTGCGGTGCGATGGCCAGGAAGGCGTTGAGCGCGCCGCACTCGTCCGCCTCGAAATGCGAGAAGCCGATGTAGCGCAGCCGCTCCGGCGGCAGCACGCGCGCGATCGCGTCGCGCACCGCGGGAAAGGTCCGCCGCAGGCCGCTGTGAAACAGCAGCGGCGCGTCGTCGACGATCAAGTACTGGTTGAAGCTGAAGCCGCCTGGCATCGCGCTGGGCGGCACCGGCGTGCTGATGCGATAGATGTCGTCCGCGATCTCGTCGATGCGCGTATCGCTGGATGATCCGACTATGGCCATGTTGCTTGACCGCCCGGTGACCTGTGGGAAGGGAGTGGACTCTAGATGAGTGGCCACCACGCGCAATGCAACGACCGGAAGCAGCCGTCACCGGCGCGTGCCGCCGGCCAGCGGCTTACTCATGTGCACGGTAAAGGACTTGCCGATCGGCTCGCGGCGGGTCTCGCGGTAGCCCATGGCCTGGTAGCGCCCGACATTGCCCTCCATGGCCTCGTTGGTATAGAGCCGCAATTCGCCATAGCCCTGCTGCACCGCCTCCTGCTCGGCGAACAGCATGAGCTTGCGGCCGATGCCGTGGCCCTGCTGGTCCTCGCGCACCGCGACGTTCTCGATCAGCATGTGATCGCTGCCCGGCACCAGCTCCAGCACGGCGACGGGCTGACCGTCGACGCGCAGCAGCCAGACCTGGTGGTCACGCACCGCTGCCTCGTAGTCGGCCGTCATCGGCTTGGGCTCGCGCCCGAGCTTGACCACGTACTTGGCGTAGGCGGCACGCACCAGCGCCCGGATCGCCGGCGCCTCCTCCGGCGCGGCGCGGCAGAACTCATGACCCGGCAGATCTTCGAACATCCTATCGCCCCGACGCCGAGGCTCCTCCCGGTCCTCATATTCGTTCGGTAACAGACAAGGTTCAAGCGACACTGGGTTGGGAGAAATATGAGGAAAGCGCGCGCTGTCAGAGCGTTAGGCTGCTCGCGCAGAGAATTACAGGGACACCATGCTTGAAGGGTGTCCCTGTAACGCCCCCGCTGCCGCCAGCAGGCGGTCGAGGTCGAGATGCGCCTCCAGATGCGCCGCCAGGGCATCGAGGGTGGCCTCGACGTCAGCCTCGTAGTCGAGGCCGCTGGCCCGCCGCGCCCGCAGGCGGCCGAGGAAGGCCCGGCGGAAGCCGTCGGCGGCGAAGAGGCCGTGCAGGTAACAGCCCATGACCCGGCCATCGGCCGAGACCGCGCCCTCGGCCCGGCCGCCTTCCTCGAGGTGCAGCATCGGTCGCCCGAGCGCAGGACCGCGCGTGGCGCCGACGTGCATCTCGTAGCCGCGCACGATCTCGCCGCTGGCGAGCTCGACGCCGGCTGCCTCGACCAAGGTCTTGTCGCTGGTCAAGGTCGTCTCCAGCTCGAGCAGACCGAGTCCCTCCGCTTCGCCCGGCGCGCCCTCGACGCCCGTCAGATCGGCGACGCGCCGTCCGAGCATCTGGTAGCCGCCGCAGAGCCCGACCACGAGGCTGCCGCGCCGGACGTGCGCCGCGATGTCGATGTCCCAGCCCTGGGCGCGCAGGAAAGCCAGATCGGCCAGGGTCGCCTTGGAGCCCGGCAGCACCACCACGTCCGCGTCGCCCGGCAGCGCCCGCCCGGCCGGCACGAACTCGACCGCCACGTCGGGCTCGGCGATCAGCGGGTCGAGATCGTCGAAGTTGGCGATGCGCGACAGCACCGGCACCGCGATGCGAATGAGATCGGCAGTCGGCCGGGCTTGCGCAGACTGCGCGCGACCGAGCGCCACCGCGTCCTCGGCCGGCAGGCGGCGGGCGGCGGGAAACCAGGGCACGACGCCGAAGCTGGCCAGGCCGGTACGCTCCGCTATGATCTTAAGGCCGTCGCCGAACAGGCTGATATCGCCGCGAAACTTGTTGACGATGAAGCCGGCCAAGAGGGCCCGCTCGGCGGCCGGCAAGAGGGCGTGGGTGCCGACCAGGCTGGCTATCACACCGCCCTTGTCGATGTCGCCGACCAGCACCACCGGCAGCCCCACCGCGGTGGCGAAGCCCATGTTGGCGATGTCGCCGGCGCGCAGGTTGACCTCGGCGGCACTGCCGGCGCCCTCGACCAGCACCAGGTCGGCCTCGGCGGCAAGGCGCGCGTAGCTTTCCAGCACCGCCGGCAGCAGCTTCGGGCGCAGCGCCTGGTAGTCGCGCGCGCCGGCGTTGCCCCAGACGCGGCCCTGCACCACGACCTGGGCGCCGACGTCGGTCTGCGGCTTCAGGAGCACCGGGTTCAGGTCGGTGGTGAGCGGCGCCCGGCAGGCCCGCGCCTGCAGCGCCTGGGCCCGGCCGATCTCGCCGCCGTCGGCCGTGACTGCGGCGTTGTTCGACATGTTCTGCGGCTTGAAGGGCCGCACCGTGAGCCCTCGCCGCGTAAAGGCCCGCCCCAGGCCCGCAACCAGCAGCGACTTGCCGACGTCGGAGCCGGTGCCCTGCAACATGAGGGCGGGGGTGTGCGGTGGCGGCGTCACGGGCGTGGGTGTCCTCGGTCAATAAACTCCCCCTCACCCTCCCAAGCGCCCTTCGGACGCCCAGGGTTATGATCGGGCGGCCCCTCCCTCTCCCCCGGAGGGGCGAGGGGTTTCAAGTGCGTGCGCGGCCTCTTCTCCCTCGCCCCTTGGGGGAGAGGG
>JBHJOF010000393.1:0-5125 GCA_050330055.1 Kiloniellales bacterium
GCCCGCACCATCGGCGAGGGCGACCGGGTGAAACGCTCGGTGATCGACCACCTGCACATCATCGAGGCCCTCGAGACCCGCGACACCGAGCTCGCCGAACGCCTCGTCCGAGAACATACACTCAATCTCGGGCGCCACATCGAGCAGCACGTCGATTATCTCGATTAGGCGGTCTCGCCTAGCCCGTCCTCGACCAAGCCCGCGCTCAGCAAGGTTAGGCCGGCCCGCCTCAGCGGCCCGGAAAAAAATTCCTGTACAGTCATGCGACAGTACGGTTATGGTTGTCTTTGGTATACCTTATGCCAAAGCGGGCGGAGAAGCCGCCCCACTTAAGACGGGCTGGCGCGAAAGCTTGCCCCAACGAGGCCGCCAAGACCTGTTAGGCTAGGCGGTCCAACCAATCGGGAGGAGCATTATGCAAAAGCTATCCAGACGTGCCTTCGGACTGGGCCTCGCGGTGGTAGCCGGCGCAGGTCTCGGCCTGGCGGCGGCGCCGCAGAGCGCCGGGGCCTGGGAGCCGAAGCGGCCGATCGAGTTCGTGATCCAGACCTCGCCCGGCGGAGGATCCGACGTCTACGCCCGCTTGTGGATCGGCATCGTCGAGCAGCACAAGCTTTCGCCGGTCCCGATCACGCCGGTCAACATGCCGGGCGGCGCGGGGGCAGTGGCGCTGACTCATTTGAAGAGCCAGGCGGGCGATCCGCACTACATCACGCCGACTCTGAACAGCGTCGTGACCACGCCGTTGCAGCAGGAGATCCCGGTCATGTACCCGTCCGAGGATCTGACCCCGCTGGCCCTGATGACGATCGATCCTTTCCTGCTCTGGGTGAACCCCAGCAAGTACACGAGCTGGGAGGATTTCCACAAGGCCTGTCAGGACAACCGGCTGAGCGCGGTCGGCACCGGCGCGCGCCAGGAGGACGAAATCCACATTAGTCTGATCCGCGAAGCCGCCGGCTGCCAGCCCTTCCGCTACATTCCCGCGAAAGGCGGCGGCGACGTGGCCTCGGCGGTCGCAGGCGAACATCAGGACTTCAACGTCAACCAGCCGGCGGAGGCCCTGCCGCACTATCCGGAGCGGCTGATTCCGATCGTGGCCTTCGCCAAGGAGCGGTTCGAGGCGTTCCCCGATGTGCCGACGCACTGGGAGCTCAACATCGGCACCGACAATGAGTATGCCGAGCTTCTCGACCTGAACACGGGGCTGCACCAGATGCGCGGCATCGTCGGCCCGCCCGATCTGCCGGCCGACGCCGTCCAGTGGTACGAGGATCTGTTCCGCAAAGTGCACGCGACCGAGGACTGGCAGGAATTCATGAAGAAGACGGCGCAGACCCCGATCTTCATGGGCGCCGACGAGTACAAGGAGTGGCTGACCACCTTCGAGGACAATCACGTCCGCATGATGCTGGACGTCTTCGAGTGGGAGCTGCGGGGCGACCTCAAGAAGCGGTAAGGCCTCCCGGCACGCCTCCTCACTCACCGCAAGAGAACGATCAGACCGGCTATGCGACGGGAAGGGTGATTTCATGCTGCCCATCTGGCGCCGAGCAACCAACGGCGGAGTCGAAATCGGTGTTGTCATCGTTCTCATCGCTGTGGGCGGCTTGATTCTTTACGATTCGATACGGCTTGGCCCGGGCTGGGGGGAGCAAGGCCCCCAGCCCGGTTTCTTTCCCTTCGTCCTGACCGTCATGATGATCGGCGGTACGCTCGGCGTCCTCTTCCTGGCCGTGCGGAATCCCGATCGACGCCCATTCTTCGAAGCCTCTCAAGAAGTCGTAGACCTGCTCAAGGTCGGCTTGCCGATTGCCGCTGCGGTCTTCGCCATACGCTGGGCCGGCCTCTACATCACCGCCGGCGCGTATCTCGCCTTCTTCATGGCGTGGTACGGCAAGTTCCGGTGGTACCAGGCGCTCGCCGGGGGAATCCTGTTGCCGCTCGCTATGTGGCTGGCGCTTCGGCAGGGCTTCAACATTCCCATGCCGATGAGCGTCCTGTACCGCATGGACCTCTTGCCGTTCTGACGACGGCTCCTGCCAGCGAAGCCCACCTCGGGAAAGAAACATCATGGAAGCCATCGACCTCCTGCTGACCGGGTTCGAGGCGCTGATGACGCCGAGTCGGCTCGGCTTCGCGATGCTGGGCGTCGTCCTGGGTCTGCTGGTGGGCGTGCTGCCCGGCGTCGGCGGCACCACGGGCGTTGCCATCCTGCTGCCCGTGACCGTCTTTCTCGAGCCGATCTCGGCGCTGGTCATGCTTGCCGGCATCTACTGGGGCTCCATGTACGGCGGCGTCATCACCTCGATCCTTTTCGCCGTGCCCGGCAACCCCTGGTCGGTCGCGGTGATGTTCGACGGGCGGCCGCTCGCCAAGCAAGGCAAGGCCCAGCTCGCCATGTCGGCCGCCTTCGCCGTCTCCTTCGTCGGCGCCATCATCGCCTCCGTCCTGTTCACCTTCTTCGCCGTGCCCTTCGCGGAGATGGCACTGAAATTCGGGCCGCCGGAAATGTTTGCGGTCCTGATGATCGCCTTCGGCACCTTCGTGGGTCTCGGCGGCTCGCCGGCCAAGGCGCTCATCATGATCGCCTTCGGCTTCCTGCTGTCGACCGTCGGCCTGGACGTGGTGACCGGCGCACCGCGCCTCACCTTCGGCTCGGTCGACATGCTGAAGGGCTTCCACTTCGTGCCCATCACCATCGGACTGTTCGGCATCGGCGAGGTGCTCAACAACGCCGCCGAGCGCTACAAGGTGCAGATCGAGGAGATGACGAAGGCCGCCAAGCTGGGCTTGCACGACATCGTCGAGGCGTTCCGCGCCCTGGCGAAGCACTGGTGGCTGGCCGTCCTGTCCGCTCTGCTCGGCTTCGTCACCGGCATTCTGCCCGGTGCCGGCGCCACGCCCGCCTCCTTCATGGCCTATGGCATCGCACAGAAGACCTCGCGGCACCCCGAGCGCTTCGGCAAGGGCGCCATCGAGGGCGTGCTGGCGCCGGAGGCGGCCAACAACGCGGCCGGCACGGGCTCGATCCTGCCGATGCTGGTGCTCGGCATTCCGGGGTCGCCGACGGCGGCCATTCTCATGGCGGGCGTATTCATGTGGGGCTTTATTCCGGGCCCGCGCCTGTTCACCGAGCAACCGGAGTTCGTCTGGTCGTTCATCGCCAGCCTTTACCTGGCGAACGTGGCCGCCGTCGTCATCTGCCTGACGGCCACGCCGCTCTTGGCCATGATGCTGCGCACGCCCTATGCCATCATGGCTCCGATCATCGTCGTGCTGTGCATCGTCGGCGCCTACGCGATCCAGAACTCCGTTCTGGACATCTGGTACGTGCTCATCTTCGGCGTCGTCGGCTTTGTCCTGCGCCGCCTGGACTATCCCCTGGCGCCGCTGGTGGTGGCGCTGGTCCTTGGCGCGCCGACTGAGGAGGCGCTGCGCCAGAGCCTGATCATGAGCGACGGCTCGATGTGGATCTTCTTCCAGCGCGGGCTTTCCGCACCTATCATGACGGTCGCGGTGCTCCTGTTCCTGCTGCCGCTGGTTCAGCTGATCTGGCGCCGCACGCGTGCCCGCCGGCGCGCAGGGACCGCCAAGACCCACTAGGCCGGGCGGTCCAGGACCATGGAAGGGCTCTATGCACAAGCCAAGCCGAAGCGCCCGCCGACTCGGCGTCGCCCTGGCCCTGGTCGCCGGGCTTGGCCTTATGGCCGCGCCGCAGAGGGCCAAGGCATGGGAGCCGGAGAAGCCGGTCGAGCTCATCGTCATGGCCGCTGCCGGTGGCGGCGCCGACCAGATCGCCCGCCTGTTTCAGAGCATCATCGAGAAGCGCGAGCTGTCGCCGGTGCCCTTTGTCGTAGTCAACAAGCCAGGCGGCTCGGGCGCGGAAGCGCTGCGCTATCTGTCCGAGAACGCCGGCAACGAGCACGTCCTGCTGATCACATTGAACAGCATCTTCACCACGCCGCTGCTCGATCCCGGCCTCGGCGTCGATGTCACCGACTATACGCCGGTCGCGCGCATGGCCATGGACACCTTCCTGCTGTGGGTCAACGCGGACAGCGGCATCGAGTCGCTTGACGGCTACATCAAGGCCGTCAGGGCCAAGGGCACTGCCTGGAAGATGGGCGGCACCGGCAGCGGCCAGGAGGACTCGCTCGTCACTGCCATGCTGGAAGCCGAGCTCGACGTCAAGGTCACCTACATCCCATTCGCCGGCGGCGGGACCGTCGCCAGGAACCTGAGCGTCGGGCACGTCGATTCGACGGTGAACAACCCCTCTGAGCAGATGGGCTACTTCGAGGCGGGGCAAGCGCGCCCCTTGATGGCCATGACTCCCGAACGACTGCCGCAGTTCCCCGACGTTCCAACGTCGGCCGAGCTGGGCCATCCGGGCCTCGTCTACTTCATGCAGCGCAGCGTCGTTGCGCCGAGTGGCATCTCGTCGGCGGTGCGGGATTGGTACATCGGCCTGTTCCGCAAGGTGAACGGGTCCGAGGAATGGGCCGCCTTCACCGAGAGCGACAGCCTGTTCCGTGACTGGCTGGCCGGCGACGACCTCGCCGCCTACTTCGAGAACGAAGTCGAGAAACACCGCAGGCTGCTCAAGACGGCGGGGGAGCTGCAATAGTCGGCGATCGTCGCGCCTGCGTTTCTCGGGTCCGGATAGGTCCGGGCCAGCAGGGCGGGAATTGTGCAGGGAGCGCCTGCGGCGCGCCCGGAAAGGCATCCTGTGATCCGATCGGATTGCAGGAGCGACCGAGCCATTGAATCTTGCCAAGGTGCTGGTATCTGGTGTATGGAATACCACAGAAAATCATACAGCACCTGAGAATGCGTCAGGGGAGTGACCGCCCAGGCGGGGCGGTCTTTGAGGGCAGGCCATGGACGGCGCCACCGCAAGACTGATCGTCGAGCCGATCGAGCCGAACTTCAGCTTGAAGGATCGCATTTACGGTTCGCTGAAGGCGGCGATCACCTCGATGAACATCTACGACGAGAAGGCGGAGCTGCGCCTCGACGAGCGCGAGCTGTCGGAGAAGCTGGCGATCTCGCGCACGCCGATCCGCGAGGCGCTGGCCCGGCTCGAGCAGGAAGGCCTGGTCAGGATCGTGCCGCGCAAGGG
>JBHJOF010000394.1:0-17105 GCA_050330055.1 Kiloniellales bacterium
GAAGGGGATCATGGCAACCGCGATGGCCGCGCCCTCGCCGAGCTGGCCGCCGGGGATCGCGCGCTGGAACGACAGCGTCGCCATGAGGTGCGTGGCGTTCAGCGGCCCGCCGCGGGTCAGCACGTAGATCAGCTGGAAGTCGGTGAAGGTGAAGAGCACCGAGAAGGTCATGACCACGGCGATGATCGGCGTCAGCAGCGGCAGGGTGATGTGGCGGAAACGCTGCCACTCGCTGGCGCCGTCGATGGTCGCCGCCTCGTAGAGCGACTGCGGGATGGTCTGCAGCCCGGCCAGCAGGGTTATGGCGACGAAGGGAATGCCGCGCCAGGTATTGGCGGCGATCACGCTGGCCCGCGCATTGTTGGGGTCGCCCAGGAAGTTGATGTAGACGTCGATCAGGCCGAGCCGCTGCAAGGTCCAGGAGATGATCGAGAACTGGCTGTCGTAGATCCACCAGAAGGCGATGGCCGAGAGCACGGTCGGCACGATCCAGGGCAACAGCACGATGGCGCGTAGAAAGGCCTTGAACGGCAGGTGCCTATTCAGCAGCAAAGCGAGCCAGAGGCCGAGCACGAACTTCAGGATGCTGGCGATCACGGTGTAGAGGAAGGTGTTGTAGACCGCGAGCCAGAACACGCGGTCGTCGAACAGCCAGACGAAGTTCTCGAAGCCGATGAAGATACCGGCACGGCCGATCGTCGTATCGGTCATCGCGAGGTAGATGCCGAGGAACAGCGGATAGGCCAGGAACAGCAGCAGCACTGCGGCCGCCGGCAGCATGAACCAGAAGCCGACGAAGCCGCGACTGCTGCTCAGGCGCGACCAGCGGTCGGCGCCTTCGGCGACCGTGCTAACGCGGGCTGCAGTCGTTTCGGCGACCATCTGGTTCCTACCGCCGGCAAGCGATCAGGCTTGCGGAAACACCTTCTTCTTCAAGAACACCCCTCACCCTCCCATCGCTGACGCGATGGGCCCCTCCCTCTCCCCCAAGGGGCGAGGGAAATGGGACAGGCGCGCCTGAAACCCCTCTCCCTTGAGGGGAGAGGGAGGGCCCCGCGCGTGTCAACGCGCGGGAGGGTGAGGGTGAGGAGCGTTGCAACAAATCGAACCTGCGAACACCTAGACCCTGTAGTACCGCTCCGCCCGCTTGGCGGCGTTGTCGGCAGCGTCCTTGGGCGCCGCCTCGCCGCCGCAGACCTGCGCGAACATGTTGACCACGATGTAGTCGGCCATGGCTGCCGCCGAGGCATAGCCGAGCGGACCCGCGTAGCCGTTCCACAGCATGTTCTTCACGGTATCGCGGTAGGGCGTGTGCTTCGGGTCCTCGGTCCAGACCGGGTTCGAGGCATAGGCGTCGAGCGGATGCGAGATATAGCCGAGCGCCGCCTGCTGCCAGGGCTCGTACTGCTCGCGCTCCCACATGAAGCGCAGGTACTCCTTCGCCGCATTGGGATAGCGCGTGTAGTTGAACAGCATCGCCTGGGTGAGGAGGTGCAGCTCGGTCGGGTGACCGACCGGGCCGATCGGCATGTTGACGTGGTTGATGTCCTTGGCCATCTCCCGCACGGCTGCGTCGTCCGAGTTCTTGGCCGCGTAATAGATCGAGATGCCGTTGTTGGTCGCGCTCAGCTCACCGGCCAGGAAGGCCTTGTTGTTGTGCGGGTCGAGCCACGACAGGGTGCCCGGCACGAAGTTCTCGTAGAGCTCCTTGACGTACTCCAGGGCCTGCACGGTCTCGGCGCTGGCCAGCGTGACGTTGCCGTCCTCGTCGACCATCTTGGCGCCGAAGCCCCAGAGAATGGTGTGCACCCAGCCGTTGCCGTCGCCGACCGCGTTGCCCAGAGCCATGCCCATGGGGCGGCCGTTCGCCTTGAGCTTCCTGGCGCAGTCGAGCACCTCCTGATAGCCGGTCGGGAAGGCCTCGAAGCCCGCCTCCTGCACCCAGGACTCGCGATAGGTCATGCAGGCGCCGGCGGCGCCGAGCGGCAGGCCGATCCACTCGTCTCCGCGCATGCCGTAGCGCTGCGCCGCCTCGTACCAGCCGCCGTACTTGTTGCCGAGGTAGGTGGCGAGGTCGGTCAGCGGCACCAGCTTGTCGGGATACTGGTGCGGGTCGTCGAACCAGCCGACGATGATGTCGGGGCCGGAGCCGACGTTGGCGGCGACCGCCGCCTTGGGCCGCACGTCTTCCCACGACTCGTTGTCGATGCGCACGGAAACGCCGGTCGCCTCGGTGAACTTCTGGGTATTGGCCATCCAGAGGTCCTCGTCGCCCTGGACGAAGCGCTTCCAGCGCAGCACGCGCAGCTCGGCACCGTCCTCGGGCTGGAAGCTGAGCGTCTCCTGCGCCTGGGACGGCCGGCCGCCGATCAGGCCGGCGGTGCCGGCCGCGACGGTAGCCGCCACGCCCATCTTCAGCGTATCGCGCCTGGTAAAGTCCTTCATGAGTGTATCCTCCCTCGTTGTTGCCGGCGGCGTCTCTTGCCTGCCGTTGGGTTCAGGTCATGGGGTGATCGTTGCTCCGGTATCGGCGTTGAAGAGATGCACCGCGTCGATGCGCGGCGCCAGGCGGATGGTCTCGCCCGGCCGAAAGGCGTGGCGCTCGCGGAACAGCGCGATCACCTCCTGCTCGGCGAGGCGGGCGACGACCTGGATCTCCGAGCCGGTCGGCTCGACCACCGTCACGCTGGCCGGCACGCCGCCCGGCATGTCGTGCTCGGCCAGGCTGACGTGCTCGGGCCGTACGCCGTAGACCACCGGCTGGCCGTCGCGGCCGCCGGCCCCGGCCGGCAGCGGCAACCTGATGCCCCGGTCGCCCTCGACGTAGGGCGCGGCGCCGTTGCGCCGCAGCACGCCGGGAATGAAGTTCATCGCCGGCGAGCCGATGAAGCCGGCGACGAAGAGGTTGGCCGGCCGGTCGTAGAGCTCGAGCGGCGCGCCGATCTGCTCGACCCTGCCGTCGTGCATGACGACGATGCGATCGGCCATGGTCATGGCCTCGATCTGGTCATGGGTGACGTAAACCGAAGTTGTCTGCAGGCGCTGGTGCAGCGCCTTGATCTCGATGCGCATGGCGACGCGCAGCTTGGCGTCCAGGTTGGACAGCGGCTCGTCGAACAGGAAGACCTGGGGGTTGCGCACGATGGCCCGGCCCATGGCGACGCGCTGGCGCTGGCCGCCGGAGAGCTGGCGCGGATAGCGCTCCAGGAAGGGGACCAGGCCGAGGATGTCGGCCGCCGCCTTGACCCGCTCCGCGATCTCGCCCTGCGGCGCGCGGCGCAGGCGCATGCTGAAGGCCATGTTGTCGAACACGGTCATGTGCGGGTAGAGCGCGTAGTTCTGGAACACCATGGCCACGTCGCGCTCCTTCGGCGGCAGGTTGTTGACCACCCGACCGCCGATCGAGATCTCGCCGGCGCTGATCTGCTCCAGCCCGGCGATCATGCGCAGCAGGGTCGACTTGCCGCAGCCCGAGGGCCCGACCAGCACCACGAAGGACTTGTCCGGGATATCGATATCGACGCCGTGCAGCACCTCGACCGAGCCAAAGGTCTTGCGTGCGCCTCGAATATCGACCGACGCCATGAGTCCTCCCTTGCGCGGCCCGGGTTCCGCTCCAGATCTCGCCGGCGGCCCGGACTTGGCTTCTTTCTCGCCTTGCGAGCGGGGTATACTAATGATCTTCGGCGGGCGGCGTCCACCGCCGATTGCCCAGCCCCAGCAATGGTCCGGCCGGGACCGCGTGCGCCAGCGAGCCCGGCTAGAGCGACATGCCGCCGTCGACGATCACCGCCGTTCCGGTGGTGTAGGCCGACTCGTCGGAGGCCAGGTAGACCGCGACGGCGGCGATCTCCTCGGCCGTGCCGAGGCGGCCCATTGGCTGGCGCGCGATGAAGGCGGCGCGCGCCGCCACCGGATCGTCGAAGGCGGCGATGCGCTGGTCGAGCGAGGGCGACTGCACGGTGCCGGGGCAGATCGCGTTGCAGCGGATGCCCTGCGCAATGAAATCGGCGGCGACCGACTTGGTGAGGCCGATCACCGCCGCCTTGCTGGCGCCATAGACGAAACGGTTGGGCACGCCGGAGATCGAGGAGACCACCGAAGCCATGTTGACGATCGAGCCGCCGCCCTTGTCCAGCATGCCGGGCAGGCAGGCGCGGATCATGCGAAACATGGACTTGACGTTGAGCTCGAAGGCGAAGTCCCACTCCTCCTCCTTGCAGTCCAGCACCGTGCCGTGATGGACGAAACCCGCCACGTTGGCCAGCACGTCGAAGGGACCCCCCTCAGCAACCAGTTCGGCGACCAGGGCGGCCACCGCGGCGCCGTCGGTGACGTCGAGCGGCCGCGTGCTGAGCCCCGGCGTCTCCGGCAGCTCCGCGAGCTTCTCCTCATTGACGTCGGTGGCAATGACCGTGCCGCCCTCGCGTGCGAAGGCGAGCCCGCAGGCCCGGCCGATGCCTTGGGCCGCCGCCGTGATCAGCAGCCGTTTCCCGCTCAAGCGTCCGCTCATTGGCCCTTCCCCCTGATCCGCCTTTGCCGCCGGCATGATCGTCGCCCGCCGGCGGTTGCGCAAGGCGCCGCCCCGTGCGACAGACCTTGGGCTACCATGAGTGACGTACAAGGCCGAAGCGGAAGGAGCGGATCGCAGGATGAAACCGGAGCTTGTCATGGTCTGTCCGATGATGGAGCACGTCATGGCCGCGCTCGATCGGGACTTCACGCTGCATCGGCTGTGGCAGGCTATGGACCGCGACGCCTTCCTCGCGGCCGCCGCCGGAGCGCGCGGCATTGCCCCCATCGGCTTCCGCGGCGCCGACGCGGCGCTGATGGACGCCCTGCCCAAGCTGGAGATCATTGCCTGCTTCGGCGTCGGCATCGACGGCGTCGACCTGGCGCACGCCGCCAAGCGCGGCCTGATCGTCACCAACACGCCGGACGTGCTGAACGACGAGGTGGCCAACACGGCCGTCGCCCTGCTGCTGGCGGTGACCCGGCAGGTCTGCGTCGGCGACCGCTACGTGCGCGAGGGGCGCTGGCTGGAGAAACCCATGTGGCTGACCCGCACCGTGGTCGGGCGGCGGCTCGGCATCCTGGGTCTGGGGCGCATCGGCAAGGCGATCGCCCGGCGCGCCGAGGGGCTGGGCTGCGAGATCGCCTACCATGGCCGCCACGAGCAGCCGGACCAGCACTATCGCTACTATCCCGACCTGGTCGCGCTGGCGCGCGACTGCGATTTCCTTGTGGTGATCTGCCCCGGCGGCGAGGCGACCCGCAGGCTGGTCAATGCCGAGGTCATCGAGGCCCTGGGACCGGAGGGCGTGCTGATCAACGTGGCGCGCGGCAGCGTGGTCGACGAGGCGGCGCTGGTCGAGGCCCTGGTCGACGGGCGCCTGGGCGGCGCCGGACTCGACGTCTTCGAGGACGAGCCGCGCGTACCCGAGGCGCTCTTCGCCCTCGACAGCGTGGTGCTGCAGCCGCACGCCGGAAGCGCCACGGTGGAGACGCGCCGCGCCATGGGCGACCTGGTGATCGAGAACCTGCGCGCCCACTTCACAGGCCTGCCGGTGCCAACGCCCTTCACCGCCTGACGTATGAAATGGCTTTGCAGAGCCGAAGTGAGTGCTGCACAAAGCGTAGTAGATTCTCTGATACGATTGAGCATCGATTTTCTGGTTTGCCTTTTCGGCGCTTCGCGCCACTTGGTCCCAGGGCCCCCTCCCGGCGCTATGCGCCGGCCTCCCCCTCGAGGGGGGAGGCGAACAAACTGCCGCCGCCCAAACATCCCCTTCCCCCTTGAGGGGGAGGGTTAGGGAGGGGGGCATCAACAAAGTGGGCAACGGAAAATGGAGAGATAGGGAGAGCGCCATGACCTCGGGCAAGCCGAAGATCGGATTCGTCGGCGTCGGGCTGATGGGCCACGGCATGGCCAAGCACATCGTCGAGCAGGGCTATCCGCTGACGGTCCTGGGCCACCGCAACCGCGTGCCGGTGGAAGACCTGCTGCGACGCGGCGCCGCCGAGGCCAGCAGCGCCGCCGCCCTGGCCAGGGCAAGCGACATCGTCTTCCTCTGCGTCACCGGCACGCCGCAGGTCGAAGAGCTGGTGAACGGACCGGAAGGCCTCAAGGCCGGGGCGCACGAAGGGCTGATCATCGCCGACTGCTCGACCGCGATCCCGAGCTCGACCCTGGCGCTGGCCGAGGCCTTCAAGCCGCTCGGCGTGCGCTTCGTCGACGTTCCGCTGGCGCGCACGCCCAAGGAGGCCGAGGAAGGCCGGCTCAACGCCTTCGTCGGCGCCGACGAGGCGACGCTCGACGAGCTCATGCCGGTGATCCAGTGCTGGGCCGAGAACATCATCCACATCGGGCCGGTGGGCAGCGCGCACAGCATCAAGCTGATCAACAACTTCATCGCCATGGGCACCGGCGCGATCCTGGCCGAGGCCTTCACCGCGGCACGCAAGGCCGGCCTCAAGCCGGAAACCCTGCACCGGATCATCTCGGCTGGCATCCTGAACAGCGGCTTCTACCAGAACATGGCGAAGTGGGTGATCGAGGGCGACCCGGACTCGCACCGCTTCACGCTGCGCAACTGCGTCAAGGACATCAGCTACTACAACTTGTTGGCCGATTCCCTGCCGATCACGCCGCTGCTCCGCAACGCGGTGAAGCAGACCTACAGTATCGCTCTCAGCCAGGGGCGCGGCGACCAATACCTGCCGCGGGTGATCGACGCCATGGCCGAGTTCAACGGGGTGCATGCCGAGGCCTGAGAGGCGCCATGCCGGGAAGCAGCCAGGTCCATCGCATCGCCTTCCTGGGCGACATCATGCTGGGTCGCCTGGTCAGCGACGAGCTGCTGGAGCGCGCGCCGGAGTGGTTCTGGGGCAGCACCCTCGAGGTGCTGCAGGCGGCCGACGCGGTGATCGCCAACCTGGAATGCGCCATCACCGCGCAGCGCCGCATCTGGACCCGCACCCACAAGGTCTTCCACTTCCGTGCCGCGCCCGATGCGATCGAGGTGCTGAAGGCCGGCAACGTGCACTGCGTCAGCCTGGCCAACAATCACGTGCTCGACTTCGAGGTCGAGGGCCTGCGCGACAGCCTGCGCCTGCTCGACGAGGCCGGCATCCGCCACGCCGGCGCCGGCGAGAACGCGGCTGCCGCCGCCGCGCCGGCCCTGCTGCCGCTCGGCGATCTCTCGATCGGCGTGCTGGCGCTGACCGACAACGAGCCGGCCTTCGCCGCCACGGCGGATCAGCCGGGCACCTGCCATGCCGCGATCCATGGTGGCGCCGCCGCCGAGCGCCTGCTGGGTCCGGCCATCGCCGATCTGCGCCGACAGGGCGCCGACTTTGTGGTGCTCTCGGCGCACCTGGGCCCCAACATGGTGTCCGTGCCGTCGCAGGGCTTCCAGGATTTCGCCCGCGCCGCGCTGGCCGCCGGGGTCGACCTGTTCCACGGTCATTCGGCGCATGTCTTCCAGGCCGTCGAGCGGGTCGGCGACCGCGCCATCCTCTACGACACCGGCGACTTTATCGACGATTACGCGGTCGATCCGGAGCTGCACAACGACTGGTCCTTCATCTTCCTGGCCGAGCTCGACGCGACGGGCCTGCGGCGGCTCGAGCTGCGCCCGGTTTGCCTCAGCTTCGCGCAGGTCAACCTGGCGCGGGGCGAGGAGGCCCGCGAGATCTGCGATCGCATGCGCGAGCTCTGCCGTCCCTTCCGGACGCCGCTCAGGGCGACCGCCGCGGGCCTGGAAGTCCCTCTCCGCCAATGACCTGGCACGGCCTGTCCAGCGATTGATCCTGGTCATTTGCCGCCCTGGCCAGGCCTGCTAGGCATTTACCTGCAACTAGTTAGCCAGGCCCCCAACCAGCCCCGGGGAGACGACGGATGCCGGAGACCCTGCGCCAGCTGCGCGAGGAGCACAGGAACATAGCGCGGCTGCTGGGCGCGCTGGAGCGCCAGCTCGCCATCTTCGACCGGGCCGAGCGGCCGGACTACGATATCCTGCTCAGCATCGCCGAGTATTTCACCGGCTTCCCCGACCGCTATCACCACCCCAAGGAGGATCTGGTGCTGGCCAGGCTGCGTGCCCGCGACCCCGAGGCCGCGCGGACGGTCGGCGAGCTGGGTGCCGAGCACCAGCGGCTCGCCGAGCGGGCCCGCCATTTCCGCGAAGCGATCGAGAACGTGCTGAAGGAGGCCGAGGTGCCGCGCGCCAACGTCGACGCGGTGATTCGCCATTTCATCGCCGATCAGCGGCGCCACATGCATATGGAGGAGGCCCGGTTCTTTCCGCTGGCCGAGCGGACCCTGACATCACAAGACTGGGCGGCAATCGACGCGGAGGCCGGCAAGCCGGACGACCCGCTGTTCGGCGCCGCGTGCAGCGGCGAGTTCGCGGCGCTGCGCGAGGATATCCTGCGCTGGGAGCGCGAGAACCAGACGGCATAGGACCAAGGCCATCCGTCCGCTGACAGCAGCCCGTGACATAGGGCCTAGCGCATTCGGGCGAAGCTCGCGCAACCAGCGCGCAAGTTGACGCGAGAGGCCCCGCGGCTTGACGCCGGTCGCCGCCCTGCCGACCATGGCGCACCCTTCGGCCCGGCGCACTGTTCGCGTACAATCAACGACATGACCACCGTCGCCTCGTTCGAGATCCGCTACAGCCGCTTCCTCGATTCCCAGGGGCGCGCGACCCGGCCGCTGCCCGATTTCGCCGAAGACGGCGCGCGCCTGGTGGCGCTCTATCGCGCCATGCTGCTGACCCGCAGCTTCGATACCAAGGCCGTCGCCCTGCAGCGCACCGGCCGGCTCGGCACCTTCGCGTCGTCGCTCGGCCAGGAGGCCGTCTCGGTCGGGATCGGCGACGCCTTGCGCGCCGACGACATCCTGGTGCCCTCGTTCCGCGAGCAGGGCGCGCAGTTCATGCGCGGCGTCACCATGGTGGACCTGCTGCTTTACTGGGGCGGCGACGAGCGCGGCAGCGATTTCGCCGGGCCGCGCGAGGACTTTCCGATCTGCGTGCCGGTCGGCACGCATGCGCCGCACGCTGCCGGCGCCGCGCTCGCGCTCAAGCTGCGCGGCGAGGCGCGCGCCGTGCTCTGCGTCGTCGGCGACGGCGGCACCTCGAAGGGCGACGTCTACGAGGCGATGAACTTCGCCGGCGTTTGGCGCCTGCCGCTGGTCTTCGTCGTCAACAACAACCAGTGGGCCATCTCGGTGCCGCGCAAGAAACAGACCGCCGCAGCCACCCTGGCGCAGAAGGCGGTCGCTGCCGGCATTCCCGGCGAGCAGGTCGACGGCAACGACGTGATCGCGGTCAGCGAAGCCGTGCGCTGGGCCCTCGAGCGGGCCCGCAAAGGCGAGGGGCCGAGCCTGATCGAGGCCCTGACCTATCGCCTGAGCGACCACACCACGGCCGACGACGCGACCCGCTATCGCAGCGACGAGGAGGTCAGCCGCGCCTGGAAGGAGGAGCCCATCGCGCGGTTGCGCAGCTACCTGGTCGCACAAGACCTGTGGAGCAAGGCCGACGAAGAGCAGTTGATCGCCGAGTGCGCCGCCGCGGTCGAGCAGGCCGCCGACGACTACCTGGCCACCGCGCCCATGCCGCCCACCGCCATGTTCGATCACCTTTACGCCACCCTGCCGGACGACATCGCCTGGCAGCGCGACGCGCTGGCTGCCGAAGCCACAGGGGACGCCGCGACAACGACATCCGACGACGATGGCTGAGATCACCCTGGTCGAGGCGGTGCGGCTGGAGCTCGCGCGCGCCATGCAGGAGGACGAGCGCGTCCTGGTGCTGGGCGAGGACGTCGGCGTCGACGGCGGCGTGTTCCGCGCCACCGACGGCCTGCTCGCCCGCTTCGGCGAGACTCGCGTATTCGACACGCCGCTCGCCGAGGGCGGCCTGGCCGGCCTCTCGGTCGGCCTCGGCGCCCAGGGCTTCCGGCCGGTCACCGAGTTCCAGTTCATGGGCTTCATCTACCCGGCGATCGATCAGGTGCTGAACCACGCCGGCCGGCTGCGCAACCGAACGCGCGGGCGCCTGAGCTGTCCCATCGTGCTGCGCGCGCCCTACGGCGGCGGCATTCACGCGCCGGAGCACCACTCGGAGAGCACCGAGGCGCTCTTCGCCCACATCCCCGGCATCCGCGTCGTGATCCCCTCCTCGCCGGCGCGCGGCTATGGCCTGCTGCTGGCGGCGATCCGCGATCCGGACCCGGTGGTCTTCCTGGAACCGAAGCGGGTCTACCGCGCGTTTAAGGAAGAGGTCGCCGACGACGGCATGGCCGCGCCGCTCGACCGCTGCTTCACCCTGCGCGAGGGCAGCGACGTTACGCTGGTGAGCTGGGGGGCGGCGCTGGTCGAGACCCAGGCCGCGGCCGAGACGCTGGCGGACGAAGGGATCAACGCCGAGGTGATCGACGTGGCGACGCTGAAGCCGCTCGACTTCGACACCATCGCCCGATCGGTCGAGCGCAGCGGGCGCTGTGTCATCGTGCACGAGGCGGCCTACACCGGGGGCTTCGGCGCCGAGATCGCCGCGCGCCTGGCCGACCGCTCGCTGGTCAACCTGCTGGCGCCGGTCAAGCGGGTGACCGGCTACGATACCGTGATGCCGCTGCCGCGCCTGGAGCACTATTATCTGCCGTCGGAGCGGCGCATCCTGGAGGCGGTGCACCAGGTCATGGAGTACGCATGAGCACCTTCACCTTGCCGGATCTGGGCGAGGGCCTGCAGGAAGCGGAGCTGGTCGCCTGGCACGTCGCCGCCGGCGACCACGTGGTCGCCAACCAGCCCCTGGTCTCGGTCGAGACCGACAAGGCGGTGGTCGAGATTCCCGCGCCGCAGTCCGGCCGCATCGCCAGGCTGTTCGGCGCGCCCGGCGACATCCTGAAGATCGGCGCGCCACTGGTCGAGTTCGGCGACGGCAAGGCGGCCGACAAAGGGACCGTGGTCGGCCGCATGGCCGCGCCCAAGGAGGTGAAGCCGAAGGCGGCTGCGGCCACGACGGCGGCGCCAGCGCCCGGCCTTGTCAGGGCGGCACCGGCGGTGCGCGCGCTGGCCGCGCGCCTGGGGGTCGAGCTTGCCACGGTGACGGGCAGCGGACCGAGCGGCGCGATCATCGCGGCCGACGTCGAGCGGGCGGCCGGACACGATGCATCCGCCGGTCCGCTGGAGCCGCTGCGCGGCGTGCGCCGCGCCATGGCGCAGCGCATGACCCAGGCGCACGACGAGATCGTGCCGGCGACGCTGACCGACGAGGCCGACATCGACGACTGGCCGGCTACAGCCGACGTCACGCTGCGCCTGGTCCGCGCCATCGTCGCCGGCTGCACGGCGGAGCCCGCGCTCAATGCCTGGTACTTCGGCAAGGACCGCGGCCGGCGCCTGCACGAGCGCATCGACCTCGGCATCGCCATGGATACGGAAGAGGGGCTCTTCGTGCCGGTGCTGCGCGACGTCGGCAGGCGCGATCCGGCCGACCTGCGGCGCGGCCTGGAGGCCATGAAGGCCGACGTGCGCGCCCGCACCGTGCCGCTCGAGGAGCTGCGCGGTCAGACCATCACGCTCTCCAACTTCGGCATGTTCGGCGGCCGTCACGCGGCGCTCGTCGTGCTGCCGCCGCAGTGCGCCATTCTCGGCGCCGGCCGCATCCAGCCGCGCGTCGTGGCGCGCGACTGCAAGCCGGTGGTGCGCCGCGTGCTGCCGCTGTCGCTGACCTTCGATCACCGGCCGGTGATGGGCGGCGAGGCGGCGCGCTTCCTGGCCGCCGTGATCGCCGATCTCGAACGGTCGGAGTGACGCTGCGATGGCCGGGAATGATGCTATGACAGGGACAGGCACCAGTGAACCGGATTTCCGCTTCGCCGACGATCTGGGTCCCGCAAAGATCCTCCATCTGACCGAGCGCTCGAGCGGACTGCGCGCCGTCGTGGTGGTCGACAACGTGGCTGCCGGGCCGGCGATCGGCGGCCTGCGCATGGCGCCCGACGTGACCACGGCCGAGTGCTTTCGCCTCGCCCGCGCCATGACCCTGAAGAACGCCGCGGCCGGCCTGCCGCACGGCGGCGGCAAATCTGCGATCCTGGCCGATCCCAAGATGCCGGCGGCCGACAAGGAGCGCCTGGTGCGCGCCTTCGCCTGCGCGATCCGCGATCTCCGCGACTACATCCCCGGTCCCGACATGGGCACCGACGAGCGCGCCATGGCCTGGGTGCAGGACGAGACCGGCCGCTCGGTCGGCCTGCCGCCGGAGCTGGGCGGCATTCCGCTCGACGAGATCGGCGCCACCGGCTTCGGGCTCTCGGTCGCCGCCGAGGTGGCACAGGACTTCTGCGGGCTCTCGCTCGAGGGCGCTCGGATCGCGGTGCAGGGCTTCGGCTCGGTCGGCCAGCACGCCGCCCGCTTCCTGGCCGAGAAGGGCGCGGTGCTGGTCGCCGCCGCCGATTCCCACGGCACGGTGAGCGCGCCCGGAGGACTCGAAATCGCCGCGCTGATCGCGCTCAAGCGCGAGGGCCGCAGCGTCACGGACTACCCGCAAGGCAGCAAGGGCGATCCCGAAGCGGTGATCGACGCCGACTGCGACATCTGGATCCCGGCGGCGCGGCCCGACGTGATCCGCGCCGACAACGTCGCGCGGCTCAAGGCGAGGCTGCTGCTGCAGGGTGCCAACATCCCGGTCACCGCCGAGGCCGAGGCCAGCCTCTACGCGCGCGGCGTGCTGACCGTGCCCGACTTCATCGCCAACGCCGGCGGCGTGATCTGCGCGGCGGTCGAGTACCGCGGCGGCACCGCCTCGGGCGCCTTCCAGGAGATCGACGAGAAGATCCGCGCCAACACCCGCGCCGTGCTGCAGGCCAGCCGCGAACTGAAATTACTGCCGCGCCAAGCGGCGCAGGAGTTGGCGCGCAGACGCGTGCTGAAAGCCATGGCGCTCAGGCGCTGGTCGTAGCATTTCACCCTCACCCTCCCACGCGCTGACGCGCGCGGGCCGGCATTATGTAGCAGCCACACCTACCCGCCTGACGCGAGACTCTGGCGCGGACTCCGCGCTATGATCCACTCATGTTTGAGCGGATTCAAAAGTTTCTGGATCGCATCGAATCGCGCATTTCGCTTTGGCGGATTGTCGAAGGAGCTACCGTTTTGAGCTCCGGCGGTATCAGCGCGTGGGCCGGCTCCACGATAGACTGGATCAATTCATTCGGTTGGGCCGGGTGGTGGGCTGCTGGCCTGTTGGGCGCGCTGGTGGCTGCCGTGGTACTGCTGTGCTTCGCACATATGCGGCGCGCATGGATAACAACTAGAGCGATGCGAGAATGGAAAGAACGTGTAGATACAATAAATCCGCTAGCATACGAATTTAACAATACGCGCATTAAATTAGCTGATGTTATACATCCAATCGGAAACCACATAGTAGGCAAAAAATTTATTGGCTGTGAATTAATTGGCCCGGCGAATTTGGGACTAGTTGCTAATTATGAAATACAGCATGTCGCTTTTATGAATTGCGATACAGTTGTCGTTTCTGGCGCAGCCCCCACAGTCAACGTAGTTCGCATAGAAAACGTTGCTATATATGGCGGGGCGATATGGAATTGTATAATATATATACCGCCTCATATGGTTCCAGTATTTAAGCAAATGAATGCAAGATTTGTTACTCTAACCGGAGATCAAGAGATCGACAACCCACAGCCACAAGGCACTGAACAAAAAACACAGCCGTAAACCCGCCCCGGCTAATCTTGTTGTTGATGTTCCGCTCGGTCTCGTGAACGTCCAAGGCCTCCAGCCTCTCGGCCAGTTGCTTGTAGCTGACGTTCCGGCGCTTTAGCTCGGCTTTCAGGATGCCCTTTACCCGGTCCTGCCATTCCTTGTCCGGCATGGCCACCTCCGTTGTGAGTGTGTTTATCATCATATTCGATATAAACACCCTTGACAACGGGGTAGTGTGTCGCCATATTCGATGTATAGACATCGGATTTGGTGACAATGGCTCAGCACTTCCTACTTTCCGCCAAGGCCCGGACGCTCAGTCTGGCCAAGGTCATGCGGCTTTCGGATGAGGAAGCCTATGAGACCTTCAAGGCGATCCGCTGGGCCAACAATGACGGCCAGGCCGTTTGCCCCCGCTGTGGCTGCTGCGATGCCTACGAGTACCGTGCCCGGCGCATCTTCAAGTGCAAGGGCTGCTTGGCGCAGTTCTCGGTTACGACGGCCACGATCTTCGCCAGCCGCAAGCTGCCGATCCGCGACCTTCTGGCCGCTATCGCGATCTTCGTGAACGGGGCCAAGGGCTATAGCGCGCTGCAGCTCAGCCGCGACCTGGATGTCCAGTACAAGACGGCCTTCGTGCTGGCCCACAAGCTCAGGGAAGCCCTGGGGGCCGAAATGAACACCCGCACGCTATCAGGCCATGTCGAGGTGGACGGCGCCTATTTCGGCGGCTACGTGAAGCCTGAGAACGTCAAGGCCGAGCGCAAGGACCTTCGCCTGAAAGAGCACCAGACGGGCAAGCGCCGGGCCGTGGTGGTGATGCGCGAGCGTGGCGGCCGGGCGCTGCCCTTCGTGTTCGATGCCGAGCACGAAGCGGTCCCGACCATCCGCGAGCGGGTCGAGAGTGGCACGACGGTTTATGCAGACGAAGCCTCTTGCTGGGATGCGCTGCACGGCTCCTACGATACCAAGCGCATCAACCACTCAATCGCGTTCTCGGATGACGGCGCCTGCACCAATCAGGCCGAGAGCTATTTCGCCCGGCTGCGCCGCGCCGAGATCGGCACGCACCATCATATCAGCGGCAAGTACCTACAGGCTTACGCCCGCGAAATGGCGTGGCGCGAGGATACCCGCCGGCAGCCGAATGGCTCGCTCTATCTGCTGGTGGTGACCGCCGCCCTGGCGCATCCGGTCAGCCGGCAGTGGAAAGGGTATTGGCAGAGACGCGCCTAACTCGGAGTTAGGCGCTCTATAATCAGGTCTTTGTGTTCCTGTGACAACGTTTCGGCCTGCTCGACAGATTCCATTAGCGACATAGCTTGCTGCAGCGACAAATTGCCAAGATGTTCGGCTTCGGCGATTTCGTATGCAAACGGCCTAACAAGCTGTCGCAGTTCAACGTAGCTATCGTGGTCCAAGAAATCGGCATCCACCGCCTCTAGCGGATGGTGGGGTCGGTACGTGGGCTTACTGTTGATACGGAGAAAGTATTGCTTGCTGGGATCAATACAGATCAGCCGCTTGTACTTGGGCGGGTGAACCTCGCGATCCCAGACCAGGACGACTTCACCTGGCTTAGGCTTCATCGCTCAGAAGACCGCATAGCGAGCAACCTCGCTTAGGTCCTCCGCCTTTGCCTCGCGATCTGGGTCATCCTCATCAAAGAAGTCGCGATAGTCGATAACCCCGCCTTCTGCCTTCAAATACGCAGGGTCTTCGTGGGTGAGGTCATAGAGTTCATCAAACGATTTGTCTTGGACCATTGCCGCGCCGTGCTCTAGCGCCTTTTGGTCACTAACCGAAAGATGTCTCAGATTGGCCTCGCGCTCCGGCTTGACCTCGTATGTATCCGTAACTCGGAAGGGCAGCCGCCCATTGGAGCTAGCCGACAGCACTTCAATTGGCTTGAAGCAAAGAAGTCCGTAGACCACTTGCGGCAAGGGGCCAAACGCTGCAGCCCTATACTCGTCGCCAATAATGGGGCGCCCGAATTCCTTGACGTGCGTCTTGTCGGCAAAATACGCGGCTTTCACGACGTGATACACGTCGATTCCTTGCTGGCGATTAGCCAACCAAAGGATCACCTCGACAGCCTTGGCCGGGCGAGGTGCGTACCTTGGGCGGCCATGCGGTGTCGGAGCCATGGCGTCTTATACAGGAAATATTGCGCGGAATCAATGGTTTACGTAAGCTGTTGAATCGATTCGAAAAATCGACATCGACTCGACATTGAGTCAGTTCAATGACTTAGCCTGCGATCTCCCAAACCAGCAGCTTCCCCGGCCCCGGCCTGGACTGCAGCAGCCCCCGGTTCCGCTGTGCCTTAAGGCAGGCCCGGACTCGCTTCCTCATCACCGCTCCCGTGGCCTTGCTGGGCTTGATGCCTCGCTTGGCCATGATGATCTGGGCTAGCTCGGCACAGGTGAGGCCGTCCGGGGCTTCTCTGAGAGCCGCGAGGATGATCCGGGTTGTCTGGCCCTTCTTGGCCGCATAGGGCGCGGGTGCCAGCTTGGGCAGAATGGCCGATGGCTCGATATCGGGAGCGAACAGCTTAAGGGTGCCGTCCAGGTAGGCTAGGTTGGCGACCAGACGGCGGAGCTTCGCCTTGGTGGCGACTATCTCGCCCTCTAGCTCGGATCGTTTACGAATGAGGGCGTGGACTGCCTGGGCACCTTTCATGCCTGGAGCCTACCCAGGCGGCCCCGAAAACCTGAGGGGATTTTAGGTGTACTTGCTACCTAATGCCGGCGCGGGCCCCTCCCTCTCCCCTCGAGGGAGAGGGCACATATGCACGCCGCGGCAACAACTTACCCTCTCCCTGGAGGGGAGAGGGAGGGCCCCATCGCTCAAGCGATGGGAGGGTGAGGGTGATCAGGGACCCGCGCGCGTTGGCGCGTGGGAGAACAGAGGCACGCACGGACGAGCCCACGGCGATGGCAATGCCACCGCAAGCACCGAAGATCGGCCGAAGCAACCTTAGTCCGAGGCGTCGATCTCGCCGGGCGACGCATCGCCGGCCGCTTCCGCCTTGGCGCGCCAGGCAAGCAAGGCAGCGCTCGGCCGAACGGCTTCCGGCCCCAAGGTGACGACAGGACCAGCGGGAGAAGCCGGGCGCAGCGCGGGGGCCGGCACCGCCCGCGGCACGCCGACGAGCGGCACCCGCGGGGCTGCGGGGACCGGCGCACTCGCCCGGCTTGTCCCAGCGGCCTCCGCAGCGAGCAGCTTGGGCAAGGGCGCGGCACGCAGGAAGCGCTCGACGGCCTCGGGGCCCAGGGCGGCGAAGCAGCCGGCGAGCGCCTGCAGGCGCAGCTGCGGCAGCCCAGCCTGCGCCTGGAGCCGGCGCCAAAGCGGCGCCAGT
>JBHJOF010000395.1:0-11610 GCA_050330055.1 Kiloniellales bacterium
CCAGCACGGCCGCACCGTCGATCTGGCCGGCGCGGGCAGCCAGCCGCTCGCGGCCGGCCAGGCGGCGCAGCAGGACCGCGCCCAGGAAGGCGCCGGCGACCAGCAGCACGAGCCGCACCATCAATTCCTCGAGACTGATCTGCAGCCCGATCCCGGTCAGCGCCAGCGCCATCGGCGGCAGGGTCAGGGGCACCAAGAGGGTGGCGCCCACCGAGGCGACGATGGCCAGCGCGCTGTCCAGGCCCAGGAACAGAGTGATGGCCGTGGCCGAGAGGATCGGCGGCGCCGCCGCCATCAGGACCAGCGCCACGACCAGGGCCGGCGGCAGGGCCAGGTGGCCTGCGAACGACGCGACGGCCAGCCAGACCAGCAGCGGTGCCGCCAGCAGCAGGGCGGCGACCAGCAGGGCGGGGACGGCGGGGCGGCGCAGCTGGCCGAGCAGGGCAGGCCATTCGACCCGCAACAGCGTGGTCAGCAGGATCAGCAGCACGGCTGGTGCCAGCAGCGGGCGGCAGAGCGCCGCCAGCGGCGGCACCAGCAGACCGATGAAGATGCCGAAGAACAGCACCCGGGGCGCGGCCCCGCCGAGAAAGGACAGCAGGCGGTCCATGGTGGCGCCCATTCGCCCGTCGGACCTCAGGCGCCGTGCGATGGCAGCGGGCGCCGGGCGGCGGCGCGCTGCGCCTTTGCCCTGCCGGCCCGATCGACTATCTTGCCTCGCCTGGAGACGGAGAGCGAATGACGCACGACGCACCCCTGGAGCTGTACCGCGGAACGGTTCTGCCGGACTGGATCGACTACAACGGACATATGAACGTCGCCTATTATCTCATGGCCTTTGACCAGGCCACCGACGCCTTCCTCGACTACCTCGGGCTCGACGATGCGCACCGCGAGGCCAGCGGCGGCTCGACCTTTGCCGCCGAGACCCATATCACCTATCTGCGCGAGGTCAACGGGGGAGCCCCGCTGTGCTTCACCACCCAACTGCTCGGCTACGACGCGAAGCGGCTGCACTACTTCAATCGCATGTATCACGCCGAAGAGGGCTTCCTCGCCGCCACCAGCGAATGGCTGTCGCTCTACATCGACCTGCGGATCCGGCGGGTTGCGGCCATGCCCGGGCCGATCATGGCCCGCCTCGAATCGCTGATGCAGGCGCACCGGCGGCTCGCTCCGCCGCCCGAGGCCGGCCGCGTCATCCGAACCCCCAATGCTCCGGTTGCCTGAGGGATCGCCATTGCTCGCGCCGGGCAGATCGTTGAAGTTAGGGGCATGAGGCGCAGGCGAACCCTTCGTGTCCCGCTGGTCGGCGGCCTGCTGGCCCTGCTGGCGTTCACCGGCACGGCACGGGCGGACTGCACCGACCCGCCGGCCCCCGGCGTAAACTGGCAGCGTTGCAACTTCGACGGCCTCGACCTGACCCAGACCAACCTGAGCGGCGCCCGTCTGCGCGACGGCAGCTTTTTCCGCAGCGATTTCACCGGCAGCGACCTGTCCAACACCGAAGCGAATCGTGCCAAGTTCGTCAACACGACCATGGTCGAGGTCACGCTCGATGGGGCGCAACTCTATGAGGCGGATCTGACCAAGGCCGACCTGACCGGCGCCTCGATGGTCGGCGTCGACCTGCGCCGCGCCCGGCTCTATCGGGCAATCCTGCGTGGCGCAGACCTGACGGGCGCCCGCACGGACGGCGCCGACGTGACGCGCGTTGATTTCTCCGGCGCGACCTGGACCAACGGCAATCATGTCTGCGCCGAAGGCTCGATCGGCCGCTGCAATTGAAGCGAGCTAAGCGGCGTTCTTGGCCAGGCGGCGCAGGGCGTCGCCGCTGAGGCTGTAGGCTAGCCACTCATCATTATGCGTTGCGCCGTGGCGGGCATAGAACTCGCGTGCCGGGTTCGACGGCAGCACCGCGAAATCGATGCGCTGGCAGCCCCGCTCGACCGCAAGGCTGGCGAGCCGCGCGAGGAGGCGTCGGCCGACGCCAAGGCCACGTGCCGCCTCGCTGACGATGAAGTCCTCCAGGTAGAGTCCCGGCCGCCCCGCGAAGGTCGAATAGCTGTGAATGAACAGGGCGAGGCCGACAGCCGCACCGTCGCGCTCGGCGATCAGGCATTCGAAGTGCGGCTGCGCGCCGAAGCCGTCGCGCAGGATGTCGGCTTCGCTGACCTGAACCTGGTCGAGCAGGTTTTCGTAGGCAGCCAGCTCGTGGATCAGCCGCAGGATCGCGGCGGCATCCTCGCGCACCGCCGGACGAATCAGGATCTCGCTCACCGATTGATTCCGGGGTCCTCCCCGCGGTCCTCCCCGTAGTCCTCCCCATAGTCCTCCCGGGCCAGGCGGGCGAGCGCGGTGTCCTCGATGCGGCAGACCGCCTCGCCCGGCTCGAAGAAGCCGACGCGCCGGTAGAAGGCCCGGCTCTCGGGGTTGTCCGCCCGCACGTGCAGCTCGATGCGGCCATAGCCGCGCTTCTCCGCCTCGGCGGCGGCGGCCGCCAGCAGGCGGCGGCCGACGCCGCGTCCGCGCGCCTCCTCGGCCACATAGAGGTTCTCGACCAGCAGCACCGGGCCGCCGCGGAACAGCGAGAAGGCCCGGTAGAACGCGAGATAGCCGACCGCGCTGCCGGCCTGTTCCGCCAGCAGCACCTCGATCGCCGGCGCCGCGCCGCCGATCCAGGCGGCGACCGCCTCGGGCGTGACGTGCTCCTGCTTGCCGTAGCGCTCGAACTGCAGCAGCCCACGCACCAGGCCGGCCAGGGCGGCGGTGTCGGCGGGACCGGCAAGGCGGATCGCGAGGCTGTCGGCAGCGGTCATGGCGGCAGTCATAGCCGCTGCGCCGCGCCCCGACAACGCCGGGCTGCCTCACTGCGGCGAGCCATTGGGTGCTTTCGTCCTGGCTTCTCAGCGCGTTAAATGCGGGCCCCGGGGGTAGAGATCGGGGAGAGGGCGGGCTGGCCGCCGGGATCACTCCATGATCGAGTTGCACAAGGCCCTGCAGGGCCTGATCGGGTCGCTGAAGCGCTTCGGCCGCAATGCCCAGGTGATCCTGGCGCTGCTGGCCCTGGTGCTGGGTGCCGCGGCGGGCGTCGCCTCGATCGGCTTCCGCTACGGCATCGATATCGCCCAGCAGCTCTTCCTCGGCTTCAGCGGCGAGCGGGTCGCGACCCTGGCGGCGGCACTGCCCTGGTGGCAGATCCTGCTGGCGCCGGCCGTGGGCGGCCTGGTGGTCGGGCTCCTGGTGCATTTCGGCATGCCGGGGCGGCGCCCGCACGCGGTCGCCGACGTGATCGAGGCCAGCGCACTGCGCGGCGGCCGCATGTCGCTGACCGTGGGCTTGCGCGCCGCGGTGATCAGCGCATTGTCGATCGGCTGCGGCGCCTCGGTCGGGCGCGAGGGGCCGGTGGTGCACCTGGGCGCCAGCATCGGCGCCGCGATCGCCAAGCGCCTGCATCTGGGGCGGTCGCTGTCGCGCACCCTGCTCGGTTGCGGCGTCGCAGCCGCCATCGCCGCCTCCTTCAACGCGCCGATCGCCGGCGTGCTGTTCGCGCTCGAGGTGGTGATCGGCCACTACGCGCTCTCCGCCTTCGCGCCGGTCGTGCTGGCCTCGGTCACCGGAACGCTGATCAGCCGCATGCACTATGGCGACTTCCCCGCCTTCATCGTGCCGGCCGAAAGGGTGATCGCCTCGGTCTGGGAGTTTCCGGCCTTCGCCCTGCTCGGCGTGGTCAGCGCCATCGCGGCGGTCATCTTCATGCGCTCGGTGACCTTCGCCCAGGACACCGTGAATCGCCTGCCGCTGCCGCCGTGGAGCCTGCCCGGGCTTTGCGGACTCGCGGTCGGCATCATCGCCATCGCCTTCCCGCAGGTGCTCGGCGTGGGCTACGAGGCGACCGACGCGGCGCTGTCGGAGCTCTATCCCTTGTGGCTGCTGATCGCGCTGATCGCGGCCAAGACCGCGGCCACGGCGATCAGCCTGGGCTGCGGCTTCGGCGGCGGCGTCTTCTCGCCCTCGCTGTTCCTCGGCGCCATGGTCGGAGGCAGCTTCGGCGTGATCGCTACCTCGGCCTTTCCCGACCTGTCCTCGGGTCACGGCGCCTATACGCTGATCGGCATGGGCGCGGTGGCAGGCGCCGTGCTCGGCGCGCCGATCTCGACCATCCTGATGATCTTCGAGCTGACCACCGACTACGCCCTGACCATCGCGGTGATGATCGCCACCGTGATCGCCAGCATCATCACCCAGCAGGCCTTCGGCCGTTCCTTCTTCACCTGGCAGCTCGAGCGCCGCGGCGTATCGGTCACGGGCGGCCAGGAGATGACCCTGCTGCACGAGGTCAAGGTGGCGAGCGTGATGGACCGGGCCTTCGAGACCGTCGCCCCAGACGCAAGCCTTGAAGAGGTGCGGCGCCGCCTCGGCAAGGCGCTCTGGGGCACGCTCTTCGTGGCCGACGAGACGCGCCGCCTGACCGGCGTGATCGCCTACTCCGACCTGCAGGACGCCGCCGGCGACGGCGAGGACGCGGCGCTTACCGCAGCCGACGTGGCGCGCGGCCATCCGGCCGTGCTCAAGGCCGATGACGACCTGACCGACGCGATCAAGGTCTATGCGGGCTCAGGCGAGGCCCACCTGCCCGTGGTTGCCGACGGCGACAGCATGACCCTGATCGGCATCGCCCACGAGCACGAGGTCATGCTGGCCTACCAGCGCGCCGTCAGCGAGGCACGCGCCGAGGAGCGGGGCGAGGTGTAGCGGACCACTGGCTGGCTACGTGATCGATGCGGAGCATGCGACATGGAGGAATCCGTGAAAGTTGCCAAGTGGGGCAACAGCCTGGCCGTTCGACTATCGAAGGCGGTTGTCGAGGCGCTTGGTCTGAAGGAAGGCGACGAGATCGAGATCGTCGTTGCCGGCCTGCGGCGCATCGAGATCGCACGTGGTGGCAGCCGCGAACAGGCTCTGGCCCGGATGAAGGCGCTCAAGCGCCCCTTGCCCAAGGGCTTCAGGTTCGATCGAGACGCGGCGAACGAGCGCTGATGTGATCCACTGAAGGCATTCCTCATCCTTCGACAGGCTCAGGATGAGGCTTCGACAGGCTCAGGATGAGGCTTCGACAGGCTCAGGATGAGGCTTCGACAGGCTCAGGATGAGGTCGCTTGAGAGCCGCCCCATCCTCATCCTGAGTGCCGCCCCCTTCCTCATCCTGAGCTTGTCGAAGGATGAGGTCCCGTTTGACACAGGAGTCGCAAGGCGGTTGGGCCGGGTGCGGCGCTCAATAAGTCCGGTCGAGTTTCAGGTAGCGGTAGCGGTTGCCGGACTTGACGGTGATGTCGGTCAGTCCGTCCCGGCGCAGCAGGGTGAGCGGCACGGCGGTGCCGGCCTCGCCGAGCGCCCAGAGCTTGCGGTAGAAGTCGGCTTGGCCGCCGACCGGTGCGCCGGCTACCGCGACGATCAGGTCGCCGACGACGAGGCCGGCCTGCGCCGCGGGGCCTTCCGGCGCCACCCGTCGCACGAAGAGGTGGCCACGATATTCCTCGGTGTAGACGCCGAGCCAGGGCCGCGAAACCGCCTGCGCGCGCCCGTGCGCCAGCAGGTCGGGCAGGATCGGCTTCAGGATGTCGATCGGCACGAACATGTTGCCGGGCAGAGGGTCGCTGCCGCCGGCCGCGTCGCCGACGATCAGCGAGCCGATGCCGAGCAGCGTCCCGTGCCGGTCCAACAAGGCGGCGCCGCCGAACTCGCCGTGCGGCGGCGTGGTGAAGATCGCGCTGTCCAGCAGGTACTCCCAATAGCCCGCGAACTCGCGCCGCGACACCACGAAGGCCGCCGTGGTCGCCGCGTTGCCGCCGAAACTCGCCACCAGCACCGGCGTCTGCTCCTGTAGCGCGCCGGAATCGCCGAGCACGGCCGGCGTCGTGCCGAGCCGCGCCAGCGGGCGCAGCAGGCCGAAGCCGCTGTCGTAGTCGTAGGCGACGATGTCGGCCGGGACTGTGCGGCCGTCGGCCAGCGACAGCTCGACGCTGTCGGACTCCATGATCAGGTAACCGATGGTGAGCACCAGGCCATCGTCGTCGATCACGACGCCGGAGCCCTGGCGCTCGGTACCGAGGGTGCCGGCGGTGCGGGCGTCGGAGGGAATCGTCGCGCGCACGCCGACGATCGCTTCGAGCGGATTGGCCGCGGCCGCGGGAAGACTCGTTGCCAGCAGCAGAGCGAGCAGCAGCGCACTGCCGCATCGCGCGAGGCTCAAGCTATTGCGGATCATGCCGGCCTCCCAACTTTGATCACCGGGAGTCCGAACAATAGCACGCGACGCGCGGCGCCGGCAGTAAACTTACCGACAGTAGAGTTCCGCCTCACCCTTCGACTGCGCGGCGCAAAGCTATGCGCAGCGCCGCAGGCTCAGGGTGAGGTGCTTTGCTCTCCAGAGCAAAGCACAACCTCATGCTGAGCTTGTCGAAGCATGAGGACCTCCGGCCGAGACATGCCCTGGCAGCCACGTCGCAGCACAGCCTGCTCAATCCTCGAGCAAATTGGCGCCCTGGCGGTGCGGCAGCGGTTCGCGGCCGACGATCTTGGCGATGGTGAAGCCGGTATAGGCGAACTTGTGCGCGCGGCGAGACATCACCAGGCCGTCGCCGGCGCAGGTAATCGCCTGGCGCCCGTCTTCCGGGTGCTCAGCCGCCGGATCGATCAGGTGGGCGATGACGTCGCCCTTGCGCACCTGGCTGCCGAGCTCGACCGCGTAGCTCAGCACGCCGCTGGCCGGGGCGCGCACCGTGTCGCAGGCATCCAGGCGCGTCGCCTCGCAGAGCGGCTCCGGCAGCGGCCCGGGATCGCCGGCCACCAGGCCGCGGCGCTGCAGGAAGCGGAACAGGGCACGCGCGTCGCCCTCGGCCAGCGCGTCGGACACGTCGGCCTGGCCGCGCAGCTCGACCGTGCAGGAGAAGCAGGCCGGCGGGATCGGCTTGTCGGGGAAGCGCGCCGCCAGCTTGGTCCAGGGCGTCGAGAAGGTCTCGTCGAACGAGGCACCCCCCGAGTCTTCGCACAGCAGCACGGCGCGGCAGCCGAGCTCGGCCGCCAGGTCGGCGCCGTCCGGCCAGTGCTCCGGGGTCAGGAAAAGGTGCATCAGGGAGTCGTCGTCGCAATGCAGGTCGAGCACGAAGTCGGCGTCGTAGGCGCGCCGCGCCAGCTCGAGCCGCAGCGCGTCGAGCCCGCGCCGCGCCGTGAAGCCCCGCAGCAGCTCGCCCATGGCCTCGCGCACCATGGTGACGTTGGCCTCGGCGCTGTCGGTCAGGCGGCCGCCCAGGCGGTCGGCCACGGGGGTGAAGAGGTCGGGCCAGTTGCGGTTGAAGTTGCCGCCGCCGGCCAGCTCGTAACGGCCGAGCTGGGTGCCGTTGACGTGCTGTGCCAGGCCGATCGGGTTGGCGTAGGGCACCAGCACGATCTCGCCCTTGATGGCGCCCTTCTGGTCCGCCTGGTCGAGCAGGCGGATCAGGTGATGCTGGGCCAGCAGCGCCGGTGTCTCGTCGGCGTGCAGCGAGGCCTGCAGATAGGCCTTGGGCCGCGCCCCCAGCGTGCCGTAGCGATGCACCAGAAGCTCGTGCCGCGTGCCGGGGGCGGCGGTGACCAGGGGAATGCGCTCGCTGCGGCGCGCCATGGGATGTCTCCGGAGGGTTGATGGAGGCCTATTCAAGGGGCGCGGCCGCGCGCCGGTCAACCATCCGCGTGGTGGGGCCTCCGGGCTGACCGGGGCCATGGCTTGGCGTTCACGGCACGGGCAGGAGACGCTTGCCCTCGCCACAACCATGACTGCAGCGCTGCGCATAGCTTCGCGCCGCGCAGTCGTCCCGGCACTTGTTGCCGGGACCCAATGGCCTGGCAGCCGTTCATGCATCGGCGCCATTGGGTCCCGGGGACAAGCCCCGGGACGACAGTGGAGTGTGTATAGGCGCTGCCGGACTGCCGCGCGAGATGTGCGAATGTTGGGAGCATGGGGGCATGGCAGGGCTGCGCAATTGGCGCTTGTCGCCTGGCGCCGCAGCGGCGAGCTTGGCGGCCCATGACCGCTCCGCCCCCCGATAGCTCGCCGGCTGCAGCCGCAGCGCCGGCAGCGGCGTCCTCCTCCAGGGCGGTTCGCGGCTCGCCGCGCGGCCAGCAGGCGGCGGTCGGGCGCGGCATCCTCTGCATGATCGCCGGCAGCGCCCTGCTGACCTCGAGCGACGCCGTGGTCAAGTGGCTCACGGATGACTTGCCGGTCGGGCAGATCATGGTGCTGCGCGGCCTGGTCGTGATGGCGATCCTGAGCGCCGTGCTAGCCGGCGGCCGCCAGCTCCACGCCCTCAAGGTGCACAACCGGCGCGACCTGGCGCTGCGCGCCCTTATGGTGGTGCTGGCGACCTTCCTCTTCCTGGTCGGCCTGCGCTACATGCCGCTGGCCGACGCCACGGCAATCGCCTTCGCCACGCCGCTCTTCACCACGGCGCTGGCCGTGCCGCTGCTGGGCGAGCAGGTCGGCTGGCGGCGCTGGACCGCCGTGGTGGTCGGCTTCGGCGGCGTGCTGCTGGCGGCGCAGCCGAGCGGCAGCGGCATCGCCTGGGCCGCCCTGCTGCCGCTGGGCGCCGCCCTCTGCGCCGCGCTGCGCGACATCGCCACGCGCCGCCTGCACCTGACCGAGGCCTCGCTCGGCATCCTGTTCTACACCTCGGCCGCGGTCACCCTGTCGGGCCTGGTGACCCTGCCCTGGGGCTGGGCCGCGGTCAGCCTCGAGGCCTGGGGCCTGCTGGCGCTCTCGGGGCTGGTCATGACCGGCGCGCACTGGTTCCAGATCGAGGCCTTCCGCTACGCCGACACGGCGACCGTGGCGCCCTTCCGCTACTTCGCCCTGGTCTGGGCCGTGGTGCTGGGCCTGCTCATCTGGGGCGACCTGCCGGGCTGGACGGTCACCGCCGGCATCCTGGTGATCGCCGGCAGCGGCCTCTACATCTGGCACCGGGAGGTGCGGGTGAGGTAGGGGCGAGCCGGCCAGGCTGCCGTTCCGAGGAGCCCTGACCCAGCGGGCACCCATTTATTTTTGTTGACAAATGTACATACATTTATACATACTGGGCCGATGGAGCTTTCCGTAGCCGGTTTCGAATGGGACCAAGGGAACTGGCCGAAATGCGGCAAGCACGGCGTTTCGCGCGATGAGATCGAAGCCCTCTTCAGCAGAAGCCCGGCCGTTTACGCCGACGCCAAGCACTCCCTGGAGGAGCAACGTCTGCTCGCGATCGGAACGACGGAAGCCGGGCGCTGGCTGCTGGTCGCCTTCGCGCTTCGCCGATATCAAGACGAAACCGTAATTCGACCGATCAGTGCCCGCTACATGCATCGACGAGAGGTGAGTCACTATGAGCGGCAAAGGTAAAGCTAAGCGCCTGCCGGTCCTTAGAACGGACGAGGAGGCAGAGCGCTTCGTCGACGAGGCGGACCTGACGGACTACGACCTGTCGGGTTTCAGGCCCACGCATTTCGAGTTCGAGAAGAAGGCCGCACGCGTGAACATGCGGCTGCCCGCGACCCTGCTCGATGCCGTGAAGGCCAAGGCCAAGGCGCGGGGTATTCCCTACCAGCGTTTCATCCGCGAGGCCCTGGAAGAAGCCCTAGGGCGTAAGTAAGGGAACGGGCTGAGCCACCCGCTCGCCTCCGCCATGCGCGTCGATGATGAGCAGGCCGCAGCCCGCGTCCCAATATAGCAATCTATCCGACGACCTGTTCGCCCCAGGGAAGAAACCATGCCCAACCAACCCGCCATCACAATCCGCCGCCTCGACCACGTGGTGATCCGCGCGAACGACCTCGCGAAACAGGTCGCGTTCTACCGCGACGTGCTCGGATGCCGGCTCGAGAAGGGGCCCGGCGAGATCGGCCTGGCGCAGCTCAGGGCAGGCGACTCGCTGATCGACATCGTCGACGTCGCGGGCCCGCTGGGGCGGCAGGGCGGCGGGGCGCCGGCCATGGACGGGCCGAACATGGATCACTTCTGCCTGCAGGTCGATCCCTGGGACGCCGACGCCATCCGCGCCCATCTCGCACGCCACGGCGTCGAGGCGGGCGAGGTGGTGTCGCGCTATGGCGCGCTCGGCAACGGGCCGTCGATCTACATCCGCGATCCCGAGGGCAACACGATCGAGCTGAAGGGCCCGCCCGAGGACTGATTTCCCGTGGCCAGCCTTATAAGATTCACACATCTCATGCCAGAGAGGTTCGCCCTTGCCATAGCCAAGGCTGTCGTCCCGGCACTTGGTGCCGGGACCCAATGGCCTAACCGTTTACCCGCGAACGCCATTGGGTCCCGGGGACAAGCCCCGGGACGACAGTGGTGTGTGTATAGGCGTTGCGAGACCGCCGCCTGAGACGTGTGAATTCCGGTGGTGGCCAGCCGGGAAGTCGCCGCGGCGAAGGGCGTGAGCGACTCGCTGGCCTGCTATATAAAAGGACCATGACCCACCTCCAGCCCGCCGCCGCGCCGTCCGATCCGCGCTATCCCTACCTGGCCGCGCTCAACCAGGCGCAGCGCCAGGCCGTCGAGGCGATCGACGGGCCGGTGCTGGTGCTGGCCGGGGCCGGGACCGGCAAGACCCGTGTGCTGACCACGCGGCTCGCCCACGTGCTGATGACCGGGCGGGCCAGCCCGGCGCAGATCCTGGCGCTCACCTTCACCAACAAGGCGGCGCGCGAGATGAAGGACCGGGTGGCGGCGCTGCTGCGCCGGCCGGTCGAGGGCTGGTGGCTCGGCACCTTCCACTCGATCGCCGCGCGCCTGCTGCGGCGCCACGCCGAGCTGGTCGGCTTGAAGCCCAACTTCACCATCATCGACAGCGACGACCAGCTCAGCCTGGTCAAGCAGCTCCTGGAGGCCGAGGGCATCGACGACAAGAAGTGGCCGGCGCGCAGCCTGCTCTCCGCCTTCGAGCGCTGGAAGGACCGCGGCCTGACGCCGGACAGGGTGACGCTGGGCGACGCCGGCGATCTGGCTGCCGGCCGCGCGGTCGAGCTCTACCACGCCTATCAGGAGCGTTTGCGCATCCTCAACGCCTGCGACTTCGGCGACCTGATGCTGCACATGCTCTGCATCCTGCAGCAGCACGCGGCGGTGCTCGACGACTATCACCGCCAGTTCCGTTACATCCTGGTCGACGAGTACCAGGACACCAACGTGGCGCAGTACCTCCTGCTGCGACTCCTGGCGCAGGGCCATCGCAACATCTGCTGCGTCGGCGACGACGACCAGTCGATCTACGGCTGGCGCGGCGCCGAGGTCGGCAACATCCTGCGCTTCGAGAGCGACTTTCCCGGCGCCAAGGTAATCCGCCTCGAGCGCAACTACCGCTCGACCGGCCGCATCCTGGCCGCCGCCTCGGGCCTGATCGCGTACAACGAAGGCCGCCTCGGCAAGACGCTCTGGACTGAGGACGAGGAGGGCGAGAAGCTGCGCCTGCGCGGCCTGTGGGACGGCGAGGCCGAGGCGCGCTTCGTCGGCGAGGAGATCGAGGCGCTGATCGCCCGCGACCGCAACCACGACCTCAAGCAGATCGCCATCCTGGTGCGCACCGGCGCGCAGAC
>JBHJOF010000396.1:0-18530 GCA_050330055.1 Kiloniellales bacterium
AGGCGTTGGACTCGACCGGGCTGGTGATGTCCTGGTCGCCCAACGAGCGATAGCGCTTGCCGTCGCGCGCGAAGTAGAGCGGCACCACGGGGATCTTCTCGCGCTCGATGTAGCGCCAGATGTCGATCTCGGTCCAGTGCAGCAGCGGGTGGATGCGGATGTGGGTGCCCGGCGGGAAGTCGGTCTTGAACTGGTCCCAGAACTCCGGCGGCTGGTCGCGGAAGTTCCACTGGCCGCCCTCGTCGCGCGGGCTGAACACACGCTCCTTGGCGCGGGTTGCCTGCTCGTCGCGCCTGATGCCGGCGATGATGCCACGGTAGCCCTCGCTGGCGATGGCGCGCCGCAGCCCCTCGGTCTTGCGCGCCGCCGAGCGCGCCGCCGGCGGCAAGGAGGGGTCGATCTCCTCAACGGGCGGGCATTCGAAAAGCTTGAGCTTGAGATCCCACTCGACCGAATAGCGGTCGCGGAAATCGTACATCTCCTTGAACTTCTTGCCGGTGTCGACGTGCACCACGGGAAAGGGCACGTGGCCGCCGAAGGCCTTGCGGGCGAGCCAGAGCATGACGTTGGAGTCCTTGCCCAAGGACCACAACATGGCGAGCGGCTCGATGCCGTAGTAAGCCTCGCGCAGAATGTAAACAGACTGCGCTTCCAGGTCGTCCAAATGCTGCATGGATCTGCCGTGTCTTGTGAGGTGGCGGGGTCAAGAGCTGGCGGACCATCGATACCCTAGGGACACGCCCCCCGGCGCAAGGCCATGGTCATCGCGCCATGGGCCCTTTCGCATCCCCGATCTCGGGCTCGATTGCCAGCTTTAGCCCCGGGCGGATACCGGTTTTGCCCCTGTAAATCAACTGATTTTGCTATGACAAGTGACGGCCGTCACGGCCTTAACCAAAGGCTTCGTTTGTCTAGAGGAACTTCCTAGACATTTTACCAAAAATATTTTTTTCCAGCGCGTGAGCCGTCCGCTCCGCCCAGGCGGGCCGAGAGATGGTTAAGCGGCAGATTGCGACGACGGAGGACGGTTCCGTCCTGCCGGGAGCAGTATGCTCAAGGGGTCTCGCCGCGCTCTTGCGGCGCTGGCGCGCCACGATGGTCGGCGAGAGCCGGCTTCCAATTCTGTGCCCAGGCCTTGGCCTCACGCGCCCGCTGGACTTCCTCCAAGGAGCGGAGCCGGCCACGCAAGTATGGGCTAACAAAAGCGTCTCTAGGGTGTGTTTTTGACTTTTCCACGACTTATCCCCAGATTTATCCACAAGATATAGTGGGTGCTGCCAGAGTAGACACGAAATATTCGGCCCGTGCAATACCAAAGCTGAGCCGCGCCACCGCGCCCGACGGACCCTTTGGCCTGACGCCAGCCCCTTTACCTTCGCGTAAGGCCTGGCCTGTAGTCTGCCGCCCTCTCGCGATTGCCCGATGACCATTCGGGGAGGGGCCGGCGGTGCCAGACTATGACGTGCGCCTGACCATCATGGACGAGGACCAGAACCTCGATCTGGAGGTCTATCAGCGGGTGAGCGGCGCCGTGGACGAGTCGCGCGAGTCCCTCATCGAGCGCGCCAAGCAGCAGTTCTGCGCCTGGGCCTGGCGCCGCGGGCCGCGCTGGGCGCGGGTTGGCGCGCGGATTCCCTTTGCCGCCGTGGTCGAGGGCGAGGTGATCCCGGTCGGACCGATCGCGTTGCGGGCCACTCCTTCGACAGTCTGATCCGCTTCGGCGGTCCCTTCCCCACCCGCCTGCCGCTCCGTTCTCGCGCATGTCCAAGCCTGCGTCGTCCCGCAGCGTCTGCTCGCCACAGCAGACCGATGTCACAGAATGACTACGACAAATACCGAATTATTTTCTGCAATGGTCAAGTTAATTTGAAGATAAGCCGTTAATTTGTGAACAGTTCGTTAAATCAGACTGACTAATATGGCAGCTTCTGGAGGAAGCTGTTATGAAGTTTATTTTTATAGGCTATATGGCGATTGCTCTTGGCGTGTTCATTTGGTCGATGTTTGCGTCTGAATATTTTGCCGAGTGCGATTTCAATGACGGCTCCTGCACGACGACGGTAGCGGACCATAGCTTCAAGGCGCTGGTCTGGCCCGCCTATGTCGTGCAGTGATGGGCAAACGAATCCAGGCTCGCGCTCAAGCCCCGGGGGCGGAAGCCGGCTAGAAGTCCTCGAAGCCGGCCACCGCGGCCCGGTCATAGCCGAGGCTCGCCCTGAGCAGCTGACGCGTATAGGCCTGCTGCGGCGCGGCCGCGGCGAGCTGGGCCACGGTCATGGTCTCGACCAGGGCGCCGCGCTGCATCACTGCCAGGCGGTCGCACATGTGCGCTACCACCGCCAGGTCGTGGCTGACCAGCAGCAGGGTCAGGCCGTGCTCGCGCTGCAGCCGGCGCAGCAGATTCAGAATCTCGGCCTGGACCGAGACGTCGAGCGCCGAGGTCGGCTCGTCGAGGAGCAGGATGCGCGGCTCCAGCACCAGGGCGCGGGCAATCGCCACCCTCTGCCGCTGGCCGCCGGAGAGCTGGTGCGGGAAGCGGAAGCGGAAGGCCGGCCCCAGGCCGACGTCGCGCAAGGCTGCCTCGACCCGCGTCTCGATGTCCGCAAAGCCGTGGATCGCCGCCGGCTCGGACAGCACGCGGTCGACCGTGTGGCGCGGGTGCAGCGAGCCGTAGGGATCCTGGAACACCATCTGCACCAGCTTGCGCTGCGCCTTGCTGCGCCGGCGCCCGACCTCCTGGCCGGCCAGCACGACGCGGCCCTGCCAGCTCTCGAGCAGCCCGGCGATCGCCCGCAGCACGGTCGACTTTCCCGAGCCGGACTCGCCGACCAGTCCGAAGGTCTCGCCCTCGGCCACGGCGAAGCTTACGTCGCGCACCGCACCGATGCGCCGCAGCCCGCTGCCGAAGGTCACGGAAAGCTCCTCCAGCCGGATCATGAGTCACCTAGCGGGACCGTCGCCGCCCAGGCGGGATCGCGCTTCAGCACCGGCAACTCGGCGCGCGGCTCGCCGACCCGCGGCAGCGAGGCCAGCAGGCCCCGCGTATATGGATGGCGCGCCTGCGCCAGCTCGGCGGCGCGGCAGGTCTCGACCACCTGGCCGGCGTACATGATCAGCACGCGGTCGCAGAACGAGGCGACCAGGTTGAGGTCGTGACTGATGAAGATCAGCCCGAGGCCGCGCTCGCGCACCAGGTCGTCGAGGATCGCCAGCACCTGCAGGCGCACCGTCACGTCGAGCGCCGAGGTCGGCTCGTCGGCGATCAAGAGGGCCGGCTCGGGGATCAGCATCATGGCGATCATGATGCGCTGGCCCATGCCGCCGGAGACCTGATGCGGATAGAGGTGATAGACCTTCTCCGGCTCGCGGATGCGCACCGCGCGCAGCATCGCCATGGTGCGCTCGCGCGCCTCGCGGCGCGAGACGGCGCCGTGAGCGCGGTAGGCCTCCTCGATCTGGCGGCCGACCTTCATGACCGGATTGAGCGAGAACTTGGGGTCCTGCATGACCATGGCGATGCGCCGGCCGCGTACCTCGCGCATCTCCGTCTCGGACAGGGCCTGCAGGTCTTTGCCCTGGAAGCGGATGTAGTCCGCCCTCACCTCGCCCGGCGGCGCGATCAGGCGCAGGATGGCGCGGCCGGCGGTCGACTTTCCCGAGCCGGACTCGCCGACGATGCCGAGGCGCTCACGGCCGAGCGCGAAGGAGATGCGCCGCACCGCCTGGAAGGGACCGCTCGGGCTCGGAAAGCTGACCTCCAGATTGCGGACCTCGAGCAGCGTCGCCTCGGTCATGGCCGCCCTTCTCCTATGACGACTTGGGATCGAGCACGTCGCGCAGCCCGTCGCCCAAGAGATTGAATCCGAGGCTGACCACGAAGATGGCGATGCCCGGCATGGTCGCAACCCACCACTGGTCGAGCAGGAACTGGCGCCCGGTCGAGATCATGGCGCCCCATTCCGGCGTCGGCGGCTGGGCGCCGAGGCCGAGGAAGCCGAGGCCGGCCGCGGTCAGGATGATGCCGGCCATGTCGAGCGTCAGGCGCACGATCACCGAGGACAGGCAGAGCGGCACGATGTGGCCGTAGAGGATGCGCGGCGCCGAGGCGCCCTGGAGCTGGGCCGCCATGATGAACTCGCTCTGCCGCAGGGTAAGCGTCTCGGCCCGCGCGATGCGCGCATAGGGCGGCCAGGAGGTGATGGCGATGGCGATGACCGCGTTCTCGATGCCCGGCCCCAGCGCCGAGACGAAGGCGAGCGCCAGGATCAGCCGCGGGAAGGCGAGGAAGATGTCGGTGATGCGCATCAGCACCGTATCGAGCCAGCCGCCGAAGTAGCCGGCCGTGGTGCCGACCAGCAGGCCGAGCGGGACCACGATGACGCCGACCAGGACGACGATGTAGAGCGTGATGCGCGAGCCGTGCACGATACGATCGAAAATGTCGCGTCCGAGCTCGTCGGTGCCGAGCCAGTGCGCCGCGCTTGGCGGCAACAGGCGCGCGCTCAGGTCCTGGGCCGACGCCGGGCCACCGGCGATCCAGGGCGCGAACAGCGCCATGGCGAGCAGCGCCAGCACGATCGCCAGGCCGGCCAACGCCAGCGGATTGCGCCGGAGCGCCAGCCAGCCGAGATAGAGCCGGCCGAGCCGAGCCTGGCGGCGCGAGCGCGGCGACTCGCTGAGCAGCCAGGCGCGCAGACCGCCAGGACCGACTCTGGTCACCTGCGCCTCGCTCATCGCGCCCTCGGGTCGACGATCTGGTACAGCAGGTCGGACAGCAGATTGAGGCCGATGAAGCAGGTCCCGACCACGATGGTGCCGCCGAGCACCGCATTCATGTCGGCATTGAACAGCGACTGGGTGATGTAGCGGCCGAGTCCCGGCCAGGCGAAGACGGTCTCGGTCAGGACCGCGCCCTCCAAGAGATAGGCGTAGCTGAGTGCGATCACCGTGATGAGCGGCACCAGGATGCAGCCGAAGGCGTGGCGCCAGATGACGCGCGCCTCGGACAGGCCCTTGACCCGTGCCGTGATGATGTACTCCTGGCCGAGCTGGTCGAGCATGAAGCTGCGCGTCATGCGGGCGATGTAGGCGAGCGAGAAGTAGCCGAGGATGCCGGCCGGCAGCACCAGGTGCGATAGCGCGTTGTTGAAGACATCGAGATCACCGGCCAGCAGCGCGTCTACAAGAATAAGGCCCGTCACCGTCGGCACGATGTCGTCGTAGTAGATGTCTAGCCGCCCCGGTCCCGCTACCCAGTCGAGCCGGGCGTAGAACACCAGGAGGCCGACCAGGCCGAGCCAGAACACCGGCACCGAATAGCCGACCAGGCCGAAGACGCGGATCAGGTGGTCCGGCCAGCGCCCGCGCTTGACCGCCGCCAGCACGCCCAGGGGCACGCCAAGCAGCACGCCGATGATGGTCGCCACGGTGGCCAGCTCCAGGGTCGCCGGAAAGAAGCGGACGACGTCCTCGAGGACCGGCCGCGAGGTCAGCACCGAATTGCCGAAATCGCCCTCGAGGGTCTTGGTGAGATAGATCCAGTACTGCTCGTAGATCGGGCGGTCGAGGCCCAGCTCGAGGCGCGTCCGCTCGTAGACGTCGGCCGGCGCCCGGTTGCCGACGATGGCCACCACCGGATCGATCGGGATCACCCGCCCGATCACGAAGGTGACGAAGGTCAGACCGATGAAAGTCAAGGCGACCGAGACTACCAGCCGCCCCGCCTTGACCAGCAGGGCCGGAGGGGCCAGGCCGCGTCGGCCTAGCCCCCGTCCCAGCCCGGGCCCCGCCGGCGCTGTGCCACGCGCCTCGCTGCTCACGGCCTCGCAGCGCCGCTTACTTCGTGGTGTTGCGGTAGAACACCAGGTCGAAGTTCGGTCCCGAGACGAAGCCCTTTAGGTTGTCGCGCTGGATGTTCAGCTCGGCGCCCTGGAACATGATGATGAAGGGGCCGTCCTCCTGCACGCGCCGCTGCAGGTCGAGGTACATCTCCTTGCGCTTGGCCGCGTCGGTCTCCTTGCGCGCCGCAGCCGTCAAGGCGGTGATCTCCGGCATGTCCCAGCCGCCGCGCCAGGCAAGCTGTCCGGTCAGCTTCGCCTCGTCGCGGTTGTCCGGGTTCGAGGCGAAGGAATCGGCATTGGAGTGCGGATCGAGATAGTCCGGGCCCCAACCGCTCAGAATCAGCTCGTGCGACCGCGCCCGGTGCTTGGTGTAGACCGCCTTTCGCTCGGCCGGCAGAATCTCCACCTTGATGCCGGCCTGGGCCATGGTGGCCTGGATCGATTCCGCCATTTCCTTCTGCGGCGATACGTTGAAGGCATCCATGGTGACCTCGAAGCCGTCCGGATAGCCGGCCTCGGCCAGCATGACCTTGGCCTTGGCCACGTCGAGGTGGAACGGCGTGTCGTTCAAGGCGTCATAGAAGCCCGCTGGCCAGAAGGCCTGATGCATCTGGAAGTTGCCCTTGAGGAAGCTGTCGACCATGCCCTGATAGTCGATCAGCCAGCGCATGGCCTGGCGCACCTTGGGCTTGCCCAGAATCGGGTGGAGATCGTTGGTCGAGACGTAGTGCAGCTGCGCCTTCGGCGAGGCGACCAGCGTGAGGCCCGGCGCGCCCTCGACGCCGGAGACCTGGTCCGTCGTCAGGTCGCGGGCGAGATCGACGTCGCCCTTCTCGACCAGAAGGCGGCGCACCGCGGGCTCCGGCACGTGCCGGATGATGACGCGCTTCACGCCCGGCGCGCCGTGCCGGTAGTCGGGGTTGGCCTCCAGCACGACCGATTCGTTGGCCTTCCACGACCTCAGCACGAAGGCGCCCGAGCCGGCCGAGTTGGTCTTGAGCCACTCGTAACCCAGGTCGCCGTCCTTCTCGTGCTCCAGCACCAGCGTCTTGTCGACCACCGAGCCGACGCCGGCCTGCAGGGCATTGAGCACCAGCGTGGGCGCGAAGTCCTCGGTGATGGTGAGCTGCAGGGTCTCATCGTCGAGCGCCTTGACCAGGTCGCCCACGTTGTCGGCGTTCCAGCCGAACTGGGTCAGGATGAAGGCGGGCGACTTGTCGAGGATGACCACCCGCTGCAGCGAGAAGGCGGCGTCCTCCGCCGTCACCGGGTTGCCGGAGTGAAACGTCAGGCCCGGGCGGATCTTGAAGGTGAAGGTCTTGCCGTCCCCGCTGATCTCCCAGCTTTCGGCAACGCCGCCGACCAGCGTCTCCAGGTCCTCCGGCTCGAACATGGTGATGCGATCGTAGACGTTGGCGATCACCTCGCCGCCGGAGAACTCGAAGACCTCGGCCGGATCCAGGTTGATGATGTCGTCGATGTTCTTGGCCATGACAAGCACGTCGTCGGGCGTCGCGGCCCGTGCCGGTCCCTGGGCTGGTGCCAGGGCCAAAACAAACGCGGCGCCTAGTCCGAGCAGCGCCGCCGTAATGGATTTCTTCATCTGTCGCCTCCTCTGCGCGTCGGCCTTCGCGTGGCCGAAGCTTGTCCCGCAAGTCCTGTCCGGCGCCCCCGGGGAGTCCTCGGGCCCGGCCGGCTGCCGCCTTGTCCGGCGGTCTTGCCGCTGTCGCTGCCGGCTTTCGCCCACCTCAGCATCAAAGGGTCGTTGGTGCCAGCCGTCCCGGGCGTTCAGTCTATGCCGCTCTGGCAGGGCCCTCAACAAGCGAGCCACGCCCCGCCGCCACCGCCTGCGGGTAGTAGTGGCAGCCCCCTTGTCCAAGCAACCGGGCCGAGTGTAGGCTGACGGTACGGGGATGCAAGCTACGCGAGACGGCGAAGGTCGCCGCGTAGAGGATGAACGCAGCCTCGGCTCCGACCAGCGCTGATTGATGCGACGGGAGGACCGAAGCGGGGTCTAGGGCTCGCGGCGAGGTCTCTGTGGCGGCTATGCATCGAAGCTGGTTCGGCGGCAGGTTGGCGCTTCGCCTGATCATCGGGCTGACCCTGTTCAGCTCGCTGGTGACGCTGATCCTGACCGGGCTGCAGCTCTATACCGAGTATCATCGCGACATCGCCCAGGTCGACCGGCGCATCGCAGACATCAAGGAAGGCTACAGCGCCAGCCTGGTGACCAGCCTGTGGCTCGGCGACAGCCTGCTGCTGCAGCGCCAGCTCCAGGGCATCGGCAGCATGCCGGACATCGCCTTCGCCGAGATCCGCACGCGCGACGGCGAGGTCTACTCGGTCGGCGCGCCGAACACAGAGCGCATCACCGCCCATCGGGTCAGCCTGTTCTACAACGACAAGGGCATCCCGCGCCCGGTCGGCACCTTGACCCTGATCGCCACACTGGACCGCGTCTATCAGACCCTATGGGACCGCGTCTGGATCATTCTGGCGAGCAACGGCGCCAAGACCTTGGTGGTCTGCGCCTTCCTGTTCTTCTTCGTGCAATACCTCGTGACCCGCCATCTGGCGCGCATCGCCCGGCACTTTTCCGGCATCGACCCGAGCGGGCAGCTCGAGCCCTTGCGGCTGGAGCGCAAGCCGGGCGTGCGCGACGAGCTCTCGACCGTGGTCGAGGCAGTCAACGAGATGCAGCAGCGGCTGCGCCAGTCGCAGATATCCCTGCGCTCGCGCGAAGCCGCGCTGCAGAGCAACCTGACCCAGCTTCACGATGCCAAGAGCGCGCTCGAGCAGCGCAGCCGCAAGCTGGAGGCCCTGGCCGCCGAGCTCGACGACGCGCGCGCCAAGGCAGAGGCCTCGAGCCGCGGCAAGAGCGAGTTCCTGGCCAATATGAGCCACGAGCTGCGCACCCCGCTGAACGCCATCATCGGCTTCGGCGAGATCATCGGCCGCGAGATGTTCGGGTCGCTCGGCAACGCAAAGTACCGCGACTATGCCGCCGATATCGTCAAGAGCAGCACCCACCTGCTGTCCCTGGTCAACGACATGCTCGACCTGTCGCGCATAGAGGCCGGCAAGGCGGAGCTGAACGAGGAGATGATCGACCTGCGCGAGGCGGTGGACGACGCGGTGGAGTTCATGCATCCCGATCTGGCGTCCCGCAACCTCAACTTCGAGAACCGCATTGACGACGATCTGCCGATCGTGCGCGCCGACCGGCGCATGCTGCGACAGATTCTGCTCAACCTGCTGAGCAACGCGGTCAAGTTCACGCCCACCAAGGGGCGCATTACGGCGCGCGGCCTGCACGAGCGCGATGGCCAGGTGATGGTAGCGATCGAGGATAGCGGCGTCGGTATCCCGAGCGGCGAGATCGAGACACTGCTGAAGCCCTTCGGCCTGGCCGAGAGCCGGCTGCGATACGACCACGAGGGCACCGGTCTCGGCCTGCCGCTCAGCAAGGTCATGATGGAGCTGCACGGCGGCCAGCTGCAGATCTCCAGCGATACCGGCCAGGGCACCACGGTCACGCTGGTCTTTCCGACCCAACGGGTGGTCCAGCCGCTGGCGGCGCGCCAGGGTGCCTAGGCGCTCGATTTATTGAACAGTATCTCGACGGCTATCAGCGCCGGATCTGATCCACGACTGTCCGGCTAAGATCGCGCCTGTACTTTTAGTCGTCCGCTTTGTTGACGCCCCCCTCCCTAGCCCTCCCCCTCAAGGGGGGAGGGAAAGTGAAGCGTGGCCGCGCCTTAGTTTGCCTCCCCCCTTGAGGGGGAGGCGGCGCGCAGCGCCGGAGGGGGGCTGGCGCGTAGCGCCGAAAGAGCCCAGCGCAGAAGCAAAACTCGGTCGTGCCGCAATGGTCGCTATGCTACGTGCAAAGTGGGAAGCAATGAGTCACTCTTTTCTGATGCTGCTGGACGCGCAGGGGGCTAACGTGAGCGAGGTACATGTGCTGTTCGGTGAGGCGGAGATCGCACGCCGCGTCGACGAGCTGGCGCGCGCCATTGCCGAGGCGATCCAGGGCGACTTCATCATGGTCGGCCTCTTGAAGGGCAGCTTCGTCTTCGTGGCCGATCTGGCACGCGCCCTGCACCGGCTCGGCGCCGCGCCAAGCATCGAGTTCCTGCGGCTCAGCAGCTACGGCCTCGGCAAGCAGAGCTCGGGCGAGGTTCACCTGATCGGCGACATCCCGACCGACGTGGCCGGCCAGCAGGTGCTGCTGGTCGACGACATCGTCGATACCGGCCGCTCGATCGCCTATGCCCAGGCGCTGCTGCGCCAGCGCGAGGCGGCCCGCCTGTGGAGCTGCGCCCTGGTCGACAAGCCGAGCCGGCGCGAGGTCGAGGTGACCGCCGACTTCGTCGGCTTCACCGTGCCCGACGTCTTCATCGCCGGCTATGGCATCGACTACGCCGAGCGCTACCGCCACCTGCCCTTTATCGGAGTGGTGGAGTAAGGGGGCTGCTCCCGCGCCGGGCGCTGGACCGGCAATCGGGAAGGGAGTAAGGGAGCAGACAGGCCGCCCGTGGCGCGGCAACGCGTGGTGCGGGAGCGGCGGCCGTGGGATCGGACTGGCAGTTGACTGGGGGCAGCGCCGCCTTGGCGGCCGGGCGGCAGGCCGGGCCGCTGGCCTATGGCTTGCTGCTCTTCATGGGTATCGCCTGGGGCCTGGCGGTGGCCTGCTCCAAGATCGCCAGCACCAACGGCGGACACCCGGTCGGCCTGGCGCTCTGGCAGGTCAGCATCAGCGGCAGCATGCTGCTGATTGCGGCAGTGAGCAGCGGCCGGCCGCCGAGTCTGCGTCCCGATGTTCTGCGCTTCTGCCTGGTCTGCGGCGTCACCGGGGTCGCCTTCCCGGCCATCGCGCTGTTCTGGTGCACCCAGCACCTGCCGGCCGGCATCGTCGCCATCGCCTTCGCCAGCATGCCGCTCTTCACCTACCTCATGTCGGTCGCCTTCGCGGTCGAGGCCGGCGAGCGGCGGCGCCTCCTGGGCGTGATCGTCGGCCTCGTCGCCATGGCCCTGCTGGTGCTGCCCGAGGGCTCCCTGCCCGCCCCCGGGCTCGCCCCTTGGGTCGTGCTGGCGCTGGTGGCGAGTCTCAGCATGTCGTTCGAGAACTTCTACGCCGGCGGCTTCCGGCCGCCGGGGGTTGCCACCCTGCCGCTCAGTTGCGGGCGGCAGCTCGGCGCCGTGCTGGTGCTGGTGCCGATCACGCTGGCGACCCAGACCACTGTGCCGGTCCTGGCGCCCTGGGGCACGGTGCAGTGGGCGGCGACCGCCACCGGCGTTCTCAGCGGCGTCGCCTATACCACCTACCTGCACGTCATCCGCACCTGCGGACCGGTCTTCGCCAGCCAGAGCGCCTATGTCATCACCCTGGCCGGCGTCGCCTGGGGCATGCTGCTGTTCGAGGAGCGCCACTCGGCCTATATCTGGCTGGCGCTGACTTTGACGTTGGCCGCCATCGCCATGGTGCGGCCGCGGCGCGTGCAGAGCGCCGGGCCTCTGCCGGCCCCGCCGCCCGGCGTCCTGCCCGGCAAGAGCTGAGCCGCTCATGCGTCTGAGGCCGCTCGACTTCGCCATGGGAATCGCCGTGGCGGTCACCTGGGGCATGGGCATCGTCGTCGCCAAGGCGGCGATCGAGCATTTCCCGCCCATCCTGCTCATGGCCCTGCGCTTCGCCGTCACCGCGCTGGCCCTGGTCTGGTTCGTCAGGCCGCCGCTCGGCCTGCTGGCCAAGCTGTTCGGCATCGCCATGATCTCCGCCGCCATCCAGTACAGTCTGACCTTCACGGGCCTTAAATCGCTCGACGCTTCGGTGGCGGCGCTGGTCGTGCAGCTCGAGGTGCCCTTCCTGGTGCTGCTCGGCGCCCTGCTGCTGAAGGAGCAGCCCGGCCTGCGCAAGTGGCTCGGCATTGCGCTGGCCTTCCTCGGGGTCGCCCTGATCGCCGGCGAGCCACGGGTCGGCAACGCCTGGACGGCGCTGCTGCTGGTCGTCGGCGGCGCTTTCAGCTGGGCCCTGGGGCAGGTGCTGATCCGCGCGCTGCCGAAGATCGACGGCCTGACGGTGACCGCCTGGATCGCGGTCTGGGCGACGCCGCAACTGCTGGTCATGTCGCTGCTCTTCGAGGACGACCAGCTGGCGGCGGTTCGCTCGGCCGACTGGATGGTCTGGGCCGCAGTGCTCTACCTCGGCCTGGTCATGACCGCGCTCGGCTACGGCCTCTGGTACAGCCTGGTGCGGCGCCACCCGGTGAGCATGATTGCGCCCTTCCTGCTGCTGTTGCCGGTCTTCTCGGTGCTGGGTGGCGTCTTGTTCCTGGGCGAGGCGCTGAGCTGGCACACCCTGATCGGCGGCGCGATCGTGATCTGCGGGGTCGCCGTCATCCTGCTCGAGCGGCCGGCGCCGGCGCTCGCCGCCGCCGGCAGCGACCCGCCCGCCTAGAGCATTTTCAGGCGAAGTGGAAGCCGGTTCGCCGTCCGAAAATGCGACCAATCAAGGAGTTATAGAGCATGATCCGATTCAATCGGATCGGATCATGCCTAGCCCTCGCCCGCCAGCAGCTCCTCCGGCGCGTCGATCGGGGCGGTCTGCCCTTGTGCAGCTTGTCGCGCGCCTCGGCTGCTCCTCCCGGTGATCCAAAGCCAGGAGCCGTACGTACAAATCCAATAAGCGCAAAACGCAAGAGGAACCCGGGGTGCAGCTCGTAGCGCTCAGCGGCCGGCCGGTCGGATTTCGGCTTGTCTCGGTAAGAAATGTATACCTACAGTTGCGGATGGCTGCCGAGCACGGGCCCAGTTCGCGCGACAGCGCGCCCACCGCGGCCGATGCCGAGCAGCTCATCGTCGCGATTGCGCGGCTCGGCGATCGGGCCGCCTTCGTCGCCCTGTTCGAGCGCTTCGCGCCTCGCCTGAAGACCTATTTGCGCCAACTCGGCGCCGAGGAGGCGGTGGCGGACGACTTGGTGCAGGACGTCATGCTGACGGTCTGGCGGCGGGCCGGGCAGTTCGATCCGAAGAAGGCGAGCGCCAGCACCTGGATCTTCACCATCGCCCGCAACCGGCGGATCGACCTGCTGCGCCGTGAACGGCGCCCGGAATACGACCCGAGCGATCCGCTGTTGGTGCCGAATTCCGATCTGCCGGCCGACCGCGGCCTGGAGCGGACGCAGACGCAGGCCCTGCTGCGCGCCGCCGTCGGGGCGCTGCCGCCGGAGCAGGCCGCGCTGCTGCGCATGTCCTATCTCGACGACAAGACGCACAGCCGCATCGCCGAGGAGCTGGGCCTGCCGCTCGGCACCGTGAAATCGCGCCTGCGCCTGGCAATGGAGAAGCTGCGCGCGATGCTGAAGGACAGCTTGTGATGGCGCGACATCATCCAAGCAACGAGCTCTTGCTGGCCTATGCCGCCGGCAACAGCGCCGAGGCGGTGTCGCTGGTCGTGGCGACCCATCTGGCGCTCTGCCCGGCCTGCCGCGCCGAGGTTGCGCACCTCGAGGCGCTCGGCGGCGCCGTGGTCGAGGGGCTGTCGCCCTCGCCGCTGCCGGCCGAACTCCTGCAACGGATCATGAGCCGGATCGACGGTGCGGACGAGGGTCATGACGGCTCGGGCGCGGACAGGAATGCTGCGCCTGTAGTCCCCAACGATGACGATCGGCTGCCGCAGCCCCTGCGCTCCTACCTCGACTGGCCGCTCGACCAGCTGCCGTGGCAAAGTCTCGGGCCCGTTTCGGCCGTGGCGTTGGTCGGCGACAAGGCCGGCCCGCAGGCTCACTTGCTGCGGGTCGAGTCGGGCACCACGATCCCGTGGCACTCGCACGCCGGGCTGGAGTTGGTTTTGATCCTGGCTGGCGGCATGCGCGACGAAGTCAATTGCTATCGGCGTGGCGACGTCTCGCAAGCCGACTCCTCCGTCACCCATGAGCAGGTCACCGAACCGGACGAGGATTGCCTCTGCCTGCTTGCAACCGACGGCCCCTTCACGCTGACTGACCTGGTCGCGACTCCCGACGGCCCCCGCATCGATCCCTAACCGGGACGCTCGAGCCATTTGTGCTATCCTGGCGATGGAATGGATGGTGACCATGTCCCAAAAGCTCAAGGCTTCGGTTCACACAGGCGCGGCGAGAGGCTCTGATCGAAATCTGCCGAAGGGCGCTCAGCCACCTGTGGCATCCGAGGGCGAGCTCTATCCCAATGGCCATACCAACCCCTGGCATAGCCACGACCGCGCTTGTCTGATCTATCCGGCGGAAGGCGTGGTGACCGTCGAGACCGAGAAAGGTCATTGGGTGGTGCCGCCCCAGCGGGCCGTCTGGGTGCCGGGCGGCGTGCGCCATCAGACCTGCATGTCCGGCCAAGTGGCGCTGCGCAGCCTCATTGTCGACCAGGCATCCATTCCCGACCTGCCAGAGAGCCTCTGCGTGCTCGGCATCACGCCATTCCTGCGCGAACTCATCCTTCATACCTGTGCGGAACCGATGGGCCCGACCCTCGACGGGCCCGACGGACGGATCATTGCCGTGATCCTGGATCAGCTTCGCAGCCTGCCTGTCCCGGCGTTTCCGCTGCCCATTCCGCAAGACAGGCGTCTGCAGCGCCTGGTTGAGGCCCTGCTGCAGAATCCGGCCGACAGCCGCAGCCTGGAGGACTGGGGGCGCACCGTCGGCGCCAGCAGCCGGACCTTGGCACGCCTGTTCCGGGCTGAAACTGCCATGACGTTCCGGGCCTGGCGCCAGCACCTGCGGGTCCTCGAAGCACTGCGCCGCCTGGCCCAGGGAGAAGCGGTCACCACTGTGGCCCTGGACGTGGGTTACGAGAGTCCCAGCGCCTTCGTGCAGATGTTCAAGAAGTGCCTGGGCCGGACACCGGGCCGCTACTTCTCCTGACGCCGCCTTTGGGGGGAGGAGATCGCCGCAAGGGGCGCACCTTTGTCCGATTGGCAACATGACTTGGCCGGAGCGAGCAAGTTCCGCCGCCGGACCATCCCTCACAGTGGGCAGCAGGAAGCCCGACAACGGACGGAAAGCGATGCCCGCACCAGAGACTCAGTTCAAGCTGGTCTTCGGCTTCGCTGCCCTCGGGCATTTTCTGTTTCACGTCCTGGTGGCGCTCTATCTCACGATCGTCCTGGTGCTGGAGGTTGACTGGCAGCACTCCTACGACGAATTGATCGCGCTTTGGACCTTCGGTGCGCTGCTTTTGGGCCTGGCCGCACCGCTTGCCGGCTGGCTCAGCGATCACTGGGGCGCCGGAAAGGTCATGGTGATCTACTTCCTGGGCATCGGCACAGCAACGGCGTTATGCGGACTCGCTGCAGGTCCTGACTCCCTGGCGGTCTTTCTCGGCATCCTGGGGTTCTTCGGGGCGATCTATCATCCAGTGGGCACGGCTTGGCTGGTCGCGAACGCGCGGGCGCGGGGCAAGTCGATCGCCGCTCTCGGCCTGTTCGGCAGTCTAGGCACGGCGCTTGCCGCCCTGATCGCCGGTTCGCTGACCGACCTGGTGTCCTGGCGCGCTGCCTTTATCGTGCCGGGCTTGGTGGCCGTGGCCAGCGGCCTGTGGCTGTGGATACTGATGTCCAAGGGACGCATCGTCGAGCGCAAACAGGATATCCAGCCGCAGCCCGAGCCGAGCCGGACCGACGTGCGCCGAGCCTTTGCCGCCCTGGCAATCACCATGTCCTTGACCACGGTGATCTATTACGCCTTCACCACCATGTTGCCGAAGTGGCTGAACCTAGAGCTGGGCGCGCTCCTGGGGCAGGGCTACCTGGGCCTGGGCGCCGTCATCACGGCGGTCTATTTGCTGGGCGCCGCCTCGCAGTTGATCGGCGGACACCTGTCCGATAAGGGAGCCGCCAAAGCGGCCTACGTAGCCAGCTATGCCCTGAAGGTCGCGGCCTTTGTGGCGGCCTGTGTCATCACAGGCTGGCCGGTTCTGATTGCTGCCGTGCTGGTGGTTTTCGCCTTCGATTTCGCAGCCCCGGTGGAGAACGTGCTGATCGCGCGCTTCAGCCCCGGCCGCCGCCGCGGCCTCGCCTATGGCATACGCAACGGCATCGCCATCGTGGCAGCGCCGCTCGGCGTGCAGCTGGTGGCACTGCTCTACGCACCAGGCAGCGGCTTTCAAAGCCTCCTCCTTGTTCTCGGTGGTCTCGCCTTGCTGATCCTGTTTGCCGCCCTGGCCTTGCCCTCAGACCGTCCGCGCAACGCAGTCGAGTCCGAGGCATGACCTGGCAGCACCGAATTGCTTCGGACATTGCCAAACTGGAACCCTGCGCAAAGGCGGCTTCCCTTCGAGCCGAGCTCCGTTAGAGTTGGCGGCAAAGAAAGGCGAGACAGGAAACAAGGGGCACAGGCATGGGCATGGCGACGACGGACGACGGGGTCCGCCTTTACTACGAGGGCTGCGGCCAGGGCCGGCCGGTCGTTTTCGTGCACGAGTTCGCCGGCGACCACCGGAGCTGGGAGCCGCAGGTGCGCTTCTTCTCGCGCCGTTACCGCTGCATTACCTACAACGCGCGCGGCTATCCGCCCTCCGACGTGCCCGAGGCCGTATCAGCCTATTCCCAGGCGCGCGCGGTCGAGGACCTGCGCTGTCTGCTCGACCATCTGGAGATCGATCAGGCCCACGTGGTCGGCCTTTCGATGGGCGGCTTCTGTACCCTGCACTTCGGCCTGACCTATCCCGGGCGCGCCCTGTCGCTGATCGTGGCCGGCTGCGGCTACGGCGCCGAGAAGGACAAGGAGGCCGCGTTCCGCCGCCTATCCGACGAGGTCGCGCAGGGCTTCGAGCGCCAGGGCAGCGAGGCCTTCGCGAAGATCTATGCCGAGGGCGCCGCGCGCGTGCAGTTGCAGAACAAGGACCCGCGCGGCTGGCAGGTCTTCGCCAGCATGCTGGGACAGCATTCGGCGCTGGGCTCGGCCAACACCATGCGCGGCGTGCAGGCACGGCGGCCGTCGCTCTACGACCTGGAGGACGAGCTGGCGGCGCTGCGGCTGCCCACGCTGGTGATCAACGGCGACGAGGACGACAACTGCCTTCAGCCGGGTCTGTTCCTCAAGCGCACCATCCCGGCCTGCGGCCTGCTGGTGCTGCCCAAGACCGGCCACACGATGAACCTGGAGGAGCCGGACACCTTCAACCACGCGGCCGCCGAGTTCTTCGCCATGGTCGAGGCCGGCCGCTGGACGCCGCGCGACCCGCGCGCCCGTCCGGACGAGATCATGCGCACGGATTGAGGCTCAGGGGACTGTCCCCGAAGCGCAGCGAAGGGGGCTGTCCCCGGTTAGGGTGCCCGGTCGCTCGGGGACAGTCCCCTACGGGTACAGTCCCCTCCGGCTCAGCGCTCGGCCGAGCCGCAGGTGAGGAGCAGGGAGAGCGGCGACTCGCCGGGCGCGGCGGCGGGCTCGGTGAGTTCGAGGAGCCGCAGGCCGGCCTGGCACACTACGGCGTGCCAGGACTCCAGGGTGCGGAAGTACCACGGCATGGGCGCCCAGCCCTCGTCCTCGAAGGCCGCGAAGTCCTCGCAGCGCCAGCCGTCGTGCCCGTCCGCGCCGCCCGGTGCCGACGCGGGATGCAGGGTCTGAATGATGAGCGCGCCCTCCGGCGTCATGAGCGGCCGCACGGCCGCGAGCAGGGCCGCGGTCGCCTCGTCGAACAGGGCGAAATTGAAGGCGATGACATCAAAGCTGGCACCCATGGGCCGTTCGCCCGCGATCAGCTGGTCGTATGTCAGGAGCCAGTAGCGGCCTGACGGGTCGGCCCCCTCGGCCGCTTCGACGAGGGCGGCCGAGCCGTCGATGCCCACTGCCGTGCAGCCGGCCTGTCCGCCGATTCGCCGCACCAGCCATCCCTCGCCGCAGCCGACGTCGAGCAGGCGCCGCGGCCGGCGCCGCAGGATGGCCTGCACGATGGCCTCGTCGGTCGCCGCAATGCGGCTGGCGATCCGGCCTTCGCGCACCGCCCGGGTCCAGTTCGCGGCGTTGCTGTCCCACGAGCGCAGGGTCATTGCCGCATCAGACCATTCCAGGACATGGCATCAATGGTCACGTCCACCCCCGCACGCGCCAGCATGGCTCGATATTTCAGTTCGACCGTCCGCCACTAGGTGCATACGATAAGGCTGAGCTCGCTTGCAACAGTTCCCTGGCCCTCGCAGCCGGGAGCGGCTGCGGCGTGGCCCAGCCGAGTAGCGTAGCAGGAACCACGGCTTATCCGGCGCTGTGGAGGTGGAGCCAAACGTGGCCGCAAGCATGGTCGCAGAGGCGGCTGGGGCAATGATCGAGTTCGCCGACCTTTCGGTCACCTATCGCGGCGATGCCACGCTGGGCGCGGTGCACGCCCTACGGAGCATCGACCTCGATGTGGCCGAGGGCGAGTTCGTGTCGCTGATCGGTCCCTCCGGTTGCGGCAAGTCGACCATGCTGCGCGTCGCCGCCGACCTGCTCGAGCCGAGCGGCGGCCGCGCTCGGGTTGCCGGGGTCAGCCCGCGCGAGACGCGCCTGGCCCGGCGTATCGGCATGGTGTTCCAGGACCCGGCGTTGCTGGAGTGGCGCAGCGTACTCGGCAACGTGCTGTTGCCGCTAGAGATCATGGGGAGGCCGCGCGCCGAGGCGCGGAAGCGCGCGCTGGAGATGATCGCGCTGGTCGGCCTCGCCGGCTTCGAGCAGGCGCGGC
>JBHJOF010000397.1:0-24288 GCA_050330055.1 Kiloniellales bacterium
GGCGCTGGCCGAACGGCTGGGCGCCGCGCCCGTCCTGGCTGATCTCCCCGAGCCGGCGGCGGCCGGCGCGGCAGCGGCCGCCAACTTCACCCGGCCCGCCTACGAGGCGGCGGTGCAGCGGGGGATCGACTACATCCACGCCGGCGACATCTTCCAGGCCAACCTGTCGCAGCGCTTCAGCGCGCGGCTGCCGGCGGGCGAGACGCCCTTCATGCTGTACCGGCGCCTGCGCGCGCTCAACCCGGCGCCCTTCGCCGCCTATCTGAAGTTCGGCCAGGACGTGATCGCATCGTCCTCGCCGGAGCGATTCCTGAAGCTGAGCGACGGCCAGGTCGAGAGCCGGCCGATCAAGGGCACCCGGCCGCGCGGCCACGACGCGGCCGAGGACGAGGCGCTGGCCCGCGAGCTGCTGGCCAGCGAGAAGGACCGGGCCGAGAACGTCATGATCGTCGACCTGCTGCGCAACGATCTGTCGCGGGTTTGTCGCGACAGCAGCGTCGCCGTGCCGGAGCTCTGCGTCCTGGAGCGCTACGCCACGGTCTATCACCTGGTCTCGACCATCGTCGGCGAGCTCAGGCCGGGCAAGACCGCTGTCGACCTGCTGGAAGCCAGCTTTCCCGGCGGCTCGATCACCGGGGCGCCCAAGATCAGAGCCATGGAGATCATCGCCGAGCTGGAGCCGACGCGGCGCGGGCCCTACTGTGGTAGCATCGGTTACATCGGTTTCGACGGCGACATGGACAGCAGCATCGTGATCCGCACCTTCAGCATCCACGGCGACCAAGTGAGCTTCCAGGTCGGCGGCGGCATCGTGGCGGACTCGCGGCCGGCCGAGGAGTACGAGGAGACCCTGGCCAAGGGGCGGGCCCTGCTCGCGGCCCTGGCCGCCGACCTGTCACCGGGAGCGGAGATCGCATGATCCTGGTGATCGACAACTACGATTCCTTCGTCCACAACCTGGCCCGCTACATCCGCGAGCTGGGCTGGGAGACCGAGGTGGTGCGCAACGACGCCATCGGCCTGGAGCGGGTGGCGGCGCTCGCGCCCTCGCACATCGTGCTGTCGCCCGGTCCCTGCACGCCGGACGAGGCCGGCATCTCGGTGGCCCTTGTGCGGCGCTTTTACGCCTCGACCCCGATCCTCGGCGTCTGCCTCGGCCACCAGTGCATCGGCCAGGCCTTCGGCGGCCGCGTGGTGCGCGCACAGAAGCCGATGCACGGCAAGGTCTCGGCCGTGCGGCACGACGGCGTCGGCGTCTTCGCCGGTCTGCCCAGCCCGCTGCGGGCAACCCGCTACCACTCGTTGGTGGTCTCGCCCGAGGGCCTGCCGGAGGCGCTGCAGGTGACCGCCTGGAGCGAGACCGGCGAGATCATGGCGCTCTCCCACCGCGACTATCCGGTGATCGGCCTGCAGTTCCACCCCGAAGCGGTCCTGACCGACGGCGGCTACGACCTGCTGCGCAATGTCTTCGCTGCGCGGGCGCCGCTTGGCGCGGACGCGCCGGCGCAGCGCTGGGCGGCCCCTCAGCTCGGCTGAAGCGGGAAGCGGCCCCTTGATCTTCCTCAACGATCGCCTGGTCTCGGCGGAGGAGGCCAGGATCGATCCGGCCGATCGCGGCCTGCTGCTCGGCGACGGCCTGTTCGAGACGCTGCTCTGCCGGAGCGGCCGGATCGAGCGGCTGGAGGCTCACCTGGCGCGGCTGCGGGCGGGAGCGGCGGTGCTCGGCATCCTGCCGCCGGACCTCGATCTGGCCGAGGCGGCGGCCACGCTGCTCGAGGCCAATGAGCTGACGGCGCGTGACGCGGCGCTGCGCATCACCCTGACCCGGGGCCTGGGGCCGCGCGGGCTGCTGCCGCCGGACGAAGCACGGCCGACGCTGCTGATCAGCGCCGTGGCGCAGCCGGCGGCCCAGGAGCGCGCGCTCAGCGCAGTGGTCGCCACCATCAGGCGCAACGAGCAGTCGCCGCTGTCGCGGCTCAAGACGCTGAACTACCTGGACAACGTGCTGGCCAAGCGCGAGGCGGTGGCGCGTGGCGCCGACGAGGCGATCCTGCTCAATACGGTCGGCCGGCTGGCTTCGGCCACGGCGGCCAACCTCTTTCTGGTGCGCGGCCGCAGCCTCTTCACGCCGCCACCATCCGAGGGCGTGCTGCCGGGGATTACCCGCGCCGCGATCCTGGAGCTCGCCCCGGCGCTCGGCCTGGCACCGGTCGAGGCGCCGCTCGAGCCAGGCCAGTTGCGCGACGCCGACGAGGCCTTTGTGAGCAATAGTCTGATCGGCGTGCGGGCGCTCGCCAGTCTGGATGGACAGTCGATCGGCGATGGCGCCTCCGGCCCGACGGTGCGGCGTCTAAGCCCGGCCTTATTGGAGCAGGCGCCGTAGCTCTTACTGGCCGTGTGCTTACGCCGTCGTGACACCCGGCGGCGTTCGGTCTACCATGGGGCGAACCTGCCGAAGTGGGATTTGGCGGGGCTAGGGAGTGTGCCTATGGCCGAACGGATGGTCCTGGTTGCCGGCCGTACCAGCAAGCAGGGCACCTCGCTCAATGCCGGCAAGCTCGCCGGGGAGTACATCGAGGTCACCTCCACCAGCGAAATGAACGCCGACGACATGGCCCGGCTCGGCCTGACGAACGGCGACCGCGTGCGGCTGCGCTCGGCGGCCGGCGAGGTGGTGGTGCGCTGCACCTCGCGCGACCCGGCCGACTTGCCGTCCGGCCTGCTGTTCATCCCCTACGGCCCCCTGTCCAGCCAGCTGATGGGCAGCGACACCGCCCTGAGCGGCATGCCGCTGTCGAAGAACCTGGAAGTCGAGGTCGAACCGCTGCCCGGAGACGGCGATGCGGCTGCATAGTGCTTGCGAGGAGCCGTCATGAGCGACGAAGACCTGCGTATCGTCGAGAACGCGACCTGCACCTTTTGCGGCTGCGTCTGCGACGATCAAATTCTGACCGTGGACGACAAGGCCAAGCGCATCGTCAAGGTCAAGAACACCTGCGCCCTGGGCCGCGCATGGTTCACCGAGCACAGCATCGAGGACCGGCCGGCCGCCCTGGTCGACGGCCAGGAAGCCAGCCTCGAGGAGGCGATCGAGGCGGCGGCGCAGACCCTGGCCGAGGCCAGGATGCCGATCACCTATGGCCTGAGCGACACCACCAGCGAGGCGCAGCGCATGGCGGTTGCCATCGCCGACATGATCGGCGGCTGCATCGATACCACCACCTCGGTCTGCCACGGCCCCAGCGGCATCGCCTTCGAGGGGGTGGGCGAGAGCACCATGACCCTGGGCGAGATCAAGAACCGGGCCGACCTGGTGATCTTCTGGGGCGGCAACCCGGCGGAGTCGCACCCGCGCCTGTTCGGCCGCTATGCGCTCACGCCCAAGGGCATGTTCACGCCGAACGGCCGCAAGGACCGCACGGCGGTGCTGGTCGACGTGCGCCGCTCCAAGTCGGCGCCGGTCGCCGACATCTTCCTGCAGGTTAGGCCCGGCAGGGACTTCGAGCTGCTCTGGGCGCTGCGCGCGCTGGTCAAGGGCCGCAAGGTGGGCCCCGAGATCGCCCAGGTCACCGGCGTTCCGCTGGCCGCCATGGAGGACCTGGTCGAACGCATGAAGTCCTGCAACTACGGAGTCATGCTGTTCGGCATGGGGCTGACCATGACCCGCGGGCGGCACTTCAATTCCGGGGCGCTCCTGGCGCTCGCCAACGACCTGAACGAGTTCACCCACTTCGTCGCCAAGCCGGTGCGCGGCCACGGCAACGTGACTGGCGCCGACAACGTGGTCTCCTGGCAAACCGGCTTCCCCTTCGGCGTCAACTTCGGCCGCGGCTACCCGCGCTTCAACCCAGGCGAGTTCACCACCGTCGACATGCTGGCGCGCGGCGACGCCGACGCCGCCATGATCATCGCCGCCGATCCGGCTGCCAATTTCCCCAGGGCGGCGATCGAGCGCATGAAGCAGATTCCCATGATCGTGCTCGACCCCAAGGAGACGGCGACCAGCCGGCTCGCCAAGGTGGCCTTCCACACCGCGACCTACGGCATCAACGTGCCGGGCACGGTCTATCGCATGGACGACGTGGCGATCGGCCTGCGCCCCGCCTTCGAGTCGCCCTACCCCAGCGACCTGGAGATCCTGACGGCGATCCGCGACCGCCTGCGCGTGCTGTTGGCCGATGACCCGGGCGGCCGGGTCTACGGCGACCCGCGGCAGGCGCGTGCCGCGATCCCGGCCTGAAACCCGGTCCACCCCAACCTTCGGGCCAACATGCTGCGGATCGTCAACGGGCGGGTCTACGACCCCATCAACGGCATCGATGGCGAGGTGCGCGAGATCTGCGTGTGCGACGGCAAGATCGTCGATCAGGTGCCGCGCGAGGCGCGAAGGATCGACGCGCAGGGCATGGCGATCATGCCCGGCGGGATCGACATCCACGCCCACATCGCCGGGCCCAAGGTGGCGCTGGGGCGCAAGATCCAACCCGAGGATCATCGCTGCGACGTGCACATGCGCACGGCGATCACCCGCTCAGGCACCGGCGGCACCGTGCCCTCGACCTTCACCACCGGCTACCGCTACGCCACCATGGGCTACACCACGGTCATGGAGGCGGCGGTGCCGCCGATCGGCGCGCGCCACGCCCATGACGAGCTGCTCGACACCCCCGTAATCGACAAGGGCCTCTACACGGTCTGCGGCAGCAACCTGCTGATCTACAAGATGCTGCAGGACGGCCGCGAAAAGGACCTCAAGCACGTCGTGGCCTGGCTGCTGAACGCTGCCAAGGCTTACACCATCAAGCTGGTCAGTCCCGGCAACGACGAGGTCTGGAAGGGCGCGCGCAACTCGCAGATCACCGACATCGGCCAGACGATCACGGGCTTCGAGTTGACGCCGCGCCAGGTCATCAAGGCATTGATCGATGCCGCCTGCGACCTCGGGCTGCCGCATCCGGCGCACATCCACTGCAACAACCTGGGGCACAGCGGCAACATCGCCACCACGCTCGAGACCATGCGCTTGGCCGAGGGACGCCGCGCCCACTTCGCGCACATCCAGTTCCATAGCTACGGCGGCAGGGCCGGCCACAACCCGACCTCGGCGGCGGCGCAGATCATCGACACCCTGGACCGCAACCCCGGGCTCAGCGCCGACGTCGGCCAGGTGATGTTCGGCAAGGCGACTATCATGACCGCCGACGCGCCGATGGCCTATCTGCTGCGCAACTACAGCAAGGACAAGCGCTGGGTCAACGCCGACACCGAATGCGAGGGCGGCTGCGGCATCAAGCCCTTCGGCTACCAGGATCACGTCTACACCCACGCGCTGCAGTGGGGCATCGGGCTCGAGCTGTTCCTGCTGTCGAACGATCCCTGGCGCCTGGTGCTCTCGACCGACCATCCGAACGGCGGCTCGTTTGCCAGCTATCCGCGGCTGATCCGTCTCCTGATGGACAGCGAGTTCCGCAAGCAGGAGATCGCCAAGGCGAACCGCAAGGCCATGAAGCGCACGGTTCTGCTCGACGGCCTCGACCGCGAATACACGATGCAGGAGATCGCCATCGTCACCCGCGCCGGACCGGCGCGCCTGCTCGGCCTCGCGAACAAGGGTCATCTCGGCGTCGGAGCCGACGCCGACATCACGATCTACGACGAGCAGGACGACAAGGAGGCCATGTTCGCGGCGCCGCGCTACGTCTTCAAGGACGGCGTCGCCTTCATCGACAACCATGAGTTCCGTAACGACCACTACGGCCGCACGCTCTACGTGGCGCCCGACTACGACCGGGCCATCGAGGCCGACGTGAAAGCCTTTTTCGACGACTACTACTCGGTGCAGTTCGAGAACTACGGTCTGCATGCGGACGACATGGGTCCGCGCGAGGCGGTGGCCGCCGGCCTCGCGACCTGACACCGCCGGGCAGCAGCATGAGGATCGGCGAGACCGAGATCGTGGACAGCTTTGCCGAGGCTTTCGGCATGACGGCGGCGCGCGTGCTCATCACCGCCGACACGGCGAAGTGGGCGCTGGCGGCGGCGCGCTCCATGACCGGTTTCGCCACCTCGGTGATCGGCTGCAAGTGCGAAGCCGGCATCGAGCGCGAGCTTACCCCTGGGGAGACGCCGGACCGGAGGCCGGGCGTCAGCGTGCTGCTCTTCGCCTTCGACCGTGCCGGCATCGCCGACCGTTTGCTAGACCGGGTCGGCCAGTGCGTCATGACCTGCCCGACGACCTCCTGCTTCAACGGCCTGGAGAGCGACAAGCGGGTCAGCGTCGGCGGCAAGCTGCGCTTCTTCGGCGACGGCTACCAGATCGCCAAGCGCCTCAACGGCCGACGGCTGTGGCGGGTGCCGGTGATGGACGGCGAGTTCCTGGTCGACGACCGCTTCGGCGTGCAGGACGCGGTCGGCGGCGGCAACATCCTGATCCTCGGCCGCGACCGGCCGGCGACGCTCGCCGCCGCCGAGGCCGCTGTTGAGGCCATGCGGGCGGTGCCGGGCGTGATCCTGCCCTTTCCCGACGGCGTGGTGCGCTCGGGCAGCAAGGTGGGCTCGCGCTACAAGAGCCTGATCGCCTCGACCAACGACGCCTACTGCCCGACACTGCGCGGCGTGGTCGCGTCGAGCCTGGTGCCGGAGGAGGCCGACTGCGTGCTGGAGATCGTGATCGACGGGCTCGACGCGGGCGCCGTCGAGGAGGCCATGCGCCGCGGCGTCTACGCGGCGGCGGAGCGGGGCGCGCGCCAGATCACGGCCGGCAACTACGGCGGCAAGCTGGGCAAGTTCCACTTCCACCTGCACCAGCTGCTGAAGGCGGCGGCCTGAGGCGCGCCATGGCTCTCGATCTGGTCCTGACCACGCGTCTCGAGGTGCCGCTGGAGGCCGAGGCGATCAGCCCGGACCGGCTGGCCGGTCTATCCGACAAGCAGGCAGCCAGGCAGCCGGTGTTGATCGGAAACCGCCAAGCCGAGCTCGGCGACTTCTTCAAGATAACGGGGAAGGGGGAGGGCGAGGTCCGCGTCGAGGGCGACCTCTCGCGGGTCAAGCTGATCGGCGCCGGCATGACGAGCGGGCGGCTGCATATCGCTGGCAACGCCGGGCGCCACCTGGGCTCCGGCATGCGCGGCGGCGAGATCGTGGTCGAGGGCGACGCCGACGACTGGCTCGGGGCCGAGATGTCGGGCGGCCGCATCCTGGTCAAGGGCAAGGCCGCGCATGGCGTCGGCGCCGGCTACCGCGGCAGCCGCATCGGCATGCGCGGCGGCGAGATCGTGGTCCATGGCAGCGCCGGCAACGAGATCGGCAACGCCCTTCGCAACGGGCTGATCGCGATCGGCGGCGACTGCGGCGACTATGCCGGGGTCAACATGCTGGCCGGCAGCATCGTCGTTCTTGGCCGGCTCGGCATCCGCTGCGGTGCCGGCATGAAGCGCGGCAGCATCGTCTCGCTGCAGGAGGCCGAGATCCTGCCGACCTTCAGCTATGCCTGCACCTACCGGCCGGGCTTCCTCGGCCTTTACCTGTTGCACCTGCGGACCCGAGGCCTGCCGATCGATGACACGGCGGTCCAGGGCCGCTACAAGCGCTGGTGCGGTGATTCCATCGAGCTGAACCGCGGCGAGATCCTGCTGCTGGCGGAGTGACGGACAATGACGGACGAAGGCGCGGCGCCGACCCTGCCGCGCGAGGTCGAGGTCGCGGTCATCGGCGGCGGCATCGCCGGCGTCTCGACCGCCTATTTTCTGGCCAAGGCGGGCGTGCCGGTCGCCCTCTTCGAGAAGGGCCGCATCGCCGGCGAGCAGTCCTCGCGCAACTGGGGCTGGGTGCGCAAGCAGCGCCGAGACCCGGCCGAGATCCCGGCCATGATCGAGAGTTCCCGCATCTGGCAGGGCCTGGAGCGCGAGATCGGCGCCGACATCGGCTGGCACCAGGGCGGCGTCGCGCACTTCGCCACCACCGAGGCCGAGCTCGACAAGTACGAGAGCTGGCTGGAGCATGCCAGGCCCTATCAGCTCGACTCGCGCCTGCTGTCGGCCAAGGAGGCCGACGAGCTGGTCGGCCAGACGGAGCGGCGCTGGAAAGGCGCGCTCTTCACGGCGAGCGACGGCCGCGCCGAGCCGGCCAAGGCCGCCCCGGCCATCGCCCAGGCGGCCGAGCGGCTGGGCGCGCAGGTCTTCGCCGGCTGCGCCGTGCGCACGGTGGAAACGGCCGCCGGCCGTGTCGCCGGCGTGGTGACCGAGCGCGGCCGGGTCGCCTGCCGTGCCGTGGTCTGCGCTGCGGGTGCCTGGAGCAGCTACTTCAGCCGCAACCTGGGTGTCGATTTCCCGCAGCTGTCGGTGCGCTCCTCGGCGCTGCGCACCACGCCGGCGCCGCTCTTCACCCAGGCCGGCGTCTGGGGCGGCGGTTGTGCCGTCCGGCGCCGCCAGGACCGCGGCTATACGGTGTCGCGTGGGCAGGGCAGCTTCGACGTCGTGCCCGACGCGTTCCGCTATCTTCGGCCGTTCCTGCCGTGCCTGCGCATGTCAATCGGCAACGTTCGCCTGCGCCTGGGCGGTGCCTTCCTCGAGCAGCTCATGCGGCCACGCCGCTGGGGACCGGAGGCGGCGACGGTGTTCGAGCGCGTGCGGATGCTCGACCCCGAGCCCGATCATCAGGTGCTCGCCGAGGGCCTGGCCAACGCCAAGCGCCAGTTCCCCGCACTGCGCGACGCCCAGATCGCGGAATCCTGGGCCGGCATGATCGAGGTGACGCCCGACGCCCTGCCGGTGCTCGACGCCGCGGGCCCGGAGGGCTACTTCATCGCCAGCGGCTTCTCCGGCCACGGCTTCGGTTTCGGGCCGATTGCCGGCCAGCTCATGGCCGAGCTGGCGACCAAGGGCCAGGCGCACCTCGACCTCACCGCCTTCCGCCTGACCCGCTTCAGCGACGGCTCCAGGATCCAGCCGCCCTTTTCGCCGTTCTAACCGCTCTTTTGGGAGCCGGCTACGTCGCCTTCGGCCGGTAGCGGCTGAGCAAGGTGGCGACCGAATCGTCGAAGCTCTCGTAGACGCCGGTCGAGCGGGCCACCACCATGGCGCCTTCGAGCGCCGCTAGCAGCAGGCCGGCCTCGGCCGCAGGCTCCGCCTCCAGGCGCAGCTCGCCGCGGTCGCGGCCCCGCTGCAGGACGCCCGCCAGCCAGTTGCGGTTGCAGTCGAAGAAGCCGCCGACCTGCTCGATGACCTCGCGCGGCAGCTTGCCGGCCTCGGCGCCACCCAGGCCGCAGAGCGACATGCGATTCTGCTCGACCAGTGCCTTGCGGAACAGCGCGGCATAGCGTTCGAGGATCTCCATGCTGTCGGCGCAGTCGCGCTGCATCTGTTGCAGGCTGGCCCGGAACAGGTCGCGGTAGCGCGCCGCCACCTGGGCGCAGAGCTCGGCCTTGCGCGGGAAGTGGCTCTGCACGCTGGAAGTGCCGATGCCGAAGAGGTCGGCGATCAGGTCATAGCTGAGGCCGCCGTACCCCTGCAGCTCGACGATGGCCTGCGCTGACTCCAGGATGCGCGCCTTGATGTCCGGCAGCGGCGCCATCGCCTGCCGCTTGTCGCAGAATGGGATCATGGCTTTGCAGAATCGCGGTTTGGCTAATCGCGGCGCCCTGCTGTGGCGCGGCTGAGCAGCACCTGCTCGAGCGAGCGCAGGGGCCGCTCCAGGTAGGGGCTGACGGCCAGCGCGCAGTCCCGCGACGGGCCGCTGGGCTCCTCATGCGCCGATTCGCCGTCGCTCGCGTCAGTATGGACAAAAACATACGAATACATACGACATCTCTCCCTGACCAAGCACGTGGCGGGAAACGCGGCGTGCTCCCGCTATTTGCCGCTCGTGGATGGGTTGGGCGGAATGTATGTATTGGCCGGGGCGCTATGCCAGATCGCGGCGGCTAATGATTCGTTGCATGCGCTGCAGGGTGCTGACGCCTTGCAAGCCGGCGCGGCTTGCCAAACTAAGGGGCTTCCCCTCTTCGCGACCAAGAGGCTGCGGCCAGGGCAGGTACAGGAGGTCGACGCGATGGAGCTGCATCAGGTCAGGTACTTCCTCGCCGCCTGCGACACCCTCAACTTCACGCGGGCAGCGGAGGCCTGCGAGGTCGCCGTGCCGACGCTGACGCGGGCGATCAAGAAGCTCGAGGACGAGCTGGGCGGGCAACTGTTCCGGCGTGAACGCCACCTGACGCACCTGACCGACCTCGGCCGCCTGATGCAGCGCCACCTGGCCGACGCGCAGGCCGCGACCGACGCGGCGCGCCGCGCGGCCGAGAAGCACGCGGCCTCGGAGACGCGGCTCAAGTTCGGCATCATCGCGACCCTCTCGTCGGCGCACCTCGTCGCCTACCTGCGGGCGCTGGCCAAGCGGGCGCCGGAGCTCGACCTCGATATCTGGGAGAGCCACTGCGCCGACATAGGCCAGGCGCTGGAGAACGCCGAAATCGACATCGCCATTATGAGCTGGCCCGACTATCCGGAGCGCTTCCGCGCCGAGACGCTCTACGAAGAGCCCTATCTCGTCGCCTTCGCGCCGGGGCACCGCTTCGAAGGGATGAACGCGGTGCCGCTCGCCGAGCTGGAGGGCGAGCCCTACATCAAGCGGCTGCACTGCGAGTTTCCTTCGAATTTTATGAAGCTCGGCGTCGCCAAACCCTACCGCTCGGTGCGCGTGCGCTACTCGACAGAGCGCGAGGACTGGGTGCAGTCGATGGTCGCCGCCAATCTCGGCTGCACGCTGATGCCGCAGTACCTGCCGTTGCTGCCGGGCATCCTGACGCGGCCGCTGATCCAGCCGATCGCGCATCGCACCGTCAGTGTCGTCACAATGGCGGGCCGGCGCCACTCCGGCCCGGTGAAGCACGCCCTGGAGACCGCACGCGCGATGCGCTGGGACAGCGTGCCGGCGATGGCCGGCGCCCGCTGAGACTCAGCGCGCCACCACCTTGCGATAGAGGTGCCAGGTGGCGTGGCCGAGCACCGGCATGACGATGATCAATCCCAGGAACAGCGGGATCGAGCCGAGCAGCAGGCCGCCGGCGACGATCACGCCCCAGGCCGCCATGGGCACCGGGTTCGCCATGACAGAGCGCACCGAGGTCGCAATCGCGTTGCGCAAGCCAACGTCGCGATCGAGCAGCAGCGGAAAGGACACCACGCTGATCGCCAGCACCACGACGGCGAAGAGGAAGCCGACGCCGATGCCGACCACGATCATGGTCCAACCCGCGGCGGTGGTGAAGACGGCGCGCTCGAAGGCGGCGAACGAAGCCGGCGGTTCGGGCCCCAGGGTCAGCAGGTAGATCACCTGGGCGGAGACCAGCCACAGCAGGAAGATCGCCAGCAGCAGCAGGCCCAACACCAGGATCGCGCCGAACGAGGGCGAGCGGATCATGCCGAAAGCATGGACCCAGGTCGCCTTCAGGCCCTGCTCGCGCCGCCGGCTCATCTCGTAGAGCCCGACCGCGGCGACCGGGCCGATCAGCGCGAAACCCGACGCCAGCGGGAACAGCAGCGGCAGCATGTCGTAGTTGAAGGCGAAGCGCGCCAGGACGATGCCAGCTACGGGATAGATGATGCAGAGGAAGACGACGTCGGTGCGGCAGGCGGCGAAGTCGTCGAGCCCTTTCCTCAGAACGTCCCGCAACTCGGCTATGGAAATCTGACGGACCGCCGGCAGCGCCTCGCTGCTGCGCAGGCTGCGGCCGGTCGAATCGACGTGCGAGGCCGCGTGCCTGAACTGATCCGCCCCCCATTCGATGGGGTTCCGAATGGTGGCCATGACCGTTCCTCGAGAACCGCTGGTTAGCCTGGTCGCGGCCCATGCTGTCCTGACGTGCGGTTCAGCCGCCGGCTGCGAGAAAGCCGAGACCTGCCACTGTAAAGATTATACGCCTGCCGCGGGCCGGCGTCTCATCACAATCTGTGACGCCAGGATGGTGTGCAGCAGTGACGAATTCGGGTGTTCCTCACCCTTCGCGGAGCCCGCCGTAGCGCAAGCGTAGGCGGGCGTCTCGAAGGGTGAGGAGCGCCACTTGGCCCAGCCGCTCAGTCGTACTTGATATAAGCGAAGCGCTGGTCGTCCGGGGTGCCCTCCAGGGCGCCGCCTTCCTTACCGGGCTGCCACTGGATCACGTCCTCGATCTTTCTGGCGAGGGCGAAGTCCTTGTCGGTGATGCCCTTGGCCGCGTGGTTCATCAGGCGCACCTCGACCCAGGCGTAGGAGGCGGTGATGTCCGGGTGGTGGAAGGCGGCCTCCGCCAGATGCCCCACGGTGTTGATCACCATAAGGGTGCCCTTCCAGCTGTTGGTCTTGTACTTGCGCCTGATCCAGCCCTTTTCCAGGTACCAGTGCGGCAGCTCCTTCTTCAGACGTGATTCGACCTCGGCGTCCGAATAGGTTCTTTCCTTTGCACGCTCTGTCATTGATTTCCGAATCCGCTTTTGCGACCGTATAGGTCACGGGGTTAGTGCGGCTAGAATAAAGTGATTCCAAAGCGACAGGCAACCTGGCCGGCCGCCGCGCGGCGCGGCGGCGGGCGGCAGCGACCCGGGGCGGTCCACGGGGCGGTCGCCGTCGCGGTGCCGGCGCGCCTGCATCTCGGCCTGCTCGATCTGGAGGGGCGGTCGGGTCGGCGCTTCGGCTCGTTCGGCATCACGCTGGAAGGTCCGCGCACGCGGCTGGTCGCGGCGCGGGCGCGTGGGTTGAGCGCCGAGGGGCCGGATGCGGCGCGCGTCGAGGCCTACCTGGCGGCGACCGTGCACCACTTCGGTCTCGGCGATGCCTTAGACGGCGGCTGTCACATCCGCGTCGAGGAAGCGATCCCGGCGCACAGCGGCCTTGGCTCCGGCACCCAGCTGGCCCTGGCGACGGGAGCCGCCGCCTGCGCCCTGGCCGGGGTCGAGGCGGCGCCGCGCGTTCTGGCACAGGCGCTCGATCGCGGCCGGCGCTCCGGTGTCGGCATCGGCGCCTTCGAGCGGGGTGGCGTGCTGCTCGACGGCGGCAAGGGCCGGGACAGCCGGCCGCCGCCCGTGATCTGCCGCATGGCCTTTCCCGCCGACTGGCGCATAATCCTGCTGCTCGACAGCGGCCATCACGGCCTACATGGCGCCGACGAGCTGGCGGCCTTTGCTGCGCTGCCGCCGTTCCCGGACGAGCAGGCCGCGCAGCTCTGCCGCGTCGTGCTGCTGGGCGCGCTGCCGGCCCTGGCCGAGGCAGACATCGTCGCTTTCGGTGCTGCGGTCAGCGAGCTGCAGCGCGTCACCGGCGATCACTTCGCGCCGGCCCAGGGCGGCCGCTTCGCCAGCCCCCGGGTAGCCGCGGCGCTGGCCTGGCTCGAGCAGGCGGGCGTGCCGGGGCTCGGCCAGAGCTCTTGGGGGCCGACCGGCTTCGCCCTGGTCGAAAGCGAGGGCGCGGCACGTCGCCTGCTCGACGGCCTCGGTGCCAGCAGTGCGGCTGAGGGTTTGGAAGTCCGGCTTTGTCAGGGCCGCAACAGCGGCGCCACGGTGGAGCCTGTCGTTGCCGAGGTGATTGCGGCTGGACCCTGACAGCGGTTATCTCCGGCCCCAGTCGTCGGCAAGGAGCCGGCAGCAAGAAGTCGGCAACGAGAAAGCGACAACAATGGAACGCCCCTTCATCCTGCACATGCTGAGCCCGCGCAAGCACGTCAGCCCCTTCGACGTGAACATGGCGCTCGACGCCGGCTTCGACGCCGTGGTGCCCTACGGCAACGTCGAGCTGGGCGAGGTCGCGGGCCTGGTGCAGGACGCCATCTTCTCGCGCGGGCCCAAGGGCGTAAAGCGCACCGGTGTCTTCATCGGCGGCAAGGACGCGGGCCTCGCCCTCGACATGCTGGAGGCGGCGAAGAAGGCCATGTTCCCGCCCTTCCAGCTCTCGGTCTTCGCCGACCCGGCCGGCTCCTTCACCACGGCGGCGGCCATGGTCGCCTGCGTCGAGGTAAAGCTGAAGGCGGCGCATGGCGGTGGGCTCGAGGGGCGCAGAGTGATCGTGTTCGGCGCCACCGGCGTGGTCGGCTACTCGGCCGGGGTCATCGCCGGCGGCGAGGGCGCCGAGGTCACGCTGATCGGCTATGACGGTCCCAAGCGCGTCGAGAAGGCCGCGGCCGACGCCAAGCGGCGCTTCGAGGTCGATCTCGGCTTTGCCGACGGCAGCAGCGACGCCCTGAAGGAGAAGCTGGTCAAGCACGCCGAGGTGATCCTCTCGGCCGGCCGTGCTGGGGTGCAGGTGCTGTCCAAGGCGCAGCTCGCCAAGGCCGGCGCGCTCAAGGTGGTGGCCGACGTCAATGCCGTGCCGCCGGCCGGCATCGAGGGCCTCGAGGCGCAGGACGACGGCAAGGAGATTCCGGGGACGAGCGGCCTCGGCGTCGGCGCGCTGGCGATCGGCAACGTCAAGTACCAGGTCGAGTCCGGCCTGTTCCGCAAGATGATCGAGACCGACAAGCCGCTTTACCTCGACTTCCGCGACGCCTTCGCCCTGGCGCGCGAGATCGTTGGATGAGTAGGCCGCTGCTCATCGTTGCGATCTCCGGGCGGACTCTGGCCGCTGCGGCGCGGCGCGCCGGCTTCGAACCGGTGGTGATCGACCTCTTCAACGACCTCGATACCCGCACGCTCGCCATCCGCAGCCAGGCGGTTGCCGGCAGCATAGATGAGGGCTTCGAGACTGAAGCGCTGCTGGCGGCAGCCATCGCCGATCCGGACCTACAGCTGGTCTATGGCGCCGGCTTCGAGGATCGCCCCGAGCTGCTGGCGCGGCTGGCGGCGGGCCGGCGGCTCTACGGCAATGCGCCCGAGACCCTGGCGCGGATCAAGGACCCGGCGTACTTCTTCCGGCTGCTCGATCGCCTCGCGGTGCCGCATCCCGAGATCGCGCTCGGACCGCCCGAGGCTGACGCCGGCTGGCCGGGCGGCTGGCTGGTCAAGCGCATCGGCGGTGCGGGCGGCGCCCACGTGCGTGCCGCGCGGCGCGAGGGCGCGGTTGCCGGGCACTACTTCCAGCGCCGCTCCGAGGGCCGCTCGGTCTCGGCGCTGTTCCTGGCCAACGGCCGAGACGCCCTGACGCTGGGCTTCAGCCTGCAATGGGGTGCGCCGGGGCGCGGCCTCGGTTTCCTCTTCGGCGGCGCGGCCCAGCCGGCGCGCTTCGAACCGGCAATCGCCGAGACTATGGCCGGCATCCTGCCGCGGCTGGTGGCCGAGACTGGGCTGGTTGGGCTGAACAGCGCAGACTTCCTGGTGCGCCCCGACGGCTTCGAACTGCTGGAGATCAACCCTCGGCCGGGCGCCACCCTGGACATCTTCGACAAGGCGCCCCAGGGAGCGGGGGAGGACGCAGGGCAGGGGCTGCTCGCGCTGCACCTGGCAGCCTGTGATGGCGTGCTGCCGCCGACCTGGTGGCCGGCGCCTGGCGCCTCCGCCTGCGCCGTGCTCTACGCGCCGCGTGACCTGACCGTGCCCAAGCACTTTGCCTGGCCCGGCTGGGCCGCCGACCGGCCGGACGGGGGCAGCGCGATTCCCGCCGGTGCGCCGCTCTGCACGGTGCTGGCCGAGACGGCCGAGACGAGCGACGTCGACCGGGTGCGGCAGCTGGTCGAGCAGCGCAGCCGGCAGCTCCTGCGGGCTATCGAGCATCCCGGCGCCGACGCCCTCCTGGGGGCGGCCTAGCCATGCTTGACAGCACCAAGAGCTGGCCGAGCGTGAACCAGCGCGTCGCGCCGCTGGTCGAGCGCCTGATCGACGATGCCGAGATCCTGCGCATCGGCGTCGAGACCGCCCCCCAGGGCCATTGCCTGATCGACGCCGGTATCGATGCGCCCGGCGGGCTGGAGGCCGGTCTGCGCATCGCCGAAATCTGCCTGGGCGGGCTCGGCAGCGTATCGCTCGTGCCGGCCGGGCAGTTTGACCGCTGGCCTTGGTCGGTGAGCGTGCACAGCGCGCATCCGGTGCTAGCCTGCCTGGGCAGCCAGTACGCCGGCTGGAGCCTGTCGCATGGCCAGGGCAAGGAGGGCTTCTTCGCCCTCGGGTCCGGCCCGGCCCGGGCGCTGGCGGTCAAGGAGCCGCTGTTCGAGGAGCTCGGTTACCGCGACAGCGCCGAGCGCGGCGTGTTGGTGTTGGAGGTCGGCAAGCGGCCGCCGGCGCCGGTGATCGAGAAGGTGCTGCGCGACTGCGGCCTGACGCCGGGCAGGCTTACGGTGATCCTGACGCCGACCCGCAGCCTGGCCGGCAGCTTGCAAGTGGTCGCTCGCGTGCTGGAGGTCGCGCTGCACAAGCTGCACGAGCTCGGTTTTCCGCTCCGCAGGCTGGTTGACGGCATGGGTACGGCGCCGCTGCCGCCTCCGGCGCCCGATGCGCTAAGTGCCATGGGGCGTACGAATGACGCGATCATCTATGGCGGCCTGGTGCAACTCTTCGTGAGCGGCGACGACGCGGCGGCGCGCGAGCTGGCCGAGCGCCTGCCGAGCAGCGCCTCGCGCGACTACGGCCGGCCCTTCGCCGAGGTCTTCGCCGCCTACAAGGGCGACTTCTACGCCATCGACCCGATGCTGTTCAGCCCGGCCGAGGTCATCGTGACCGCGCTCGACAGCGGCCGCAGCTTCCACGCCGGCAAGCGCGACGCGGCGCTGGTCGAACGCTCCTTCGGCTGAGCGGCAGGCATCGCTCATGTCGACCTGGCGCAAGGTGGCCCTCTTCGTCGAGCGTCCCGACTGGCATGCGAGGCGCCTGAAGAAGGCCTTTGCGGCGCGCGGCTGGCGTGCCGTCTACGTGCCCATGCGCGACTGCGGCTTCGCCATTGGCAGCCCGAGCGGGCTCGCCCTACCGGGCTTCGCCGGGCGGCTGCCGGAACTGGGCTTCGTGCGCTTCATCCCGGACGGCAGCTTCGAACAGGTGACCCTGCGGCTGGGCGTGCTGCATGCTTTGCGCGACTGCGGCGTTGCGGTCTGCAACGACGCGCGGGCGATCGAGCGCTGCGTCGACAAGTCGACGACCAGCTTCCTGCTGCAGCGCGCCGGCGTGCCGACGCCGCCGGGCTGGGTCTGCGAGCAGCCGGAGATGGCAGCGCGCATCGTCGCACGCGAGGCCGGGCCGGGCCGGCCGCTGGTGCTGAAGCCGCTATTCGGCTCGCAGGGCCGCGGGCTCAAGCTGGTCGAGCAGGCGTCCGAGCTGCCGCCGCCCGAAGAGCTCGATGGCGTCTACTACCTGCAGCGCTACGTCGGCGCCGAAAACGGCGGCTGGCACGACTACCGCGTCCTGGTCGCCGGCGGCCGGCCGATCGCCGCCATGGTGCGCCAGGGCAAGAAGTGGATCACCAACGCCAAGCAGGGCGCCGAGTGCAAGGGCATTCCGCTCGATGAGAAGCTGAGCGGGCTGGCGATCGCGGCCGCTGCAGCGGTCGGCGCCGCCTATTGCGGGGTCGACATCATCCGTGCTCGTGACGGCGGCTATCTGGTGCTGGAGGTCAACTCCATGCCGGCCTGGAGCGCCCTGCAGCGGGTCAGTCACGTCGACGTGGCGCAGGGCATCGTCGACGGCGTATTGGCCATGCTGGCGGGCGAGGGCGCTGCCCGCGAGGTCGTGCCGGCCTAGATCATGGACGCAGCCTTCGTCGGTGCCGCGCTGCGCGAGGCCTGCCTGGTCGAGCTGGAGGCGCTGAAGCCCGGCAACGTGCATCGCTACGCGGCCGGTCACGGCATGACCGCCGCCGACTTCGAGACCAGCGCCGAGATCGTCGGCGCGGTCTTTGCCGAAGCGGGGCCGGGCGTGGGCGCGCGTATCCTGGCGGCGGTCGAACGCACACGCGCGGCCGTCGGCTGCAACACCAACCTGGGGATCGTGCTGCTCGCCGCGCCGCTGGCCGAGGCGGCCCTGGCGGCCGGCGGCGGCGATCTACGGCAGCGCCTTGGCGCGGTGCTGCGCGGTCTCACCGTGGCCGACGCCGAGCTAGCCTTCCGCGCCATCCGCCTGGCGGCGCCGGCCGGCCTGGGCGAGGCATCAGAGCACGACGTGCGCGAGCCGGCCCGTGTCGCCCTGCGGGGCGCCATGGCCGCGGCGGCCGAGCGCGACCGGATCGCCCGGCAGTACGTCTCCGGCTTCGCCGACGTCTTCGAGCTGGGCCTGGGCACATTGCGCGCCTGCCAGGCCAAGGGCTGGCGTGAGCCCTGGGCCGCCGCGGCCACCTATCTCGGCTTCGCCGGCCGCTTTCCCGACAGCCACATCGCCCGCAAGCTGGGCGCCGCACAGGCCGAGGCGACGCAGCGCCGGTTTGTTCCGCTGATGGAGGCGTTGCAGGCCGCGGAGCGGCCGGAGGCGCTGACCCATGAGCTGCTGGCACTCGACGCCGAGCTGAAGGCGGCTGGGCTCAACCCTGGCACTAGCGCCGATCTTACGGTCGCCAGTCTCTACGCGCGGCGCTTGCAGGATGCGCTGCAGCACGAGTCGTAGAACCGAAAGCACAAATATGACCTTGCCGGCATGGAAAGATTAAGACTACCATCGCAGGTGGGGAACTCAGTCCACTCAAAGGCAGACTGTACCAAGAGGCCATGCGCCGGGCGCGTCATGCTTCACGACAGTGGCAACGCCCCGTTGGATTGAGCCGAACCGACCGTCGGCCGGGCTGGAGAGTCAGGCTGCACGGCGAAACGCATGAGCAGCTTGCAGACCTGAACTGCTTGAAAGCGACTATGCATAGGGAGGTACGAAAGCATGGCGAGAATCAATGGCGTATGTGTTGGTGAGTCGCTGGTGGGCGACGGCAACGAGGTTGCCCATATCGACCTGATCATCGGCCCGCGCGGCAGCGCCGCCGAGACGGCCTTCTGCCACGCCCTGACCAACAACAAGGACGGCTTCACGTCGTTGCTGGCGGTGGTGGCTCCGAACCTTATGACCAAGCCGAACACCGTGCTGTTCAACAAGGTCACCATCAAGGGCGCGAAGCAGGCGGTGCAGATGTTCGGCCCGGCGCAGCATGCGGTGGGCATGGCCGTGGCCGACTGCGTCGAGGACGGCACGATCGACGCCTCTCAGGCCGACGACCTCTTTATCTGCGTCGGCGTCTTCATCCACTGGGAAGCCGAGGACGACAAGAAGATCCACGACTACAACTACCAGGCCACCAAGGAATCCATCAAGCGCGCTGTCGCGGGCGAGCCGAAGGCGTCCGAGGTGGTTGCGAAGAAGGCGTCGGTGTCGCACCCCTTCTCGCCCAGTTGAAAGGAAAGCAGTCCACGGCCGGAACCACCTCCGGCGTCGTCAGGAGGCCTGCTGGAGAGGCTGCTGTCGTTTTTCCGGTAGCGACCCAGTCACAACGGGGGGCGAGACAGGATCTCGCCCCTTGTTGCTTGTCCTGTAGCGCCTTTCGAGACTTGGCGGCGCGCAGTCAGTCCGCCACGGCGGCGATCGCGTCGCGGTCGATACGGCCGTCGTGCAGCGCCGTGGCGACCAAAACGCCGGCAATGCCGAGCCCTTGCAGCGCGGTCAGGTCGGCCGCGTCGCGCAGGCCGCCGGCGGCATAGACGCGCCGTTCGCCGGCCTGGGTCGTGATCGCCGCGAGGCGCTCCAGGTCGGGACCGCTGCCGCTGCCGACGCGGGCCAGCGTCATGACGATCACCGCGTCGGGCCAGAGCTCGGAGCGGTCCAGCAGATCCTGCGGACCCATGAAGCGCTCAGCGCGGAAGTCGAGCGAAAGCACCACGCGCCCGGCATCGCCGCCTTCCAGCAGGCGCCGCAGCAGAGACAGATCGCTTTGCGATTCGCTGCCCAGCACCAGCTTGCCCGGGCCCTGATCGAGCCAGCGCCGGCAGGCCGTCTGGCGACAGAAGCCGCTGTCGAGCCAGAGCGTCAGGTCGGGAAAGGCCCGGGCGATGGCCACAACGACGCTGGCGTTGTCGCCGCGCCCTTGAATCGCGTCCAGGTCCGCGACATAGAGGCTGCGGAAGGGGTAGACTGCCTGGTAGGCCTGGACCACGGCGAGCGGCGCGCTCTGGCGGCAGAGCGACGAACTCACCGGCTGGTAGGCGTCGCGCCGGCCCTGGCGGGCGTGCACGGCCTGGCCGCCTTTCAAATCGATGACCGGGATGATCTCCATGGAGCGGCGCGGTGCGGATCTTCGTCTGTGAGTACGTGACCGGCGGCGGGCTGAGCGGCGGGTCCCTGCCGCCCGGGCTGGCGGTCGAAGGGGACGTGATGCTGCGTGCGCTTGTCAAGGACCTGGCGGCGCTGCCGGACATCGACGTTGTGACGACCCGTGATACCCGCCTGCCCGCAGGCGATCTGCCCTGCACCGTCGAGACCCTGGGCCCGACGGACGATGTCTGGTCGAGCTGGCGCCGCCTGACCGAAGCCTGCGACGCGCTCTGGCCGATCGCACCGGAGAGCGCTGGCCTGCTCGAGCGCCTGAGCCGCACGGCGCCAGAGAGCGGCCGTCTGCTGCTCGGCAGCAGGCCCGAGGCGGTGGCCCTGACCACCAGCAAGCGCGCGACCGCGGCGCATCTGGCGCTGCATGGGATTGCTGCTGCGCCCTGCGGCACAGCCGAGGCGCCGCCGGCCTCAAATCGGGGCTGGGTAGTCAAGCCGGACGACGGCGCCGGCTGCGAGGAGACGCGGCTCTTCGAGACTCGCGAGGCGCTGCGGCGCTGCCGCGAGCGCAGCACCGATGCGGCGCGCATCACCGTGCAGCCCTTCGTGCCGGGGCCGGCGCTCAGCCTGTCGCTGCTGTGCCGCGACGGCCGCGCCGTGCTGCTGAGCTGCAATCGTCAGCTGGTGGACTGCGTGGCCGGCCGCTTCCGTTTTCACGGCGTCGAGGTCGGCGGCCACGACGCGAAGCGGGCGGGCTACGAAGCGATTGTCGCGCGCATTGCCGCTGCGATCCCGGGTCTTTGGGGATACGTCGGCGTCGACCTGATCGAGGCGGAGGAGGGCCCGCTGGTGCTCGAGGTCAACCCCCGCCTCACCACGTCCTACGCGGGCCTGGCGCTGCATTTGAGCTGCAACCCGGCGGCCCTGGTCCTGGACCTGTTGCAAGACACCATGCCGAGCATCCCCGCCGCTACCGGCCGCCGCCCCGTCGCCATCCTGCCGGCCGCCGCCTATGCATGACGTGGTTCGCATGTCGGATCCACCCCCCTCCCTAGCCCTCCCCCGCAAGGGGGGAGGGAATGCCGCGTCAACGCGGAGAGTGACTCCCTCCCCCTTGACGGGGGAGGGTTGGGGAGGGGGTGCTTCCAGCTCGCTGTTGAGCGCCGGAGCCGCCTATGCCTGACGGTGCGCTGGCCGGCTGGGACCTGGGCGGCGCCCATCTCAAGGTGGCGCGCGTCGGCGGGGGCGGCCAGGTCGAGCGGGTGCTGCAGTTGCCCTGCGCCCTATGGCGTGGCCTTGGCGAGCTGGATGCAGCGCTGCAGCAGGCAAACCAGGCGATCGGCCCGGCGGCACGCCACGCGGTCACCATGACCGGCGAGCTGGTCGATCTCTTCGAGAGCCGGGCCGAGGGTGTCGCCCGCCTTGTCGAGGTCATGGCCGCCTGCTACGGCGCCCAGACGGTGCGCTTCTACGGCGGCAAGGCCGGCTTCCTGACGCCGGACGCAGCCGCGGTGCGCTGGGCCGAGGTGGCCTCTGCCAACTGGCTGGCCAGCGCCGCCTTCGCCGCGGCGTGCCTGCCCGAGGGCCTGCTGCTCGACGTTGGCAGCACCACGACCGATGTCGTGCCCTTCGCGCGCGGCAGGGTGCTGGCGCAGGGTTTCACCGACGACGCGCGGCTGCGCTGCGGCGAGCTGGTCTATCGCGGCGTGACTCGCACGCCGGTCATGGCGGTGGCCGAGGCGGTGCCCTTCCGGGGCGCGCTGCAGCCGCTGATGGCGGAGTTCTTCGCCAGCATGGCCGACGTCTACCGCCTGACCGGCGAGCTGCCCGAGGATGCCGATCAGCATGCGACGGCCGACGGCCGCGCCAAGACGCCTGCGGCCAGCGCCAGGCGTTTGGCGCGCATGCTGGGCCTCGATGCCGACAAAGTCGAACTCGCGCCCTGGTGCGCCTTAGCGGCCGACCTGGCGCGTCGTCAGCGCCGGACCATCGAGGACGCGGCAGCGCGCGTGCTGTCGCGCGGCGAGCTCGGCGCCATGGCGCCGCTGGTCGGCGCCGGCGTCGGACGCTTCCTCGTGCCGGAGCTGGCGGCGGCCCTCGGCCGGCCCTGCCGCGACTTCGCCGACTTGATCGAAGGTTCCGCCGAGGCCAAGGAAGCCGCCGCCCGCTCGGCCCCGGCGGCGGCCGTGGCGCTGCTGGCGGCGAACGCCTGGTAGTCGTAGGCGCGTCGGCACAGAGACGTGGCCACGGTGGCATGACCGAGCAAGTCACCCCCCTCCCGACCTCCCCCCATCAAGGGGGGAGGAGCAGGCCTGCGCGCTGATTCAATTCTCCCTCCCCCTTGACGGGGGAGGGTTGGGGAGGGGGTGATCGTGCAACTCGCGCTGACGGGAGTTAATGGAGACCGCTATCAGCGGTTCGCGGCAGCACGCTGAAGGTGGATTGCCGCATGGGTATCGTTGCGCGCACCGCGGCGAGGGCGGCGGGGTCGAGGCCGGTGGTGCGGCCGGCGCGGGTCAGGGCGCCGCGGAAGCCCAGGTAGTCCGGGGCGAGCGGCAAAAGGGCTGCGATGTCGTCACGACGCAGCGAGCCGGCCAGGCCGGTGATCAGGTCCGCCGCCCGCGCCGCCTCGGCGAAGGCGCCGAGGCGTTCCGGCGACAGATGGTCGCGCAGGCCACCGCCCGCCTTGTCGGCGGTGTCCAGCATGACGCCTGCAAAGTCGTGCTCGCGCAGCAGCGGGATCAGATCGAAATCGGGCTCCTGATCGGCGAACAGCACCGCGACCAGCCTGACGCCGCGCCGCCGCCCCTGCTGCGCCAGGGTATCCAGGCAGGCTGCTACGTCGCCGCCCGGAAAGATCCCGATCTTGACGAAATCGAGCCCGAGCGCGCCCAGGCGCTCGACCGCGGCGGCGACGATGGCCGGCTCCATCGGCAGGTCGCCGGCCGTGGCGCTGACCGGCCGCCGGCCGGCCACCCGGGCGACGCAGGCGCGGATGGTCGCGGCGGGCAGGGCGCCCAGCGCGCCTTGTCGTGGGTCCTTAAGGTCGATGATGTCGGCGCCGCCGGCGACGGCTGTCCCGGCCTCCTCCGGCGTCATCACGCTGGCCAAGAGACCGGTCAAGCGCGGGCCTCCTGCGCCGGCAGCGACTGGCGGTGCGCCTCGATGCGCTCCATCAGCCAGCCCCAGGCCTCCTGCTCGCGTGGGCCCGCGGTCTTGGAGACCGCGATCTCGAGATAGGCGATCTCGCGCTCGACCTTGTCCCAGGGCAGCATGTGCAGGCGGCTGACCAGGATGGCGGCCTCGACCACCGCCGCCTGCGCCCGGTTGAAGCCGCGGAAGGGGGCGTGGCTCTCCTCGTGCACCACCCGGCAGCGGAAGCGCGGCCGCTGCGCGTCCTCGGTCACGCTCTCGACCGCCAGCTCGGCGTGGGCCAGGGCGCCTTGGAGCACGCCCCCCGGCACCATGCCGGCGGGCCGCGTCGGCCAGTCGCGCCGGCCCGTCAGGCAGCCGGCGAAGACCCGCACGTCGTCGCTGTAGTTGGCCACGGCAAAGGGATTGGCGCGCAGGTTGTCGAGCGTGGTCGAGGGCCGGAAGGGCGCGATCACCCAGAACTCGCCCTCCTGGATGATGCCGATCGGCGCGATGTGGACGCGGCCTTCAGCGCCCTGGCCAGGGGCGCTCCCAGGGGCGCTCCCAGGGGCGCTCATGGTCGTGACGATGGTCTCACGGATCATGGTGCGAGACTAGGACAGGGCTGCGGCCCAGGCAATCGGACTGGCCGGGCGGACTGGCCGGGCGGACTGGCCGGGCGGACTGGCCGGGCCACGGGCCCAGGCTGACGGCCAAAGTGCAAGGGCGACGTCCGGAGAAGCCGGGCCCTGGTGCGACACCACTCCCGCGACGCCCCTCGGGACCCCTCGCTCCGGCTATGCCCAACGGCCGAAACGCGATTAAGTTTGTTTACTTCAAATTAACTATATCCGTTCACTAATGTTCCCAAGGAGGCTAGTGGACGTATCGTCATGGCCCAGTGTGTGAGCCCTTATCTGCTGACGCCGCTGCGTGATTTGCGCACGGCGTGCCGGCAAATCCGCGAGGCGCGCGGCCAGCCCGACGCGTCCTGTGGCGCGTGCGACCTCTTCGAGCTCTGCCCCTGCCTCGCGGCGGGCCT
>JBHJOF010000398.1:0-4016 GCA_050330055.1 Kiloniellales bacterium
CCTGGCCCGCGAGATGGGCGTGCCGCTGGTCGAGGGCGGCGACCTGGTCGTCGAGGAGGACGACCGGGTCTACATGCGCACCATCGACGGCCTGGAGCCTGTGCACGTGATCTACCGCCGGATCAACGACGATTTCCTCGACCCCGAGGCCTTCGATCCGGACTCCATGCTGGGCGTGGCCGGGCTGATGCGCGCCTATCGCAAAGGCAACCTGGCGCTGGCCAATGCCATCGGCACCGGCGTCGCCGACGACAAGGCGGTCTACGCCTACATGCCGCGCATCATCAAGTACTACCTGGACCAGGACCCGATCCTGTCGAACGTCGAGACGCATATCTGCGGCGAGCCCGAGGGCCTCGCCTACACCCTCGACCATCTCGACGAGCTCGTGATCAAGCCGGTCGGCGAATCGGGTGGCTATGGCATCACCGTGGGTCCGCGTGCCTCGACCGATCAGCTCGCCGCATGCCGCGAGTCTCTCAAAATCAATCCGGCCAACTACATCAGCCAGCCGATGATCAAGCTCTCGGTCTGCCCGACCCTGGTGGACGACGGCATCGCGCCGCGTCACGTCGACCTGCGGCCCTTCGCGGTCACCGGTCAGTCGACCTGGGTGCTGCCGGGCGGCCTGACGCGCGTCGCCCTCAACAAGGGCTCGATCGTGGTCAACGCCTCGCAGGGCGGCGGTTCGAAGGATACCTGGGTCCTTGAGTAGACTCCTGTCCCGCTACGCCAAGGCGACCTTCTGGATGGCCCGCTACGTCGAGCGGGCGGAGAACCTGGCGCGCGTCCTGGACGTTCAGGAGACCTTCAGCCGCGACAGCCGCGGCGGCCAGAACTGGCGCTCGGTGCTGCAGCTCTACGCCGACGAGGAGCGCTTCCTCAAGAACCATAAATCGGTCGAAGCCGAGGACGTCATCCGCTTCTATATCCTGGAGCAGGAGAACCCGGCTTCGATCCTGGCCTGCATCAAGATGGCGCGCGAGAATGCACGCACCCTGCGAGCCCTGATCTCGACCGAGATGTGGGTGCAGCTCAACATGTATTTCGCCAAGCTGCGGTCACTCACGCCCCAGGACGTCGCCGAGCCGCGCCTGGGCCGGATCTGCATGACCATCAAGGAGGCCTGTCAGACCCACACCGGCATCACCGAGGGCACCTTCTACCGGGACGAGGGCTGGCACTTCTATCAGCTCGGCCGCCTGATCGAGCGGGCCGACCAGACCACCCGCCTGCTCGACGTCAAGTACCACCTGCTGCTGCCCAGCCCGTCGCAGGTCGGCTCGCCCTTCGACGTCAGCCAATGGAACGCGGTGCTGCGCTCCGCCTCCGGCTTCCATGCCTTCCGGCGGCTCTACCCCAGCGGCATGAGCCCGGCCACGGTGACCGGCTTCCTGCTGTTCGACCGCGGCTTCCCACGCTCTGTCATGGCTTGCGTTTCGGCCATCGAGGAGACCCTGACCAGGTTGCGCGCCCGCTACAGCCTGCGCCGCGGAGTCGCGTCCCAGGAGCGCCTCGACCTGCTGCGCACGGCGCTCGAGGAGGAGACCAGCGACAGTATCATCGGCCGCGGCCTGCACGAGTTCCTGGACGGTATCCAGCTTGCCCTGATCCAGGTCTCGGAGCAGCTCGGACGGGACTTTTTCGGCGATCCGCCGCCCGAGGAGGAGACCGGTGCAGAGGCTGGAGAGGAGGCTGGAGGGGAGGCCGAGCCGGCGGCCCAGGGCGCCGGCGCCAATGCGTGAGGACTAGACGGGAAAAGGTGCAGGAGGCACCGTAGGCGTATGGGACCGCGTACCCCGATCTACCGCCTGCCCGCCGACGGCGAGGTCATCACCCGGCCGGCGCAGACTTTCTATGTTCTGAACGAGACCCCCTGCCCCTACCTGCCGGAGCGGCGCGAGCGCAAGCTGATCACCGAGCTGCGCGGGTCCAATGCGGCCGAGACCTTCAGCCGGCTGTCGCGGGCCGGATTCCGGCGCAGCCACGGCTTCGCCTACCGGCCGGCCTGCAGCGGCTGCGCCGCCTGCGTTCCGGTTCGCGTCCTGGCAGACCGCTTCCGGCTGAGCCGCTCGTTCCAGCGCATCCTGCGGTTCAACCAGGACGTTAGGATCGCCAACCGCCCGCCGCAGGTCTCGCACGAGCAGTTCGCCGTGTTCGACCGCTACATCGGGACGCGCCACGGTGACGGCGAGATGGCCGGCATGACCTTCCGCGACTATCGCGCCATGGTCGAGGAGACCAGGCTCGACACCTGCGTTACGGAGTTCCGCAGCGGCGCAGGGCGGCTGATCGGCGCCTGTCTGGCCGACTGGTTGGAGGACGGCCCCTCGGCGGTGTACAGCTTCTTCGATCCGGCCTACTCGCGGCAGAGCCCGGGGACGTACATGATCCTGTGGCTGATTGAAGAGGCGCGCCGTCGCAGGCTGCCGCACGTCTATCTCGGCTACTGGATCGCCAGCTCGCGCAAGATGGCCTACAAGGCCCGATTCCAGCCGATCGAGGGGCTCGGCCCGGATGGCTGGCGGCCGCTGCCACTCGGTAGCCGGGCGAACGATGGGGCGCCGATGAACGGCAAGGCAGGGACGCTCTGATCACCAAGACGCGCGGCCGGACAGCCGCGGGACAGTCAGTTGCGTGGCCCTCGCAAGGTCCCTATGCTGCCCCCAGATGATCTGCTCCGGGGGACCATGCTGCCGCTGGGGCGTTCTTGATGCGGTACGGCTGGGCGCGCCGAAGCGCTACAAAAATTAGAACTTTTGTAACAGGACTTCACGCGAATCGGGAGGACGAGAGACCATGACTGATCACGATGCGAGCAAGCCGATCGCGCGCGCTGCAACCTTGCGGCGGCGCCAGTTCCTGAAGAAGGCCGGTGCCGGTGGTGTCGCGCTGGCCGCTACGGCAACCGCGGCTTCCAGCTTTCCCAAGCCGGCGCTTTCGCAGGGCACCATGCAGTTTCGCATGCAGACGACCTGGCCCAAGAATTTTCCGGGCCTCGGCACCGGCGCCAACAAGCTGGCCGAGTTCATCGGCAAGGCTTCCGGCGGCCGCCTGACCGTCGAGGTCTTCGGCGCCGGCGAGATCGTGCCGGCCTTCGAGACCATGGACGCAGTCTCAAGCGGCACCCTGGAGATGGGTCACGGCGCGCCCTACTACTGGAAGGGCAAGGTGTCGGCGACCCAGTTCATCGCCTCGATCCCCTTCGGCATCAACGTCAACGAGCAGAACGCCTGGCTGCAGTTCGGCGGCGGCCAGGAGCTGGCCGACAAGGTCTATGCCGAACTCGGCTGCAAGTTCTTCGCCTCGGGCAACACCGGCGTCCAGGCCGGCGGCTGGTTCAACAAGGAGATCAACTCGCTGGAGGACTACAAGGGGCTGAAGATGCGCATCCCCGGCCTCGGCGGCGAAGTGGTCAAGGCGGCCGGCGGCAACGTCATCAATCTGCCGGGCGGCGAGATCCCGCCGGCGCTGGCCTCCGGCGCGATCGACGCGACCGAGTGGGTCGGCCCCTACAACGACCTGGCCTTCGGCCTCTACAAGAGCGCCAAGTTCTACTACTACCCGGGCTGGCACGAGCCGGCGACCCTGCTCGACAACTTCATCAGCCTCAAGGCCTGGGAGAGCCTGGACAGCGAGCTGCAGGCCATCGTCGAGATGGCAAACGCCTATGCCAACGTCTTCGTGCTGAACGAGTTCATCGCCAACAACAACGCGGCGCTCGATACCCTGGTCGGCGAGCACAAGGTCAACCTGAAGAAGTTCCCCGACGAGGTGCTGAGCGGTCTGGGCAAGCTGTCCGGCGAGGTGATCGGCGATCTGGCCAGCCAGGACGCGCTCAGCCGCGAGGTGCTGGAATCGATCGTCAAGTTCCGCAGCCAGGCGATCGGCTACGCCAAGTTCTCGGAAGAGGCCTTCTATACGGCGCGCCGCCTGCCCTTCAAGTGGGTCGAGCTGTAACCACTGGCGGCAGTCGCTAACGGCCGAACGGATCGGGCCGGCGGGGGCCCCCGCCG
>JBHJOF010000399.1:0-11589 GCA_050330055.1 Kiloniellales bacterium
AGGGTCGCCGCGCCCTCGGGGCAGAGCAGCAGCCCTTCCTCCCGTGCCGCCTCGTCGCGCGCCGCCAGGATGGCGTCGTCGTCCACGGCGATGGCGAAGCCGCCGCTCTCGCGCACCGCGCGCAGAATGAGGAAATCGCCGACTGCGACCGGCACGCGGATGCCGGCCGCGACCGTACGGGCGTTCTGCCACAGCGGCGCGTGCTCCTCGCCGGCCTCGAAGGCCTTCACGATGGGCGCGCAGCCGGCGGCCTGCACCGCCACCATGCGCGGCCGCTTCGGCCCGATCCAGCCGACCGCCTCGAGCTCGGCGAAGGCCTTCCACATGCCGATCAGGCCGGTGCCGCCGCCGGTCGGATAGAAGATGACGTCGGGCAGCGCCCAGCCGAGCTGCTCGGCCAGCTCCAGGCCCATGGTCTTCTTGCCCTCGATGCGATAGGGCTCCTTCAGGGTCGAGAGGTCGAACCAGCCGGCCGCCTCCTTGCCCTCGGCGACGATCCTGCCGCAGTCGTTGATCAGACCGTTGACGCGGTAGACCGTGGCGCCCTGCAGCTCGATCTCCGAGATGTTGATTTCCGGCGTGTCGTCCGGGCAGAAGACGGTGCTGCGCAGGCCGGCACGGCTGGCATAGGCGGCCATGGCGGCACCGGCGTTGCCGTTGGTCGGCATGGCCAGATGATCGAGGCCGAGTTCCTTGGCCATGGCGACGGCCAGCGCCAGGCCGCGCGCCAGGCCGCGCGCCTTGAAGGAGCCGGTCGGCAAGCGCCCCTCGTCCTTGACGATGATCTCGCCCGCACCCAGCAGGCGCGCGATGCGTGGCAAGGGGATCAACGGCGTGGTGACCTCCCCCAGCGCGACGACATTCTCGCTCCTGGTGACCGGCAGGAACTCGCGGTAGCGCCAGAAGCCACCCCTGCGCGCGGCCAGCTCTTCCTTGGTGACGGCCCTGGCCAGCGCGTCCAGGTCATAGCGCACCAGGAGCGGCTTTCCGGCAGCGGAGAGGCCATGCACCCGCCCGGCCGAATAGTGCTCGCCGGTCATCGAGCATTCCAGGTGCGTGACGAAGGTGGGAAGCTCGGATGCCGTCGCGCTCACGCCCGCCTCTTGCCTCACTGCGGTGGCTCGAACTTGACGACGCGCTGCTCGATCGCCCCGAAGATGGAGGCGCCGGTCTCATCCATCATCTCGATGCGGACCTCGTCGCCGAAGCGGAGGAAGGGCGTCTTGGGGACGCCACCCTCGATGGTCTCGATCATGCGCAGCTCGGCGATGCAGGAATAGCCGAGGCCGCCGGCCGCGACCGGCCGGCCCGGTCCACCGTCCTGCCTGTTGGAGACGGTACCGGAGCCGATGATGCTGCCGGCCAGCAGCGGCCGCGTGCGGGCAGCGTGGGCGATCAGGCGCGGGAAGCTGAAGGTCATGTCGACGCCGGCCTCGGCCTTGCCGAAGAGCTCGCCGTTGAGCCAGACCAGCAGCGGCCGGTGCAGCTTGCCCTCGCGCCAGGCCGGACCCAGCTCGTCCGGCGTCACCGCGACGGGCGAGAAGGCGCTCGAGGGCTTCGACTGGAAGAAGCCGAAGCCCTTGGCAAGCTCGCCCGGGATGAGGCCGCGCAGCGAGACATCGTTGACCAGCATGACCAAGCGGATCAGGTCGGCCGCCCGCGCCTCGCTCGCGCCCATCGGCACGTCGCCGGTGACGACCGCGACCTCGCCCTCGAAGTCGATGCCCCAGTCCTCGCTCTCCAGCACGATGGGATCGCGCGGACCCAGGAAGGCGTCGGAGCCGCCCTGGTACATCAGTGGGTCGGTCCAAAAGCTGGCCGGCATCTCGGCACCGCGCGCCCGGCGCACCAGCTCCACATGGTTGACGTAGGCCGAGCCGTCGGCCCACTGGTAGGCGCGCGGCAGCGGCGCGGCGCAGGATTCCTGGTAGAAAGGCTCGCCGCTGATATCGCCGGCATTGAGCCGGCTGGAGACCGCGCGCAGCTTCGGCTCGGCCAACACCCAATCGTCGAGCGCGGCCTGCAGTGTAGACGCAGCCTCTGGCGCCCGGCAGCAGCGTGCCAGATCGCGCGAGACCACCGCCAGGGTGCCGTCGCGGCCTCCGGTCTTGAGCGTCGCGAGCCTCATGGCGGCAAACCTGTCAGCTTTTCGAGCAGAAGCAAAACCTCACGTCGGCCAGGATGCTGTCACCATCTTAGCCGAGCGCGGCGCTGGTCTCGAAGGATAAGGATTGCCTCGCCGGGGTCCGGTCCTGTCACAAAAGCTTCGCTTGAGTTATTTCAATAAGTATTGAAATATTTACGGATGGATGATCAAGTCGCCATCGGCGCCCTTTCGGCCCTGGCGCAGGGGCATCGGCTGCGCCTTTTCCGCCTGCTGGTTCGCGAAGGGCCGTCGGGCCTGCCGGCCGGCGAGATCGGCGAGCGCATTGGCGTGGCGCCCTCGGCTCTGTCATTTCACTTGGCTCAGCTCGAGCGGGCCGGGCTGCTGCGCTCCTGGCGGGTGCAGCGAAACATATACTACGCGGTCGAGATCGAGGGCATGCGCCAGCTTCTCGGCTTCCTGACCGAGGACTGCTGCCAGGGCCGGCCGGAAATCTGCGGCGGCGTGGCCCAGCTAACGAAGACCTGCGCCAGCCAGGGAGACTCTCAGGGAGACGGGACAATGGAAGGCAAGATCTACAACGTAATGTTCCTCTGCACCGGCAACTCGGCCCGCAGCATCATCGGCGAGGCGATCCTGAACCGGCTCGGCGCCGGCAAGTTTCGGGCCTTCAGCGCCGGCAGCCAGCCTAAGGGCCGGGTGCATCCCTATGCGCTCGAGTTCCTGGCCAACCTGAACCATCCGACCGCGGAGCTGCGTTCCAAGAGCTGGGACGAGTTCACCGGCCCGGATGCGCCGGCACTCGACTTCGTCTTCACGCTCTGCGACAGCGCGGCGAGCGAGCCCTGTCCCGCCTGGCCGGGGCAGCCGATGACGGCGCACTGGGGCCTGCCCGACCCGGCCGCCGTGGTGGGCAGCGAGACGTTGCGGCACGCAGCCTTCGCCGACACCTACCGGATGCTGAACAACCGCATCGGCATCTTCGTCAACCTGCCGTTCCGGGCGCTCGACAGGCTGAGCCTGCAGCGCCGCCTGACCGAGATCGGCAGTTCGCTACCGCACAGCGCTTGACCAGCGCCAGCAACAGCAGGAAGCAATCGCGCGCATGACTCACGAGACCCTCGCCGCCGCACGGCCAGCCGCCGGCATCGGCTTCTTCGAGAAATGGCTGTCGCTCTGGGTGGCTCTCTGCATTGCCGCCGGAATCGTCCTGGGCAATACGCTGGAGGGGCTCTTCGCCGTCCTGGCCGGCCTGGAGGTCGCCTCGGTTAACCTGGTGGTGGCCGTGCTGATCTGGGCGATGGTCTATCCGATGATGGTGAACGTCGACTTCGCCAGCCTGCGCCACATCGGCGACCGGCCGAAGGGGCTCGCGGTCACGCTCGTCGTGAACTGGCTGATCAAGCCTTTCACCATGGCCGCCCTCGGCCTGCTGTTCTTCGAGGTGGTCTTCGCCGACCTGATCGCGCCAGCGGATGCGCAGCAGTACATCGCCGGCCTGATCCTGCTGGGTGCCGCGCCCTGCACCGCCATGGTCTTCGTCTGGAGCCAGCTCACCCGCGGCGACGCGACCTACACGCTGGTCCAGGTGTCGGTCAACGACGTCATCATGATCTTCGCCTTCGCGCCGATCGTGGCACTGCTGCTCGGCGTAACCGACATCACGGTGCCCTGGGAGACGCTGCTGCTGTCGGTCGGGCTCTACGTGGTGATCCCGCTCGCCGCCGGCGCCCTCACCCGCCGATGGCTGGTGGCGCGCGCCCGGCGCGGCGAGAGCGGCGAGGCGGCGGTCGCCCGCTTCACCGGCGCACTCAAGCCGGTCTCGGTGATCGGCCTGCTGGCCACCGTGGTGCTGCTGTTCGGCTTCCAGGGCCAGGTCATCCTCGACCAGCCGCTGCTGATCGCGCTCATCGCCGTGCCGCTGATCATCCAGTCCTACGGCATCTTCGCCGTCGCCTATGTCGGCGCCTGGGCCTGGAAAATCCCCTTCAACGTCGCCGCGCCCTGCGCCCTGATCGGCACCTCGAACTTCTTCGAGCTGGCCGTCGCTGTCGCCATCAGCCTGTTCGGGCTCAACTCCGGCGCCGCGCTTGCCACGGTGGTCGGCGTGCTGGTCGAGGTCCCGGTCATGCTGTCCCTGGTCGCCTTCGCCAACCGCACGCGCGGCTGGTTCCCGGCGCGATAGCGGGCACCCGGGCCCAGTGGATCAGGCCTGGCCGTACCTTTGGCGATAGGCCGCGAGCTTGGCGCGCCAGGCGGCGCTGTCGCCGATCTCGCGGTTGACGATGCCCTCGGGCAGCGTGCCCTGCATCACCGCCAGGGCCGCACGCACGTCGCAGGCGCCGTTTCCGGCGAAGACCTGGTCGGTCCAGCAGAGCGCGTGCGGCGCCACGATCACGTTGTCGAGCTTGAACAGGGGATCGTCGGCAGCCGCCGGTTCCCGCTCGAAAACGTCGAGGCCGGCCCCGGCGAGGCGGCCGGCGGCCAGCGCCTCGGTCAGCGCGGCCTGGTCAACGATCGGCCCGCGCGCCGTGTTGATCAGATAGGCGCTCGGCTTCATGAGCGCGAGGCGCTCGGCGTTGACGATGTGCCGCGTCGCGTCGTTCAGCGGGCAATTGATCGAGAGCACGTCGGCGCGGCGGAAGAGGTTCTCCAGGCCGACCAGCTCGACGCCGAGCGCCCTGGCAAGCGCCGGGTCGCAGTAGGGATCGTGCGCGATGAAGCACATGTCGAGCGGCGCGGCTAGGCGGAACAGCTCGGCGCCGATGTTGCCGACCCCGAGCGAGCCTAGGGTGCGGCCGACCAGGCCGACGCCGTTGTGCTTGGTCTTCTCGGCCCAGCCCGTCGGCCCGCGGCGCGCCAGCGCGTCCTTGACGAAGAGCTTGCCGGTCAGCGCCAGCATCAGGGTCAGGATCGAGACCGCGACCGGCCGGCGCACGCCCTCCGGCGTTATGACCAGCGCGACCTCGTGCGCCGTGCAGGCAGCCACGTCGACGTTGTCGTAGCCGACGCCGAAACGGGCGATCAGCGAGAGGCGGCCCTTGGCATGGAAGCTCTCCGCCGTCACCCGCGGCAGCAGCAAGATCAGCGCGTCGAGATCAGCGGTCTGCTCGGCGGTGATGCTCGGCTGGCTGTCCAGCACGATCAGCTCGAGCTCCTCGCGGTCCTGGAGCGGCGCCAGGTCGAACTCGGGGAAGCAGGCGCTGCCGTCGTCGCGGAAGAAATCTCCGCTCAGGCCGACGCGGAAACGCTTCATCTAGCGGCAGCCCTCGCGGATCTCGCCCAGCGCCGCCGCCACCGCGTCGCCCAGCACCCAGGCGTCGGCGGAATAGGCGATGAAGTCGAAACCCTGCTTGTAAAAGGCGATGCCGCTGGCGACGTCCGGCACCAGGCGGCCGAGCGACTTGCCATTGTCGCGGCAGGCCTGCACGACCTTTTCGATGGCGCCAGTAAACTTGGGGTGATCGAACTCGCCCGGGATGCCGAGCGAGCAGGAGAGGTCGAAGTGCCCGACCCAGAGCACGTCGACGCCGTCAACCGCGGCGATCGCCTGGGCGTTCTCGACGCCCTCGGCGGTTTCGATCTGCACCACCAGGGTGGTCTCGGCGTTCGCCTGCTGCAGCTTCTCCAGGGTCGGGCCGGGGGCGTAGCGGTCATGGGCGGCACGCAGGATCACGCCGCGCTTGCCGCGCGGCACGTACTTCATGCAGGAGACGATGTGCTCGGCCTCCTTGGCGTTGCCGACCATCGGCAGCATGATGCCGTCGGCCCCCATGTCGCAGACCCGCGCGATGTCCTCGTAGGCCTTGGAGGGCACGCGCACCACGGTCGGCAGATCGGCCGCGCGCATGTAGGCCATGACCTGCTTGACGGTCTCGATGCCGAAGCCGCTGTGCTCGGTGTCCAGGATGACGAACTCGCAGGCCGCCTGCTTCAGGATATAGCCGATCCCGGGCGTGGCGAACTCCAAGATGAAGTGGCCGGCCTTGAGCGCGCGGTTGGCCGTCATGGCCTTCAAACTCGTGTCTGGCATGTCTTGTTTCCTGTTTCTCTTTGATCCTGGTCAGGCACGCAGCCGGATGCGGGCAACGGCATAGGGGGCAAGCGTCAGGGCCTTGCTGCCCGGCGCCGCTTCCATTTCCTCGAGGCCCTCGGGCCCGGCGGCGCAGGCCTCGAAGCTTTCATCGTCCAGATAGGCGATGCGCGCACCGTTGAGGTCGGCACCCTCGAGGCCAACCCCGCGCGGCTCACCCGTCAGGTTGCCGAGCCAGAGCTCGGTTCCCTGCGCTGTCTCGAAGGCCAGGGCCTGCAGTTCGCTTGGCCGCGATACGGTGGTGGCACGGCGATGCGCACCCGAGGCCGGGTAGAGGCCGCGCATGACGTGATAGGCCGGAAAGACGCCGCCCACCTGGTCGTACCAGGGCTGGGTATTCTCGCCGGAATGGTACATGAGACCGTAGTCGCCGGCGGGCGCGCCCAGGGTCACGGCGTTCACCCCGCCCTCGGCCATGCGCGCGCCGTAGCCCAGGTGCCAGGCGGCGCCGAGCAGGCCGCGCTGGCGCGGGTCGCGCCGGGTCATCGTCATGCGCACGTTGGCCTCGTTGTACGGCGGCTCGTTGCCGAAGGGGCTGGTGCGCGTGCCGATGGTGGCCGGGCCAATGCGATAGTCCTTGTCGCCGAAGAGCGCGCGGGCCGAGGTCACGATGTAGGGCAGGCACTCGATAGTCTCGGTGACGGAGCGATCGTCGGCGGCGTGCACCAGGGCGCAAGTCGTGTGGCAGACGAAGTCGAGCTTGTCGAAGGGCGGCGGCTTGCGGTTCAGCTCGGTGAAATAGGCGAAGCTGCCGCCGCCCAGCGCGATTCCGGGAAAGGCCGCGCGCGCCACAGCGTAGAGCCGGTCGAAGGGCCCGCTGTCCGCGAAGACGGTGCCGGGCATGACGAAGCCGAGGTCGCCGGCCCAGCTGACAGCAACCGAGGTGGGACGTGCAACCGCCGCCTCGGTCGCTGCCGCCACGGCCTTGAGCGCCTCCGCCGGATCGGCGTCGTCGGGCACGACGATCTCCAGCGCCAGCGCGCTGCCGAGGCTGCGGGCGATCTCTCTGAAGCCAGCGATGGCGTAACCCGCGTCGTGACGGCGCAGGTCGAGGAAGCCGCTGAGATAGGCCGGTGCCAAGGCCGTCAGGCGATCGGACTTGGTGAGGGTGGCGTCGACATCGCCGGCCTCCAGCGCCATGCCGAAGCGCGGCACGCGGCCCTCGCGGCCGCCCAGGCGGACGGTCACCGGCACGTCGCCGCTGCTCTCGGCTGCCGCCGGCTTGCCGGCGAAGCTCACCTTGACCGCCTGCTCTATGACCTGGCCGGCCTTGAGCGTGTAGGGAAAGGGCAGGCCGAGCGGCCGCACGTAGGTCTTGTAGGAGGCGTCGGTCCAGTTGCGCTGGTCCTCCATCTCGAAGGTATCGCCGGTCATGGTGCAGGTGACCTCGAGGCCGGGCGCGACCTCGTGGGTCAAAGCGCGGATGTCCATGATCGGCTGCTTGGGATCGATCACCTCGGGGAAGCGGGTCTCGACGATACGGCCGTCGACGTGCTCCACCGTGACCGGATAGCCGCTCACGCCCTCGACCGGGTGTAGCACGACGAAGCCGGTGCGGTTGGTCAGGAAGTCGGTCAGCGCCGTGCCCTTGCCCTCGAACAGCAGGGTGCCGTCGGCGGTGCCGGTTATGCGTGCCTGGTACTTGAACTGCTGGCTGCCGTCGCTGCAGAGCGCGTCGTAGGTGATGGCAAAGCCGTCGCCCGCCTCCTCGACCCGAAAGTTGTCGATGGTCGGGTTGAAAGTGCCCCAGTACTGGTCGCGCACGACGTAGGAAACGGCGCGGATCGCTTCGCGCCCCTGATAGCGGATGTAGCGCAGGTTTCCGGCATCGAGCTCCACGGACATGGGCCCGGCCTTGAGCAGCCTGGTCTCTGCCGGCAGCTCCTCCGTGCCGAAGCGTTTGATCAGCAACGATGGCATGCCCCTTCTCCCTCTCCGTTGCGATCCGGTGGCTAGAGCTGATTCAATCCAACGATAGGCTTGGTGTACCCCTCACCCTCCCACGCGCTGACGCGCGCGGGCCCCTCCCTCTCCCCCAAGGGGCGAGGGAACTATTGCCGCGCGCATAAGCCCCTCGCCCCTCCGGGGGAGAGGGAGGGGCCCATCGCGCAAGCGATGGGAAGGTGAGGGGGAGTTTGTTCATTCCTGCATAGCTTCCAAGTGCGCTAGAGAACGCGGTCGGTCTCGGGATCGATGATGACCGCGCGGTTCATGTCGAACAGCAGGGCCAGGCGCTCGCCCGGGCGCTCGACATCGTGCACCGCGAGCTCGGCGACGACCTCCTGGCCACCCAAAACGAAGGTGCCGTAGACCCGCGAGCCGGTCGGCTGCACCAGGTCGATCATCACCTCGTGCCGGGCCAGGCCGGGCCGCAGGCTGCCGCCGCGGTCGAGCCCCATGTGCTCTGGCCGAACGCCCAACACCACCGGCATTCCGGCGTGATGCGCCAGGCCGTTGCAGCGCGCCGCCGGCAGCGGCAGACTGCGGCCGTCCTGGAGCTGTACCACCAGGCCGCTGCCGTCGCCCGCAAGGACGGCAGGAACGAAGTTCATCGCCGGCGAGCCGAGGAAGCCGGCGACGAAGCGGGTCGCCGGGCGTTCGAACAGCTCGAGCGGCGCACCCTGCTGCTCGATCACGCCGTCTTTCAGCAGCACGATGCGGTCGGCCAGCGTCATGGCCTCGATTTGGTCGTGCGTGACATAGATCATGGTCTTGCCCAGCTCCTGGTGCAGCCGCTTGATCTCGCTGCGCATCTCGTCGCGCAGCTGGGCGTCGAGGTTGGACAGCGGCTCGTCGAACAGGAACAGGCGCGCGTCGCGCACGATGGCGCGGCCGATCGCCACGCGCTGGCGCTGGCCGCCGGAGAGCTCGCGCGGATAGCGCTGCAGCAGGGCGGTGATGCCCAGCATGTCGGCCGCCCGGCGCACGGCGGGCTCGATCTCCGACTTGGCGACCTTACGCACGCGCAGGCCGAAAGCGATGTTGTCGAACACCGTCATGTAGGGATAGAGCGCGTAGTTCTGGAACACCATGGCGACGTTTCGGTCGCGCGGCCGCATGTCGTTGACCATCTCGCCGTCGATCTCGACGGTGCCCTGGCTCGCCTCCTCGAGGCCGGCGATGGTGCGCAAGAGAGTCGACTTGCCGCAGCCCGAAGGGCCGACGAGAACGGTGAACTCACCCTCCGGGATGTCGAGGTCAACGCCGCGCACGGCGTGGAACTGGCCATAATGCTTGTGCAAGCCGGTGACCTTGAGGCGCGCCATGACTCTAGCCCTTGACCGCGCCCAGCGAGATGCCGCGCACCAGGTACCTCTGCAAGGCGGCGACGGCGATGAAGATCGGCAGCGTGCCGAGCACGCTCATGGCCGCGATCTTGGCCCAGAAGTTGGACTGGCCGCCGAAGTAGTGCGTCACCTGCACCGGATAGGTGGTTACGTTGCTGCGCGTCATCACCAGGGCGAAAAGGAAGTCGTTCCAGGCGAAGACGAAGGTGAAGACCGCCGTGGCGAAGAGGCCGGTGCGCACCATGGGGAAGACCACCTTGATCAGCACCTGCCAGCGCGTGCAGCCGTCGACCAGCGCGCTCTGCTCCAGGTCGATCGGGATGTCCTCGATGTAGCCGCGCATCATCCAGATCACGTAGGGCAGGTTGAAGGCGGTATAGAGCAGGATCAGGCCGTGGTAGGTGTCGACCCAGCCAAGCCAGACATAGAGCAGGAACAGCGGGAAGACGATGGCGATCGGCGGAATCATGCGCTGCGAGATGATCCAGACCGCCAGATGCTCGCCGCCGGTCCTGAAGCGCGCCAGGCTGTAGGCGCAGAGCGTGCCGAAGAACATGGCGATGACGGTGCTGCAGAAGGCCACGAAGAGGCTGTTCCAGACTGTCACCACGTCACCGTCCTTGAACAGCACCCTGTAGTTGTCGAGTTGGATCTGTCCCGGATACCAGACGGGCGGCGAATGGAAGATCTCCTCCGGCGTCTTGAAGGAGATCATGAAAAGCCAGTAGACCGGGAACAGGAATAGGGCAGTCAGCATCAGCGCGCCAACGTAGCGCGCCATGAGACGCCAGGTCTTGCGCCGAAGCCCGAAGACTCGTCCTGTGCCAAGATGAGTCATCGGCGCGTAATCTCCATGCGCCGCAAGGCGGCGATCACGACTACCGTGAGCAGTACGATCACAAGGAAGGCGATGGCAGCGGTGTAGCTGGTCTCGAACTGGCGGAAGCCCTGCACATAGGTGTAGATCGAGATGGTCTCGGTCATGGTGCCCGGCCCGCCCTCGGTGAGCGCCCAGACCACGTCGAACAGGCGGAACAGGTCGAGCCCGCGGATCAAGAGGGCGATCGCCATGACCGGCCAGATCGCCGGCAGCATGATCCGGAAGAAGATGGTGAAGGCGTTGGCGCCGTCTATCTCGGCCGCCTCGGTCAGGCTCTGGTCGACATTCGAGAGCGCGGCCAGCAGCAGCAGGAACATGAAGGGCGTCCACTGCCAGATCTCGGCGATCAGAATCGCTAGGTAGACGAAGTCCGGATTGATGGTCCAGAGGATCGGCACCGGCTCGCCGGCAATCCAGCCGAGGATCTGGTTGATCGGCCCGTATCGGTTGTCGAACAACAGGCGCCAGGTGGCGCCGGCCACCACCGGGGCGATCATGGTCGGCAGCACCAGCAGCGCGACGAAGATCGGGCGCCCGGGCAGGCGCTCGAGGAACAGGAGCGCCATCAGGAGGCCGAGCACCAGCTCGGCCGGCAAGGCGATGGCGGTGATCAGCAGGGTATGGCCCAGCGCCTGCCAGAGGCGCAGGTCCTTGAACAGGGCTCCGTAATGGATCAGACCGTGAAAGGAGGTGTCCTCGTCCAGCATGGTGATGTTCTGGACGCTCACCACCAGCGTGTAGACCAGCGGAAAGAGGCCGATCAGCAGGATGATGAGGATCGCCGGCGCGATCATCAGGTACTTGAAGCGCCGGTCCGAGAACTCCGAGAGCCTGCGAGCGAAGGCGGGACCGGGCGCGGTCGCGAGTGCGCTCATAGCGGAAGCCTTCCTGCTCGCCTGCCGGCCGGCGCGGCCGGGCGTCGGGGTCCCTAGCCGATTACGGGGAGGTCACTGTGAAGCATTCCGGCGGCGGGGCGCAAGCCTGCCCGCCGCCGGCGTGCTTCGGGATCAGTTCGGATAGGCGTTCGGCTTGCTCGCCCACTCCTGATAGGCGGCACGCTGCCTGTCGACGCCGATCCTCTCGGTCAGCTGGTCCCACTGCGCGGCCACGTCGTCGAGGATGGCCTGGCTCGGCTCGCCGGCCCAGAGGCGTGACATGGCTTGGCGCAGCGCCTCCTCGTACCTGTCGATCTGCAGCAGCGAGAGGTCGAGCAGTCCGCTGTCCG
>JBHJOF010000400.1:0-12107 GCA_050330055.1 Kiloniellales bacterium
GCGACTCCCAGAGCCGCGCCGAGGGCCGCTGCAGCCAGTCTGCCGAGCTTGCTTTGCATCGTGTTGCCTCCCGTTTTCTGATGCCGGCGGCTAGTTTGGTACGCTTGGCCGGAAAGCGAAAGGCTTGCTTTGTGGAAAAACGGCCCTGGATCAGGCGATCCACTCGCTGACCGGGGCTCGGGCCTCGTGCAGCGGCTGGCAGATCACGTCGACCAGGCTCGGGCCGCCATGGTCCACGGCCCGGCGCAGCGTTGGCGCCAGCGCCTCCGGGTCCTCGACCCGCCAGGCCTCGAGGCCGAAGGCGGCGGCCACGGCGGCGTGGTCGGTGCCGCTGAAGTCGACCGAGAAGTAGCGCGCGCCGAAGCCAGCCTTCTGGCCCGCCTTGATCCAGCCATAGACGCCGTTCGAGACCACCACGAAAGTAATCGGCAGGCCGAGGCGGACCACGGTCTCCAGCTCGCCGCAGGCGAAGCCGAAGCTGCCGTCGCCCATGACGGCGACCACCTTGACGCCCGGCCGGCCATAATGGGCGCCCACGGCGGCAGCCAGCGAATAGCCGAGCGCGCCGTGCGCCCGGTTGCTGATGAAGGTTCGGCCCGGCCGCCGGATCTCGTAGTAGGCGGAGAGGTAGGGGCAGGGCGTGCCGGGATCGGCCACCACGATAGCGTCGTCGTCCAGCGCGGCGCGCAGATCCGCCACCAGCCGCTCCGGACGGATCGGCCGCTCTCCGCTCTGGGCCAGCGCCGCGACGGCCTCTCGCTTGGCCCGCTTGGCCGCTTCGGCCCGGGCCGCGCCGCCGAAGCCCCGCGAGCTTGGGCCAGTCTTGCCGTCGGCGTCGAGCAGGCGGTTCATGGCCGCCAGCGCCAGGCGGGCGTCGCCGACCAGCGCCACCTCGGTCGGATAGGTCGCGCCGATCACCGCGGGGTCGCTGTCGATATGGACGATGCGCGTGCCCGGCGCCGGGAACTGCCAGCGCTCGGTTGTGACCGAGCCGGCGCGGCAGCCGATGAAAAGCACCAGGTCGGCCGCCGCGATCACCGCGCGGGTCGCCGGCACGCCGCCGTTCGAGCCGACCACGCCGACGCAGTTGGGATGGCTCTCGGCCAGGCTGCCCTGGCCGGAGATGGTGGTGGCCACGGCCAGGTCGAGGCGCTCGGCCAGGCGCTTGAGCTCGGCCTCGCCGCCGGCGATCACCAGGCCGCCGCCGCAGATGACGACCGGAGACTGGGCCGAGAGGATCGCCTCAAGCGCACGCTCGACGGCCGCCTCGTCTGGCCCGGCGGGCCAGGCCGGGAAGCCGCCGAGCGCCGGGTCGCCCCAGATCTCCTCGGCCGGCACCGGGCCCTTCTGCACGTCGAGCGGCAGGCCGAGTTGGGCGGCGCCCGGCCGGCCGGTGGTCATGGCGCGGAAGGCTTGGCGCACCAGGGCCGGCAGCATCTCGGCGCGCGGGATCACCGCGTTCCACTTGGTGAGCGGCCGGAACAGGCCCTCCTGGTCGAGCTCGGTCAGGGGATAGTGGCCGCGCGAGGCGACAGACACGTCGCTGGTGATCGCCAGCACCGGGATCGAGGACTCGTTGGCCTCGACGATGCCGGGCAGGATGTAGGTGGCGCCGCCGCCCGAGGGGCCTTCGCAGACGCCGACCCGGCCGGTGACGCGGGCGTAGCCGTCGGCCATGTAGGCGGCCGAGCGCTCGTCGCGGGTCAGAATGTGCTCGATGCCGTGGTCGAGCCGGTAAAGCGCGTCGTAGAACGGCAGCGTGGTGTCGCCGCAGAGGCCGAAGACGTGCCGCACGCCGTGCAACTCCAGCAGGCGCACCATGGCCTCGGCGCCGCTCGGCGCGTTGCTGCCCGCTCCCCGCTCGCTCATCTCGCTGCCCCTCGCTCTCGATTCGCGGCGCCATGTTAACGATGCAGGGACTTGTGTACAGCCGGCTGCGCCTGTGATGGTGTCGTGCGGTGTTGACCTGACTATCGAGCCTTCCTCACCCTTCGACAGGCTCAGGGTGAGGTGGGAGGCGGTGAGGCGACTTCCTCGCGAGCCTGTCGAAGCCTCATGCTGAGCTTGTCGAAGCATGAGGTCGCGTCCGACGGGGAGTGGCGCCATGAAGGCGAGCGGCGGCAAGACGGGGTTCGGGGCGGCGGTCGGCATCCTGATGCTGGAGACGCGCTTCCCGCGCATCCCGGGCGACATGGGCAACGCCGCCACCTGGCCCTTCCCGGTGCTCTATCGCGTCGTGCCGCAGGCCTCGCCGGACCGCGTGGTGCGGCAGCGCGCCGAGGGCCTGCTGCCGGCTTTCATCGAGACCGGCCGCGCGCTGCTGCGCGACGGCGCCGACGGCATCACCACCACCTGCGGCTTCCTCTCGCTGTTCCAGGACGAGCTCGCCGCGGCGCTCGGCGTGCCGGTCGCGACCTCGTCGCTGATGCAGCTGCCGCTGGTCGAGCGCCTGCTGCCGCCGGGCAGGCGGGCCGGCATCCTGACCATCTCGGCCGCCACCCTGACCGCCGAGCACCTGGAGAAGGCCGGCATCAATCCCACCACGCCGGTGATGGGCACCGACGGCGGCCGCGAGTTCAGCCGCGCCGTGCTGGACGACGAGCCGGAGATGGACGTCGAGCTGGCGCGCCAGGACAACGTCGCGGCCGCGCGCACCCTGGTCGAGCGCAACCCGGACCTCGGCGCCATCGTGCTGGAGTGCACCAACATGGTGCCCTATGCCGCCGACATCCGCCGCGCCACCGGCCTGCCTGTCTATTCGATCTACAGCTTTGTCACCTGGTTTCAGGCCGGCCTGCTGCCGCGCCGCTTCGCGCCTCACCTGGACGACACGCGTGCGCGCTGACCGTTCAGGCCACGACCTCGAAGTCCCGCGGCAGGTCGTGGCCCTCGATCGCGATGACGCGCGCGGGCGCGCCGTCGAGGCCGACCAGCTTCAAGGGCAGGGCGGCGATCGCCAGGCGCGGTTGGGTGATCTGGCCCAGGTTGTGCACGTACTCGATGTTGTAGATGTCCCGGCCCAGGATGCGGTGGTGCACCTCGCAGTCCTCGCCGCGGAAGCCGGGCTGGCGCACCACGTATTCCTCGGCGAAGTCGTAGACGATCGCCTTGATGCCGCGCTCAACCAGCCAGTCGGCGCCGTCCGGCGCCAGGTAGGGCCCGCTGGTCCAGAACGCGCGCTGGCCCCAGCAGCGGTCGCTCCAGCCGGTGCGCAGGATGGCGATGTCGCCGCGCTCGATGTGGCGGCCGCGCGCCTCCAGGGTGTCGCCGGAAATGCCGGCGCCTTCGCCATGGTCGTCCAGCTCGACCAGGCCGGCCGGGCCGATCAGCTTGCCGAGCGGCGCCTGATCGATGCCGGCGGCGCCCTCGAGGAAGTGGTTGGGCGCGTCCACGTGGGTCGCGTAGTGGCAGAACATGCTGAAGGTCGAGCCCTGCCAGCCGTGCTCGGCGAAGCTGTAGGGCGTGGCGAAGGCGACCTGCAGGCCGAGCCGCCCGGCGCCGTGCTCGACGGGAATCGACAGGTCGATCAGCTTGGTCATGCGCGGGGCTCCCCCTTTTTGATGCCCCCGTGGCATCCACGGCCGGAAATTCAGCCAACTGTGACGGAGCGCACAGGTAAAAGGCTGGCGGCTCCCTATCTAGCCTCCAATGGAAACGCGGGCGAGACAAGCCATCCACATGGGGCCATCCACATGGGGCGGCCCGCAAGGGGGACGGCGGTCTATGGACTTGGCAAAGGCGGCACGCAGGACAAGTCTCGGGCATTTGCGCGTGACAGGATGGCGCGCTCCAAACGAGGCACGTCGAACGCCGCTCAGCCCTGCTTCGCTCTTCGAGCTACGCAGGGCACGCCTTCGCCCAAAATGCGTTTTCGGGTGGCTTGCCACCCGAAGCCCGCAGGGCGAAGGGTGGTGCCCCGTGAGGGACTCGAACCCCCAACCCCCTGATTACAAATCAGGTGCTCTACCAATTGAGCCAACGGGGCGTGCCTGCCGGGCGTCGGCGCAAGCTTTATCGGAAATGGCCGGCCCTGACCATAGCCTCGGGGGCCATGGCTTCGGGGGCCATGGCCTCGGATCGGCCGGGAGGCGGGCGGGCGCGGCCGGCCGGGGCTCGATTGAGCGTATAGAAACAAAATACAATGGTGACAGCGGCTTAATTCTTCCCGCACGCCTCACTCGTGTCTTTGCTAGTGTCCGTCAATTGAATACTTTGGACGATTTCTTAACTTTCCAGGTAAAACCAGGTTCTCCAAAAAGGGTATGTTTTTCGTCTTTAAGTTTATTAAGGTTAATGAAATGTAGATTGAACTTAATTGGAAATTGTTTTAATGTCTTGTTCACCAAGGGGGATGGGCACGCGAAGCGCCGGCCAGTCGAGCCAAGGTGCGCTGTTCTCTTGGGACAAGGGGTTACGGGTTGTGGGCGCCCGCGGCAGGCGGTGGCCACAGGCTGTGGGGAACGATAGCGATCATGCGTAGCGGGGAACCTCTGGACCCGGGCCCGGCACAGCCGACGATCCTCGTCGAGGCGCCGCCGGACGCCGGCTCGGTCACGGTGCCGAACGGCGCGTTCCTGCTGACCGCCGACTTCGTGCGGCAAGGCGATGACCTGCTGCTGCGGGCCCCGGAGGGTGGACCGGACGGACCGGACGTCCTGCTGCGCGACTACTTCGCAGACGGCACGTCGCCCGACCTGGTGACGGCGGGCAGCGCGACGATCAGCGGCGATCTGGCGACGCGGCTGGCCGGGCCGCTGGCGCCGGGACAGTACGCCCAGGCCCAGCTTGGCGAGACCCAGTACGCCCAGGCGACTGGCAGCAGCGAGCCGGTCGGCGAGGTGACCGAGCTGACCGGCTCGGCCCTGGTGACCCGCACCAACGGGGTCCAGCAGGCACTGGCGCTGGGCGACCCGGTCTATCTCGGGGACGTGCTGCAGACCGGCCCGGACACCTCGGTCGGCATCCGCTTCGTCGATAACACGCTATTCTCGCTGTCGAGCAATGCCCGCCTGGTGATCGACCAGGTGATCTACAATCCCGACGGCGCCGACAATGCCCTGTCGCTGTCGCTGATCCAGGGCGCATTCGCCTTCGTCTCCGGCGGCATCGCGCCCGCCGACGGGCCCGGCATGTCGATCCGCACCCCGGTCGCCACCATCGGCGTGCGCGGCACCACCGGTGCCGGCGAGTTCCTCGCGGCGGTCCAGCGTCTGGTGGTCAGCCTGCTGGAAGGGCTGGACGGCGATCTGGGCGCCATCGACGTGTTCAACAGCGTCAGCCTGCAGACCCTGGCCAGCGCGCTTGACACCTTGACGGTGACCAGCCCGACCGAGGTGCTGCCGCCGCCGAGCACCGCCACGCAGGAGCAGTTGGGCATCTACAGCCTGGCGCTGTCTTCGCTTAGTCGCTCTTTTCTCGATCTGATTCAGGAAATCACGCCTGAGGCCGGCCCGGAGCAGGAGGGCGGCTCGGGCAGCAGCGGCGGCGCCATCCTCGCCGACCTGCTGCAGCAGTCCGAGCTGGCCGCCGACTTCCTGGCGCCCGACGAAAGCGGCGAGTTGGTGGGCTTCCGTGTCGAGGTCGACGAGCGCGCGCTGGCCGACATTATCGCCGAGGATCCCAACCTGATTCTGCTGTTGCAGATCCTGGCCGAGCTCCAACTGACCGGCCTTACCATCATCGTCGATCTGGACGGCGAGGAGGGTCCCGAGGGGCCGGTACCCGCCGGTTCGACCAACTTCGCCACGGTGTTCCCGGAAGGCAGCGACGGCATCCCGATCGTCGGCAACGTCGCCATCGTGAGCGTGAGCGGCATTGCCCAGTCGGCCACCATCACCCTGCAGCCGCCATTCGACGCGGCGACCGAAAGCCTATTCCTGGTCGATGGCGCCCAGCTGCCGGCGGGAATAACCTTCGACGCCGCAAACTCGACTTCGAGCAGGATCGTCCTGACCGGCACCGCCACGACCGCCGAGTATCAGGAGGCGCTGCTCCTGATCCGCTATCTCAATACCGCGGAGAACCCAGGCGACCGCGTTATCAGTGTCGAGCTCAGCGACGGCGTGACCATGTTTACCGCGATCACCAGGATCGACGGAGCCTCGCCGGTCCTCGCGGTCGGCAGCAATGCGGACGACCAGGCCGGCAGCGCCGTGCCGCACGCGGTGCCCAACACCGAGGGACCCGGCGCCGGCCCCCTGATCGGCGAGGCGATCGACGACGTGCTGATCGGCGATACGGGCGGGTCGACTGCGCTGTCAGTCAGTCTCGTCATCGCGCTCGATGTCTCGAACAGCATGAACGGAATCGACGGGCCGGGACCGGCAAGCCGATTGGACCTGGCGAAGGCTGCGTTGCAGAACCTGATTGGGGACTTCAACAACCTGTCGATGCAGGGCGCGCTGGTGACCGTGCAGATCATCCCCTTCTCCAGCAATGCCGACGATCCGGGTACTTTCGACCTCTCCGATCCCGACGGTTTCGACAATGCCATCGCCTTTCTCGAAGGCATCGTCGCCAGCGGCGCCAACGACTACCCGGGGGCATTCGACGCGATCACTACCCACCTGGGCAGCGCGCCGCCGGCCGACCGATCCGCAGTCTACTTCATTTCGGATGGTCCGTCGGCGCCGTCGGGAACCCACGATCAGACGATCAACGACTTCCGTGCGTTCATTGCCGCCTTTCAGGGCGAGCTCGAGGTGCACGCCGTAGGGATCAGCGTCAGTGAAGACACGCTGGAGCTCTTGTCCCAGATCGACAGCGCGGGTGACGCCCAGCTCCTTGATGGCGCCCTCGAGGCGGACCTGGGGGGCGTCAGCGCCAGGATGCTGTTGCCGGTCGGCAGCGATGTCATCATGGGCGGCGACGGCGACGACGTGCTATTCGGCGACGTGATCAACACGGACCATCTTCCTTCGGCGCAGTTCGGGCCTGCCGGCGCGCACGACGGCGTCGGGTTCGACGCGCTGGTCGCCTACCTGGCCGACAACGCGCTGGCGGGCACGGCGGCCGGCGAGGCGCCGACCCTCGCCCAGATCCGTGAGTTCATCCACAGCGATCCCTTCCAGTTCATCGTCGAGGGCGATGAGCGGGGCGAAGCCGACACCCTGGTCGGCGGCGCCGGCAACGACATCCTGTTCGGTCAGGGCGGCGGCGACGTGCTGATCGGCGGTGCCGGCGACGACCTGCTGATCGGCGGAAGCGGCCAGGACAGCTTCGTCGTCAGCCTGGCCCAGGCGAGCGGCAACAACGTAATCCTCGATTTCGAGGTCGGCGCCGGTGGCGACTTCCTGCGCCTGGACGACGTCTTCGACTACGACGGCGGCGGGGTGACGGTGGCCGATCTCGACAGCGCGGCGGCCGCCGCCGACGGCTGGACTATCGCCGACGACGGTTCCGACGTGGTCATCACGCTCGGAAACAATCCGGCGAACAATCAGAACGGCGGGCAGATCACGCTCGAAGGCATCGGCGACGGCACGATCAACAGCTTCACCGACTTTGCCGCAGTCGCCAACCTGGAGGTTAACGCCTAGCGCGAGCCGGGCTTCCCCTCTGCTGCCCGCCTGATCCCTGACATTCTTTTGATTCAACGCGTTAAGGATGGGCGCGTGTAGGCTGCTGTCTGCCAAGGCAAGGGTCCGGTGCCGTGGGCTGCGGTACCGCGCGGCTGCGGCGCCGGGCCCGATCACGCAGGGCAGCCGTCCGTGGACGGTCTGCGCTGCTCCCGCTGCGAAGGCAGGCGCTATGTTTGAGTCCATCATCGACCGGCACGGTCTTGCCGCGGAGCTGACGCTCTGCGACCTGCTCGACGACAGCTACCTCGCCGTACCGGTGCAAGGGGCACCGGGACGGGAGACGCCGCAGGCGTTCCCAAACGAGGCCGAAACCGCCCGGCCGACGCAGGTGCGGCCGGCGCTGCGCCACCTGCTGGACTGACTCCCGCCGCTCGATCGAGCCGACGCGGGCGCTGCGCGGCCGTCTCTTTTTGTCACCCTCACCCTCCCAAGCGCCCTTCGGTCGCTTGGGCCCCTCCCTCTCCCCTCCGAGGGAGAGGGGTTTGCAGCGCGCCTGTTTGGTCCCCTCTCCCTCGAGGGGAGAGGGAGGGTGAGGGTGGCAATGGGCCCCATCGCGTCAGCGATGGGGGTAAGGAGCATCCATGGGCAACACAAAAGCTGCGATGGAGTCAGCCGATACCGACCTGCTCGGCGGTCAGGTCGATGCAGTGCTTCGCCCGGCGCACGAGCTCGTCGATCTCGTCCTTGCTGATGGTCAGCGGCGGCGAGAAGACCATGGAGTCGCGCACCGCCCGCATCACCAGGTCGTTGGCGAAGCAGAGGTCGCGGCAGATCGTGCCGACGCGGCCGAGCGGCTCGAAGTGCTGCCGCGTCTTGCGATCCTGCACCAGCTCGATGGCGCCGATCAGGCCGACGCCGCGCACCTCGCCGACCAGCGGGTGACCATCCAGCGCCTCGCGCAGCCTGGACTGGAGATAGGGGCCGGCCTCGTCGTGCACGCGCTCGACCAGCGTCTCGCGCTCCATGATGGCGATGTTGGCGAGCGCCACGGCGCAGGCCACCGGATGGCCGGAGTAGGTGTAGCCGTGCGTGAACTCGCCGCCGCGCTCGGTCAGCCCCTCGGTGACGCGCTCGCCGACCATCACCGCCGAGAGCGGCAGATAGCCCGAGGTCAGGCCCTTGGCGATCGGCATGAGGTCGGGCTTGATATCGAAGCGCTCGCAGCCGAACCAGTGGCCGGTGCGGCCGAAGCCGCAGATCACCTCGTCGGCGATCAGCAGCACGTCGTACTGCCTGCAGATGCGCTGCACCTCGGGCCAGTAGCTGTCCGGCGGCACGATGACGCCGCCGGCGCCCTGGATCGGCTCGCCGATGAAGGCCGCGACCTGGTCCGGTCCGAGCTCGAGGATCTTGTCCTCCAGCGCCTTGGCCGCGCGCCGTCCGAAGGCCTCGGGCGCTTCGCCGGGCTCGGCGTTGTCGTACCAGTAGGGCTCCATGATGTGGACGAAGCCGGGCAGCGGCAGGTCGGCCTGGGCGTGCATGCCCGCCATGCCGCCGAGGCTGGCGCCGACCATGGTCGAGCCGTGATAGGCGTACTTCCGGCTGATGAAGGTCTTCTTGCCGGGCTTCTCCATCAGGTTCCAGTAGTGCCTAACCATGCGCACGATGGTGTCGTTGGCGTCCGACCCCGTGCAGCCGTAGAAGACGTGGTTCAGGCCGTCGGGCGCCAGCTCGACCAGCTTCTCGGACAGCTCGATCGAGGGCGGCGTCGCGGTCTTGAAGAAGGTGTTGTAGTAGGGCAGCTCGAGCATCTGCCGATAAGCGACCTCGGCCAGCTCCTTGCGCCCGTAGCCGACGTTGACGCACCACAGCCCGGCCATGCCGTCGAGCAGGCGATTGCCCTCGGAATCCTCGAGCCAGACGCCCTCGGCCTTGGTGATGATGCGGCTGCCGGTCTCGGCCAGCGAGCGGTAGTCGGTGAAGGGGTGCAGGTGATGGCGCGTATCGCTCTCGCGCCAGTGCGCCGTCATGTTGTGCGTGGTCTTGTGGCTGGTCTGTACGGTCATTGTGCATCGTTCCCTAGCAAGAGGAGTCCGGTCGGTGACGGGCCGGCCACGCGTGGCCAGCCGGCGCGGGTGTCCCCGGCACCATCCCAGGGGCCGCGCCGTCCGCCGGACTAGGGGTTGAAGCCGATGCGGGCGCAGAGAATCATGAGCTCGGAATAGAGGGACGGCAGCCTGGCCAGGCGCGCCTGGCCGGAGCACAGGATGCTGCTGTGTGACGCTGCCATGGTGCCTCCTCCCGGCTATACGTTTAGCAGAAGGTGCTCGCGCTCCCAAGACGAGATGACTGCCTGATAGGCGACCAGCTCGGCCTCCTTGACCTGGGTCACGGCGTCGATGAACTTCTCGCCCAGCAGGTTGCGGAGCTGCTTGCTGCCGTTGAAGCGGTAGAGCGCGTCATAGAGCGTGCGCGGCAGCGTGTGGGCCAGGCGATAGGCGCTGCCCTCGACCGGCGGCCGCGGCTTCAGCCTCTCGGTCATGCCCAGGTAGCCGCAGGCGAGCGAGGCGGCGATCGCCAGATAGGGATTGGCATCGGCCCCGGCCAGGCGGTTCTCGACGCGCCGCGCCGAGGACTCGGAATGCGGCACGCGCAGCCCCGTGGTGCGGTTGTCGTAGCCCCAGTGCGTATTGATCGGCGCGTCCGAGTAGGGCGTCAGGCGGCGATAGCTGTTCACGTTCGGCGCCAGGAGCGGCATCACCATCGGCAGGTACTTCTGCAGCCCGGCGATGTGATTGTGGAACAGCGGCGTGTCCTTGCCGGCGCGCGTGGCGAAGAGGTTGCGCTCGGTCTTGGTGCTGAACAGGCTCTGGTGAATGTGCATGGCGCTGCCCGGCTCGCCCTGCATCGGCTTGGCCATGAAGGTGGCATAGACCTTGTGGCGCAGGCCCGCCTCGCGCACCGTGCGCTTGAACAGGAAGGTCTGGTCGGCGAGCTGCAGGGCCGGGCCGTGGTTGAAATTCATCTCCATCTGCGCGGCGCCGCTTTCGTGGGTCAGCGTGTCGACGTCGATCTCCTGCGCTTCGCAGTAGTCGTAGACGTCCTCGAACAGCGGGTCGAACTCGTTGACCGCGTCGACGCCGTAGGACTGGCGCGCCGTCTCCCGTCTTCCCGAGCGGCCGATCGGCGGCACCAGCGGATAGTCCGGGTCGGTGTTGGTCTCGACCAGGAAGAACTCCAGCTCCGGCGCGACGATCGGCTGCCAGCCCTTCTCCTCGTAGAGACCGAGAACGTGCTTGAGGATGTGGCGCGGCGAAATGGTGACCGGCTGGCCGTCGAAATAGTGCGCGTCGCAGATGATCTGTGCCGTCGGCTCGTCGTACCAGGGCACGATGCGCAGGGTATCTTCGTCCGGCACCAGGAAGACATCGGAGGTGGCGGGATCGGTGACGCTGTCTTCTTCAGGGTAGTCGCCGGTCACGGTCTGGATGAAGATCTGCTCCGGGATGCGCAGGCCGTGCGAGTGCATGCCCTTGAGAAAGCGGGCGGCGGGGACGATCTTGCCGCGCGCGATGCCCGCCATGTCGGGGACCAGGCACTCGACCTCGTCGATCTTGTGTTCCTTCAGGAAGTTTTCGATTTTCGTCATGAATAGGGCTCTGCGCAATAGGCCGCAGACGCGATAGGCCGTAGGCGAGATTGCCCAGGGCGCTGATTTTCGGGCGGCCGCACACCGCTACCATGGCGCTAAGGGGCTGGGCAAGCTGTTAGCATCCGGCCTCAGGCCGCGTTGTGCGCGTTTTATGCCTGTTTCACCACGCTCGCTTGACGCCGCATTAGGCGCCGCCGTAAAGCTGCTGCGGCATGACACCGAGTGAGCACACCCGATCCTACTACGCGGCGACTGCCCGCGGTCTGGTCGAGCGACCGGCCCTCGAGGGCGATCTGCAGGCCGACGTCTGCGTGGTCGGCGGCGGCTACAGCGGCGTTTCGGTCGCGCTCAATCTGGCCGAGCGCGGCTACGACGTGGTGCTGCTGGAAGCGAACCGCATCGGCTGGGGCGCGTCGGGCCGCAACGGCGGACAGGTCTGCAGCGCCTTTTCGGCCGGCATGGAGCCGATCGCCCGCGCCCTCGGCAAGGACGATGCGCGCAAGCTCTTCGCCTTCGTCGAAGAGGGCAAGGACATCATCGCCGAGCGCGTTCAGCGCCACGCCATCGAGTGCGACCTCACCTGGGGCTTCCTCAACGCCGCGGTCAAGCCGCGCCACGTCGCGGCGATGCGAGAGACCATGGAGAGCTGGTCGCGCGACTACGGCTATGATCACCTGACGCTGCTGTCGCGCGACGAGGCCCTCGGATACCTCAACTCCCCGGCCTATATCGGCGGGCTCTACGATGCCCGCGCCGGGCATCTGCATCCGCTCACCTACTGCCTCGGCCTGGCCCGCGCGGCCGAAGGGGCGGGCGCGCGGCTCTTCGAGCGTTCGCCCGTGCTCGGGATCGAGCTCGGCGCCGCGCCCTCGGCGCGCACCGCGAAGGGGCGGGTACGGGCGAAGTTCCTGGTGCTCTGCGGCAACGCTTACCTG
>JBHJOF010000401.1:0-16772 GCA_050330055.1 Kiloniellales bacterium
CCATGGGCTAGTGTGCCGGCCGCCCGTCGGGCCCGGCCGGTAGCACGCCGGGCGCCGCCAGCGGAGGGGTGCCGGAGCGGTCGAACGGGGCGGTCTCGAAAACCGTTGTGCGCGCGAGCGTACCGAGGGTTCGAATCCCTCCCCCTCCGCCAGAATTCAAGGGGTTATTTCATACCTGCCCACCTTGAACCTTTCGTGAACATCATATACATTGCAAACAAACTGCAAACGAGCGACCCCCGATTCTTTTCGGAATCTCAAGCGCCAACACGACAACGACGGGCCGACCATGCTTCTGCACGACCAGCGGTTCAGCTCTGGCCATGTCAATCATGCGCCCGAAGTTGTACTTGGCTTCCTTCGCGGAGAGAGACTTCATCCAACCCCCGATTCGCTTTCACAATTATGGCCAATTTGGCCAGTTCAGGGAAGATGTGCGTCGAAGCCTTATGTGGATGAGGCTGGAGGTTTGCCGGCTGATCCAATGCCTACCGGTTTGCCTCGGCTGTTGCCCGACGGAGGACGGGGCCATTCTACGTCAGGGTGGATCAGGAAAGGGCTTCTGAGGCGCTACTAGGGTTCTTCCAAGCAGCTGCCTATGGCGAAACTGGGAGGGCCTCTGGAGGGACCGCTTCAAGCAAAATCGTCCGGGCCACCTCCAAGTCTTCGTTCCGCTCACCACCGAAACGCTCTCGCAGGATCGCCAGGAGAAGCGCCAAAGGCTCATCTGATAGCCTGAAGTCCATTGCCTCCATGCCACGGGACGGTGACGCGGCCATCAATCTGTCCAATCGAATTATACCTTCCTTGCCAAAGGAAAGTCCTGTTTTGGGACATCTCTTGGGAAGGTAAAAGAACTGATTATACATGAGCGCACGTATACGAGCCGTCATGACTGGCGGAAAGCCTGTCGGATCACCTGGAGTGGCTAAACCATATGCGGGCGCTATCGTCATCGATCGATCCTGAAGATGACGGCGTTTGCCGATCTCACCCGCGATAGCCTTGTCATTAAATTTTGTGTTGTCCACCGAGAGAATGATGCACGGTCGCATCTTTGCCTTAGCAATCAAAAGCTCTTCGGTCTCCCCTAAGGATAGAGCTTTGATTGGGAGCTTCTCTTTCTTCTTGAAATGGCGGTCATTGATTTGAACGATTTCGAACTTTGAAGCGAAGTGCACTTCGCTGCTGGCTCTTTCGACATCCAGTATCCGTGGAACCTCCTCAAGGTGCGGGACCGGATACCACACAAACTGTCCGAGCACGAGGCCCCTGGCCTTTTCATAAATGCAGTTACACACTTCCTCAATCATTACTGCGTGTGGCGCGCCTGACATCGGCTGTACCGGAAAGTCCGATAGGCGTTTCCTCTTCGTCCAAGTGAACAAGCAAATTTGCGTACTCAGAATCGTACGGCGCGGGAGATGTTGTAGAAATTCGCTTAAGGTCGCCTTTCATGCTCTTCAACCGCTCTCGCAACGTGCGCTTTTTCGTGTTACTCAGAGGTAGCATCTTCACTGGCTGGAACTGGGTATAATCAATCTCGGTTTCCCCTTGGAACGAAAGTAAGTCACCTGGATTTGCCGCCTTCATGGGACCCGTGCGAAAATAGATGAAGTCAAGCAGACCAAAGGTGTCGTCGCACCATTCATGGACGTCAGCGAACAGATGTGACCGAACATACGCCGGCAGCGCCGATTGCACCATGCCAACCAAGTCATCGCGAAGCTGCTCTCCCGGTCCATACAGGCGATAGTCTTCATCGGAAAACTTTGACTCGTAAGAGTGCGCAGCCAATATTCCGCGCTCAGTGGCGCGATCAATTGCATCGGTGCTTTCTCTGCAATAGGGGCCGTAGTGAACGAATGCCCAAGGCCAGCCGGAAAACGTTTCACCTTGCGATTGCGCGAAGTAGAGGTCCAAGAGGTATAAAAATTTTACGAGCCGAGTCTTTGTGAGACGGCAACGACGTTCGGATGCGCGGCGAGCGATCGCACCGATCAGCAGTTCGATCTGGGCAGCCTTGGATTCTGCCATGGTGTCTGTTATCGCTGGGGCGGACTAAGGATTTTTCCTATCAGACTGGTTCATATTATCTTAAAGCTATCAAAATCAAGTGGATTCGCCCGGCGCTGGGCGCGGCAAGGGAGCTTGTGGGGTGGCTGGAGACGGAAAGGACCCCAAAAGAAAACACCACAATGAAAAGGGTTAGCTCATCGCCACAGGAGCGGCCCGAAGGCGCTATGACCGACGCCGAGTTGATCGGGATCGCTGCCGGTATCCGCTGCGCGACGCTTGCCCGCTATCCGCCGCGCGGTATGTGTTTCATGGTCGCAAATCCATTGGCCGGGCTGCTGCGCTTCTATGGAATGGAAACCCGGCTTGTCGAGGGTAACATCGAGATACAGGGCCACACGGTCAACCATTTCTGGATTGCCCTGCCTGACGGCCGCGTGCTGGACCCGACCGCCGACCAGTTTAACGGCGCCGGGCTGGGCGATTGGCCGAGAATCTATCTGGGCGCGCCCAAAGAGATACACGCCAGTTGTCCGAAGAAGGCGGACACCTGACAGGCTGCGAGCCGTTCGAAAGAAGGATCTGAAAATTTCTCGTCAGAATAATTCTGACGCCCTATTTGCCGCCCGGATTTTTCGCCACACAGCCGCACGGCCTTCTGAACTCAGCCACACAGGCAGGAACGCGGAAGAGCGTTCCTAGCCGTTGTGCGAGGCGGGAAAGGGCTTTCCTGAGAGTCGCGCCAATCTTCTCGTATGGCACCCTATTCATAGGGCGAGACTGCCTCTCTCTACGGCGGGTGGGGGCACTTCCGAAACGGACTTCGCGGAATTCTTCTGCACCACCACATTTCGTGGGAAGAGTGCATGTGCAGGTATGGCACCAAGAGCGGGGGACCCGAAAGGACCCGGAGCGCGGCGCCGGGGGTGCCGCCTTCGCCATCTGACAGGCGTCGTGCGCACACGCTGCTGCAAACCCACTTGCAAACGGACCATGAGGGACCACCCAGCACTAAAGCCGAGAGGTCGGCACACACTTCCTCTATGGAGCTAGCGATTTCGGATGCTTAGGCACTGAACAGATTTGGAGGAGACCAGCTTCTTCGCACTCGAAAACCGTTGTGCGCGCGAGCGTACCGAGGGTTCGAATCCCTCCCCCTCCGCCACGCTGTTCTACGCCAAACTACGATAAAGTCTTCTGATCCACGCCGTCGTGACCGCTCTGAACGTCGATTGAGCTTCCGCTGTGCGCCATTTTGAGACCTTCGCCGACGGAAGGGTTTCAGGTCGTTCGCCGGTAACGGCCGCGCGCAGAAGGTTCGGACCGCGAAATCCCATGGCCAAAGAAAACGAGGTGAGTTGTCGGGAGCCGCGCCGGTCGTTCGTCCTCCGGATGCAAAGCGCAAGAACCGAATACCCAACCATGAGAAAAATCGTTGAAATCACGCACATCACTCTCGACAGCGTCATGCCATCACCCGGAGCCTTCCAATGACCCCCACCATCACAGCCTTTGAACGATCGCCCGACCGCGGCAAGGGACAGGCACGTGACATGCGTGTTCGTTGGGCGCTCGAAGAAGTGGGCCAACCTTACGACGTTCGTCTTGTTTCGTTCAGTGAGATGAAGGAACCCGCGCATCGTGCCCTTCATCCTTTCGGGCAGATTCCGACCTATGAAGAAGGCGATCTCGACCTGTTCGAGTCGGGGGCGATCGTGTTCCATATCGCGGAGCGCCATGGTGGCCTGCTGCCAGACGATGCGAATGCCAGGGCGCGCGCGATCACATGGATGTTTGCCGCGCTTAACACGGTGGAGCCGCCGATCGTTCATCGCGAAATCGCCAAGCTCGTGGAGCGCGACGAGACCTGGTACGAGCAGCGCCTGCCTATCGTCGAGGATCGCATCCGTGACCGGCTGGGCGAACTTTCCGGTCGCCTGGGGGATGCCGACTGGCTCGATGGTGCGTTCAGCGCCGGTGACCTTCTGATGGTGGCGGTGCTGCGCAGGTTGAACGGATCGGGTATACTGGATGAATATCCGAACCTCTCCGCCTATGTCGCCCGCGGCGAAGCGCGGCCGGCCTTCAAGCGTGCTTTCGATGCTCAATTGGCGGTTTTCACCGCCGCATCGACCGGCTGATGAGGTCCGCTCTGGGTCATGAGTTCCAATACGTGCGAGCCAGCCGTTCGAAGATTGCAGCTTAGATGACTCCCGCAATCAAACGCCGAGTGAAGAGGATCGTAGTTCCTGCGGATAATCGCAGCCTAATAGAGGAATAGTGAAACTGTAGTGCCCAGTTCCTACGTTCGTGGCCCGCCATGTTTCTCACGTTAAGCCCTTGCAATAAAAGAGTGACTATCAGACAGAAGCTCCCCGGCGATACGCCTTTGATCCACAGGTGACACACAGAGGGGCTTCGTCCAATGTTGTTGAATGTGAGTTGCGTAAGCCGTCATCCCGGCACCGGCCGGTTTCGCTACCGGCGCCGCGCCCCTAACGGCCGAGCTCGATGGCGTTAGGGTGCGGTGCCTGACTGGTCTGGAACACGCGGATCGGCTCGAGCTCGGAGCGGTAGAAGCTGCCCCTGCCGGCGTTGTCTTTGTTTCACACGCAGATGTTCTTGAGCTGGCCGAAGGCCTTGCCTCCAGCGCTCGGCAGCAGCTCGACGTGGCGCCAATCCATGCAGACATGGATAAGCGGCCCATCCAGGCAGCGGACCCCGAGGATGCGCAGCGCCGTCTCGAGGAAGGCCTGGAGTTCGGTCTCGGACATCTCGTCCAAGGCCATCGCGAACTCCGCGTGCTTGATACGTCCCAGACCGAACGGCGACGTCGCGGCGGCGCGCAATCGCGGGATCGTGGAAGCCGGCAGGCGAAACGTTGCGCCCTTGACGCCGACGAAGGTGACGGGGCCGGCGCCGACTAGAATGCTACCTGATCGGCTCCCTTGAGATTCAGAAGCTGGCGGGTCTCGTCGGGTGTGGCAATCTCCAGCGACAGCTCGCTCAGGATGCGGCGAATCTTGGCGACCTGCTCGGCATTGCTTTTCGCAAGCTGCCCCTTGCCGATGTAGAGGCTGTCCTCGAGCCCGACCCGCACATTGCCCCCCATGATCGCGCCCATCGTGCAGAGCGCCATCTGGTGCCTGCCGGCGGCCAGGATGGACCAGAGATAGTCCCCACCGAAGAGCCTGTCGGCCGTGCGGCGCATGTGCATGAGGTCCTCGGGGTTCGGTCCTATGCCGCCCAACAGACCGAAGATCGTCTGCACGAACAGGGGCGGCTCGACCAGCTTGCGATCGAGGAAGTGCGCGAGCGCGTAGAGGTGGCTCACGTCATAGCACTCGAACTCAAAGCGCGTGCCGTAGGCCTGGCCCACCTCCTCGATGATCCGCTCGATCTGCCTGAAGGTGTTGGAGACAATGCCGTTGCGGGTCTCTTCGAGGTAGCGGTGCTCCCAGTCGTGCTTCCACTGACGATACTTTCCGCTGATGTGGAACAGGGCGAAGTTCATCGATCCCATGTTGAGGGAGCAGAGCTCGGGTTTCGCTGCATGGGCCGCCTCGAGGCGCTCCTCCAGGGTCATGGCGAGGCCGCCGCCCGTCGAGATATTCATCACCGCATCGGTCTGCTGCTTGATGCGCGGCAGGAAGTCCATGAACAGGCGCGGATCGGGCGACGGCTTGCCCGTCTCCGGGTCGCGGGCGTGCAGGTGGATGACCGAGGCGCCAGCCTGGGCGGCGCCGATCGCGGCCTCGACGATCTCGTTCGGTGTGACCGGCAGATAGGGACTCATGGTGGGTGTGTGGATCGAGCCGGTAACGGCGCAGGTGATGATGACCTTCGATGTTGCCTGCATCTGCTTCCTCTTGGTTGCCCGGCGCAGCGGCCGGAGTGCTCCTGCTTCGCGTCTCTTGGCCGCTACGGCTCGAGGGCCAGGCAGTCCTCCAAACGCCACCCGATCCGCACCTTCGCGTCTGCCGAAAGCGCGACGGCTATGCCGGCATTGGGCACCTTCAGGACAAAGCCGTTCAGTGCCGGCGCAGCGATCCTCACCCGCACGTGATCGCCCACATAGGTCAGGTCCTCGACCGTCGCCTCGAACTCGTTGGGCCGGCTCTCACCTTCGCCCAGCACGGCGGCACGCTCGGGTCGTACCGACAGCACCACCCGCTTGCCGGCCGAGGGAGCCATGTTCTGGGCGAGCGCCCATACTGCGCCGCCGCTATCGAGCTCGACCTGAACCTCTCTCCCGTCGGCGCGCAAGATCGTCCCTGAGAGCCTGTTGCTCTCGCCGATGAAGCTAGCGACAAAGCTCGTCTGCGGCCGCTCGTAGAGCAGCGCTGGCGTAGAGAGCTGCTGGATCGAGCCCGCATTGAAGACGGCAATGCGGTCCGACATGGTCAGCGCCTCGGTCTGGTCATGCGTGACGTAGACGAAGGTGACGCCGAGGCGGGCGTGAATGTCCTTGATCTCGAACTGCATCTGTTCGCGGAGCTGCTTGTCGAGCGCGCCAAGGGGCTCGTCCATCAAAACGAGGCTCGGTTCGAAGATCAGCGCCCGCGCCACGGCGACCCGCTGCTGCTGGCCTCCCGAGAGCTGGTCCGGCCGCCGCCCCTCAAGACCCGGCAGGCGCACCATGTCGAGCACCCGCCGTACCCGCTCGGCGATCTCTGCACGCGAGTGGCGTCGGACCTCGAGTGGAAAGGCGAGGTTCTCGCCCACCGTCATGTGCGGGAACAGGGCATAGTTCTGGAACACCAAGCCGATGCCGCGCCGGTTGGCCGGCAGCCTGTCTATGCGCCGCCCGTCTATGAAGATCGACCCGTTCGTCGGTTTCTCGAAGCCGGCAAGCATCATCAATGCCGTGGTCTTCCCGGACCCCGACGGCCCCAGCAGGGTCAGGAACTCGCCGCGGGCGATGTCGAGATCGAGGTCGCGGACCGCCCACAGCGAGCCGTAGGCCTTGCTCACGCCATCGAAGCGCACATGGATCGCCTCGCTACGCAGAGTGGGAGCGGCCGGGGAGGTCATGATCCCTGCTCGGCAGGCTCGATCGGAACCGCGCCTCGACGGGCCGCGGGGCGCGCCTGGCCGCTGCTCGCAGCCCGCAGCATGATGTCTCCGGCGTCTGCGATGTCGGCGACGATGGCGCGCCGCGCGGCGGCACCGTTGCCGGCGCGGAGCGCCGCAACCGCCTCGGCATGATGGTCGAGGCCGAGGCCGAGCGTCGCCTCGCCCCGCATGATGTTGAGCCACGGTCCCGCCCGCAGCCACAGCCGCTCGATGACCGGCACAAGCGTCGCGGAACGGGCGGCGCGATAGATCGTGAAGTGGAACTCGCGGTTGAGCGTCAGGTAGTCCGCTGCCTCGCCGCCGGCCGTGCTGGCCACCATGCCCGCGTTGAGGCGCTCGAGCATCTGCAGCTCCTCTGCACTGATCGTCGAAGCGGCCCACTCGGTGGCCGCGCCTTCGATCGTGCAGCGCACGCGCACCACGTCGGAGATCACCTCCAGCGTCGCCTCCGGCACGATCACACCGCGGTTGGGATGATCGAACAGCGCGCCATCGCTCGCGAGCTGGCGAAGCGCCTCGCGCACCGGCATGGGACTCGTGCGGAACCGCTCCGCAATCGCCCGCACGACCAGGCGTTGCCCTGGCTGCAGGTCGCCGTTCATCAGGGCGTCGCGCAAGGCGGCAGCGACCCGCGAATGCGCCGTCTCCTTGGTCGATCGCTTGGCCATTCCCTTGCCCGCCGCCTTCCTCGTCATGCCCGCGGCAGGGCCTGCTTGTGGGGGGCCGGGGAATCGTCGAAAGCATTATTGGCGTCGCGGCGGAGGGCGGCAGCAGTTTTTCTCATCTGATCAAAACCATTTGACCTGCAGTAGGCGGATTCCTAGGTTTTAGGCACAAATGCTGTTGCACTTCAACTGCAATATGGTATCTAATTTGATCAAATTATGCCTTCGCAACCCGGGGAGGAGAACATCATGATGAGACAGGGAAGCCTATTGGTGGGCGCGGCGGCGCTCGCAGCAACGCTGGGCATTGGCGCAGGACACGCCGCCGACTCCATCACCGTGGTCGGCTGGGGCGGCAGCTGGGACAAGGCATACAAGGAGGGCGTCTGGGACGTGTACACGGCCCAGACGGGCATTCCGATTGTCATGGAGGAGTGGGCCGGCGAGCTCGCCAAGGTCCGCGCGCAGGTGCAGAGCGGCAACATAACCTACGACATGGTGGCGGCCGAAGCGCCGGGCGTGGAGATCGGCTGCGCCGAAGGGCTGTTCGTCAAGCTGACGCGCGAGATCACCGGCGATCCATCGAAGTACTACCCGGGCACGATCCACGAGTGCGGCGTGGCCTCGGACACCTGGGCGACCATCCTCGCCTACAACGCCGACCTGATCGAAGGCGAAGGCCCGAGGAGCTGGGCGGACTTCTGGGATGTCGAGACGTTCCCCGGCAAGCGGGGCATGCTCGCGCAGGCGCAGTATACGCTCGAGAACGCGCTGATGGCCGATGGCGTGGCGCCCCAGGAGGTGTACGACGAGCTGCGCAAGCCGGGCGGCGTCGACCGCGCCTTCGCCATGCTCGACAAGATCAAGCCGCACGTCATCTGGTGGTCGACGACGACGCAGGCGATCCAGAACCTCGACAGCGGCGAGGTGGTGATGACCGACCAGTACAACGCCCGCATCACCAACGAGTCCATCAACGAGGGCAAGAACTTCAAGATCGCCTGGGAGGCCGGCTTCTTCTACGGCACCGACATGTGGGCAGTGGTGAAGCGCGCCCCCAACGAGGCGGCCGCGCTCGAACTGCTGACGTGGTTCTCGATCCCGGAGAACCAGGCCGGCTTCTCCAAGCTCTATGCCTACGGCACCGGCCGCGTCGAGGCCGCCGACTACATCCCGGACGACTGGAAGCAGCACCTGCCGACCGCGCCCAATCACGTGAAGCACGGGGCCACCTACGACACGGAATTCTGGGTCGAGCACAAGGAATCGCTCGAAGAGCGTTTCAAGGCCTGGCTGGGCCGATGACGGCTCCCGCCGATCGCGGGACGAGTGCCGGCGGGAGGGGCGTCTCTCTCTCCCGCCGCGACCTTTCGATGGCGCTGCTGGCTCTGCCGCTTCTGGTCTTCATCTTCGTCATCTTTCTTTGGCCGGTCGGCCGGTTTCTGGCGCTGTCGGTCGACAACTCGGATATCTCGGACAACCTGCCGCGCACCGTTTCCTCCCTCGCGGGATGGGACGCGGCGCAAGGTCCGCCCGGCGAGCCGACCTTTGCGGCACTCGTCGAGGACCTGGCCGAAGCCCGCCATGCCGGTCGCGACGGGGTGCTGGCGCAGCTCATCAACCAGCGCCTCGTCGGCAGCCGCTTCCTCGTCATCAAGACGGCGAGCGATGCGGCCGACGGCAAGTTCAACGGGCCGAACCTCAGGACGGCGGTGCTGGATAGCCATCCCGGATGGGCGAACACCGACTTGTGGTCGGTCGTCCAGCAGAATGCCTCGCCCTTCACCGACTACTATCTCCTCGCGAGCCTCGACCTCGAGCGGACGGCGGACGGCGGCATAGCTCCGGTGCCGCGCGATCGCGCACTGTTCGTGGACGTTCTACTGCGGACCATATGGATCAGCGTCGTCGTCACCGCGGTCTGCGTCGTGCTCTCCATACCGCTCGCGCAGGCCATGGTCAGCGCGCCGCCTGCCGTGTCCCGCGTGCTGTTCGCGCTCGTCCTGTTTCCGCTCTGGACATCGCTGCTGGTGCGCACCGTGATCTGGATCATCGTCCTCCAGAGGAACGGGCCGGTGAACTCGACGCTGCTCTGGACCGGCCTCGTCGACCAGCCGCTCAGCCTCATCTACACGCGCTTCTCGCTCTACGTCACCATGGTGCAGGTGCTGCTGCCGATCATGGTGCTCTCGGTAGCCGCCGTGATGCGCCGCGTGCCGCGGGCCTACATGAAGGCAGCGCTGTCCCTCGGCGCGCCGTGGTTCGTCGCATGGCGGCGGATTTACCTGCCGATGATCATGCCGGGAATCCTGGCCGGCTCGGCGATCGTCTTCGTCTTCGCGCTCGGCTACTACATCACGCCGGCGCTGGTCGGCGGGCCGACCGATCAGATGGTCTCGTCCTACATCGCCTTTTACACCAACACGACGCTCAATTGGGGGCTCGCCGCCGCGCTGTCGATCCAGCTCCTGCTGATCCTGTGCCTCTGCGGGCTGCTCCTGTGGACGGCCAGGGCGCTGATCGGTCGGGGAGCGCATGCATGAGCGACCGCGTCCGCACGATCCTGATGTACGGCTTCTCGGCGCACCTGCTCGCCTACATCCTGCTGCCGCTCGTGTTCATCGTCCCGATGTCGCTGACCAGCGGCAATACGCTGACCTTTCCGACTCCCGGCTGGTCGCTGCGCTGGTACGAGGAGCTCGCTGCCGATCCGCGCTGGATCAACTCCCTCTGGACCTCGCTGGTCATAGCCCTGTCGACGACGCTGCTCTCCTGCGTGCTAGGCATTCCGGCGGCGATCGGCCTTGCCTGGGGCAACTTTCCCGGGAAGCCGCTGATCTATGCGATCGCGGCCGCGCCTCTGGTTGTGCCGGTCGTCATCGTCGGCGTCGCCGCTTTCTCGTTCTTCGCAACCCTCGGCCTGGTCGGCAACCGGCTCTCGATTATCCTCACGCACGCGGCGATGGCCGTTCCCGTGATGCTGACCGCCGTGGCGGCCAGCCTGCGCGGCTTCGATCGCAACCTCCTGCGCGCCGCCCAATCGCTCGGCGCTGGTGTGTGGCGCACCTTCTTCAAAGTCCTGCTGCCCCTGATCGCGCCGGGCGTGCTGACGGGTGCGATCATCGCCTTCATCATCTCGTTCGACGAGGTCGTGGTCGCGAGCTTCCTTTCCGTCGGTGCCGACCGCACCCTGCCCCGGATGATCTTCTCCGGCGTCCGCGAGTCGATAAGCCCGGCGATCGCCGCAGTTGCCGTTTTGCTCATCATCTTTTCAGCGCTCCTGCTGGCGGCTATCGCCTGGTTGCAGGCGCGCTCGCAGCGCCTCCGCCGGGCTGCCTCCCGATGATGATCGATCCCCGCGCAGACGCGCTCAAGGATGAGATGACCCTTTGGCGTCGCCATCTCCACGCCAATCCAGAGCTCGGCTTCGAGGAGCACGAGACCGCCCGCTTCGTCGCCGACCGGCTGCGTTCCTGGGGACTGGAGGTCGTCGAAGCTGTCGGCGGCACGGGAGTGGTGGCGACGCTGAGGGGGCGCCTTGGCCGAGGCAGAAGCATGGGCCTCCGCGCCGAGCTCGACGCACTGCCGATCGAGGAAACGACCGGCGTACCGCACGCCTCGTGCAGGCCGGGTCGAATGCATGCCTGCGGCCATGACGGCCATGCCGTGATGCTCCTCGGGGCAGCCCGCGTCCTCGCAGGGTCCCGCGACTTCGCCGGCACTCTGCACTTCATCTTCCAGCCCGCCGAGGAAGGGCTCGGCGGCGCCTTGGCGATGCTGGACGACGGGCTGTTCGACCGTTTCCCCTGCGACGAAATCTTCGCCCTGCACAATAGCGAACGACCGCTCGGCCAGGTCGTCGTGCACGACGGTACCGTTGCAGCGGCGACGGACCGCTTCGAGATCGTGATTCACGGCCGCGGCGGCCACGCGGCTATGCCGCATCTCGCCATAGACCCATTGCCCATCGCCGCGCGCCTTCTGCTCGATCTCGAGGCGCTGCCCGGCCGTCTGACCGACGCCGCGGCGCCCGCCGTTGTCACCGTAGCCTCGTTGCACGCCGGAACGGCCTTCAACACGATCCCCGGCACGGCGACGCTCACCGGGACGGTGCGCTGCTTCGATCCGGAGGCCCGGCAGGCTCTCGAAGATGCCGTACGGCGGCTCGCTGACAGCCAGGCGCGCATGCACGGAGCGCGGGCCGAGATCGACTACCGCACGATTTTCGCGCCTACGATCAACACGCCCGAACAGGCCCGTTTCGTCGCCGAGACGGCCGCCCAGGTTGTCGGCGCCGGAAACCTGTGCCGCAACCCGCCTCCGGAGATGGGCTCGGAAGACTTCTCGTTCATGCTCCAGCGGCGTCCGGGTTGCTACTTCCTGCTGGGGCAGGGCGATGCGAGCCACGTTGCCGCGCCGCACGACAGCGCCTTCGACTTCAACGATGCCCTTCTGCCGATCGGGGCGAGCCTGTGGGTGCGGCTGGCGGAGCGCCGGCTTTCGCCACAGGGGGGCAGCTCCTGAGGTGGCCCGGATTCCCGAGCATGACATCGTCTGGCGCAGCCACTGGCTGCAGCAGGCCCTGGCGGAGGATCGCGATCTTGCGCCTCCGCTCGACGGCGCCCGGCGCGCCGATGTCTGCATCGTCGGCGGCGGCTACCTTGGCCTCTGGACGGCCATTCGGCTCCGCGAACAAGATCCGTCGCTCGACGTCGTCATTCTCGAGCGGGATATCTGCGGCGGCGGCGCGAGCGGCCGCAACTCCGGCATGCTGCTCCCGGCCTGGGCCAAGTTTGGGGCGCTTGCTGCGCTGCGCGGCGAGGCGGAAGCGGTTCGGCTCATCGATGCCTCGCGGGAAGCGATCGACGGTATCGAGGCCTTCTGCCAGGCGAAGGAGATCGACTGCTGGTTCGATCGCGTCGGCTGGATCTGGGGGGCGACCTGCGAGGCGCAGCGCGGCGCCGCAGACGACGCGCTCCGCCGCCTCGCCGAGCTCGACCGGCATCCAGCGAGACCCGTCACACGCGACGAGATCGCCGCGATGGCAGGCTCGCAGAGCCAACTCGGTGGCGTCCACGACCCCTCCGCGGCGACCCTTCATCCCGGCTTTCTGGCCCGGGGCCTGCGCCGGGTCGCGCTCTCCATGGGCGTGCGGGTCCACGAAAAGAGCCCGATGCGGCGCTTCAGGCGTGGCCGTTCGCCGACGGTCGAGACGTCCCGCGGCAGCATCACGACCGACAAGCTGGTTCTCGCGATGAACGCCTGGTCCGGCGGTGTTCGCGAGCTCGCCCCGGCCATCTTCAACATTTCCAGCGACGATGCGGTCTCGCAGCCGATGCCTGAGACGCTGGCCGGGATCGGCTATGCCCGCGGACCGCTGATCATCGACTCGCGCGTCTTCGTGTCGGGCTATCGGGTGACGCGGGATGGTCGCCTGAACGTCGGGGTCACAGGCGGCCATATCGGCTTTGACGGTATCGTCGACCGCCGCTTCGATCTCCCCTCGCGAAGGGTCGAGGACATGCGGCAGGCGCTGCGCGAGGGCCATCCGGCTCTTGCCGATTTCGAAGTGGCGAGCGCCTGGAGCGGGCCGATCGATCGCACGGAAAGCGGGCTTCCCCTGTTCGGCCGGCTGCCCCGAAACCCGGCGATCCTTTACGGCTACGGCTTCTCCGGCAACGGCATTGGCATGACCTATCTCGGCGGCCACATCCTTGCAGGGCTCGTTCTCGACCGGCAGGACGAGTGGACGCAGTGCGCGCTGGTGCGGCCGGTACAGCGTGGCTTTCCGCCGGAGCCGCTGCGGTTCGTCGGCGCTCATCTGGTTCGTAGCGCCGTCCGGCGTCGCGACAAAATCGAGCATCGCAACCGCAAGCCGGGCATGCTGACCCGCTGGCTCGCGGGCCTGGCGCCGTCCGGCGTGACGCCGTCCAAGGCCAACATCAAGCGAATCTAAAGGAGAGGCCGATGCAGAGCGCCCGCGTCTTCAAGCGATCCGACATGGAACTCATCCCAGCGATCACGTCGACCGGGACGACCTTAATCGCGCGCGTCGTGGACAGTTCGATCAGCCGTCACATCGGCGGAGGCATCGAGTATCTCGAGAACGCGACGATCGACTGGACCGTCACCTACGACGAGATCCTCTTCGTCCTCGAGGGACCGCTGACCATCGAGCTCGATGACGGACGGCACACCTGCGAAAGCGGAGACGTCGTCTGGCTGCCCAACGGCACCCACCTCAAGTACATAGCCGAGGGTCGAGCCGCCTACTTCTATGCGCTCCATCCGGTGGACTGGGCGGCTCGGCAGGGGACGCGCGAGCCGTAGGTGAACGTCGGCAGCGCACCGCCGTGCTAGGCAGCTGCTCAGGCCCCCGCTCCAGGCAATCCAGCGATTATACGCCGTCTCGAATCCCGAGACTCATGGCCCATCCTTCGAGACGCGTTCTTCGAACGCTCCTCAGGATGAGGAATGGCGTTCTATATCGACTGCCTGCTACCTCATGCTGAGGAGCCGCATCATGAGTATCGGGATATGGTATTGGACGCGGCTTTGCCGGTCATGGGGCGTTGGAGCCAATCATGGGCGCGGGCGATCGCCTTGGTCAGGGCGCCGTCCTGCGAGCGCCGGGCCCGGGCCCCCTCGTGTCCGATGACGAGCTTTATGCAAGTTGCGCCGACGCGGACTCGGGCCAAGATGCACTGTGCGGCAGCAGGCGTAGCAGGCGCTCTTCCGTCACCTTTCAGCGGCGGAGCCCTCCGCTTCGACCAAGGCGAGCAGTCCTTTGAGGAGCTGAACCGGGCTTGGCGGGCAGCCGCGGATGTGCAGGTCGACCGGCACCACCTGCGATACACCGCCGACAACGGCATAACTGCCGGCGAAGCAGCCGCCGTCGAGGGCGCAGTCGCCGACCGCCACCACCCACTTGGGGTCTGGCGTCGCGTTGTAGGTCCGCTCGAGCGCCTCGCGCATGTTCTTGGTCACCGGCCCGGTGACCAGCAGCACGTCGGCGTGGCGGGGCGAGGCGACGAAACGGATGCCGAAGCGCTCGATATCGTAGTAGGCGTTGTTGAGCGCGTGGATCTCCAGCTCGCAGCCGTTGCAGGAGCCCGCGTCGACTTCGCGGATCGACAGGCTGCGGCCCAGGCGCCGGCGCGCGGCGCGATCGACCTGTGCGGCGAGGCTGGCCAGCGCGGCTTCGTCCGGGTTCGGCGGCGGCTCCGTCAGCGGGTTGCGAAAGATGTTGCGGAACAGAAGTTTGCGCATGGCTGCCGACTCTAGAGATCGTGCCCCGAGTAGGAGCAGTTGAAGGATTTGTTGCAGAGCGGGAAGTCGGCAACGATGTTGCCTTCGATCACGGCTTCGAGCAGCGGCCACTGGAACCACGAGGGGTCGCGCAGATGGCAGCGCAGGACCCTGCCCTCCGCATCGAGCCGGAGCCAGACCAGGATGTCGCCGCGGAAGCCCTCGACCAGCGCCATGCCCTCGCCTGCCCTGCCCTTGTCCCCTGGGGGCGGCAGCTCGACCTGCAGTGGGCCGTCGGGCAGCTTCGCCAGCATCTGCTCGATCAGCGACAGGCTCTGCTCGACCTCGCGGATGCGAATCCAGACCCGGGCGTTGACGTCGCCCTCCTCGCGCACGGGAACCTCGAAGTCGAGCCTGTCGTAGGGCGGATAGCCGGGCGTCCGCCGCGCGTCGAAGGTGCGGCCCGAGGCGCGGCCTACATAGCCGCCGGCGCCGAACTGCCGGGCCAGTTCCGGCTTCAGAATCCCGGTCGCGACCGTCCGGTCGAGCAGCGACGCGGTGTTGTCGTAGAGCTCGACCAGCGTGGGGAAGCGGCGCCGGATATTGGCGAGCAAGGACGTGAGGGCGGCCATTCCCTCCGAACTTAGGTCGGTCGTCACGCCCCCGGGTACGACGCGATCGCGCATCAGGCGGTGGCCGAAGCAGACTTCCGCCGCGCGCAGAACGCGCTCGCGCAGCACGCCGCAGTGCGCGTGCATCAGGGCGAAGGCGGCATCGTTGCAGATCGCGCCGATGTCGCCCATGTGGTTCGCCAGCCGCTCCAGCTCCGCCATCAGGCCACGCAGCCAGTGCGCGCGCGGCGGCGCCTCGACGCCGAGCGCGGCTTCCGCGGCGCGGGCGAAGGCGATGCCGTAGGCCACCGTGCTGTCGCCCGAAGTCCGAGCGGCGAGCTTCGCGGCGCGCTCCATGTCGGCGCCCGCCATCAGGCCCTCGATGCCCTTGTGCACGTAGCCCAGCCGCTCCTCCAGGCGCACCACGGTCTCGCCGTTGGCGGTGAAGCGGAAGTGACCCGGCTCGATGATGCCGGCATGCACCGGCCCGACCGGAATCTGGTGCAGGCTCTCGCCCTCGACCGGAAGGAAGCCATAGGGCGCGCCGGCGGCCCTCGCGTCCACGGCGGCACCCAGCGGCCTGCGCATGCCCCAGCGGCCATGGTCGAGCCAGGGACGCTCGTCGGCCAGGCCTACCGGGACCAGCCCGAAGAGGTCGCGGGCGGCCCGTTCCAGCCGCACGGCCGGCGCATGGCGGGCGCCGACGGAGGGATAGCGCCCGCTCGGGCAGTCGAGGCTGACGGCGCCGATCTCGCCGGAGCGCTCGTCGAGCAGCGCCAAGTGCACGCGTCCCGGCTTGCCCCAGAGGCCGAGCAGGGTCCAATGCGCTTTCGCGAGCTGACCGGCGGTGAAGGACCAGACCGTCGGATCGATGACGGCGCGGGGCCAGGGCCGCTGATCGACGATCCGCTCACCTTCCCGCAAAAGATCGCTCAGGGACGGCATGGCCTCCTCACCCTCAACCAAGGGCCCCAGCGACCTGCTGGAACCAGGCGACCAGCGGCGGCGGCAGATAGAGGCCGGCCGCCAGCACCAGCGCCAGGTGGGCGAACATGGGAACGTAGGACGCCTGCACCGGCGCCGTGCTGCCGCGCGGCTCGCCGAAGGCCAGCCCGCCGACCCGCAGCAGCAGCGCGCCGAAGGCAACCAGCAGGCC
>JBHJOF010000402.1:0-6624 GCA_050330055.1 Kiloniellales bacterium
TAAAGCCGGCAAGCTGGGTCGCCTCGAGATAGGCGGCGATCCTGTCGGCCCGCTTGATCAGGGCCTCAAGCGCCTGCGGCAGGGCGTAGCCGCAGGGATGTTTCCTCAAATGTCTTGCATCGCCTTGGCCGCACAATGGCTAGGTTGTCAATGACAAGGGTCATTTGAGTGGAAACTACGAAGCTGAAGCTCCGTTCGGAAACTCTTTAACGGCTAGTCGTACATATTCCGATGGGGTGATGCCAAGTTGAGCTGCCCGTTTGTCTATTAGGGCACGCTCCTGGTCGGACACTCTGACAGAAAATGAATGGATTCGTTTTCCTGTCAAGGATGTCGATCGGCGATCCGGTGGTCTCTGTGAGCGGTAGTCGCTCTGCATTGCTAGACCTCCTAAACAATCTGAGGGAATTGTTCTCGATTTGGACCCTTATTTCGCCACGAGAGCTGCAGTACCGGTCGGTCTTCTCTCAACGCGTTCCACGCCTTGATCATAAGCGCCATTTTTTCGGCGTCTGGGAGCCTTCGCGCCCTAGACGTTCTGTCCTTTATCAGCCGCTCACGAAGTTGAAGAATTGGATTCGACCGCTTGAGATCAACACCGTCGGAGAGACGATCAATGAATTCGTCTGCGCGGTCCGCATCCCTTGTATGGAACAAGTAGTGCAGAGCCACGCCCATCCCTGTTGCCATGACATTGCGGAGCTTATAGGCGAGGCTGACACTCCGGCGAATTCCGTGATGCTTTTCCAGAACTTGGAGGAGTTCCGCATTTGTGGGCGCGACAGTTCTTGATTGAACGAGCTGATTCTCGACAAGCCAAACGATTCGGAGAGCTGCAGCGAGAGTGGCGGTGTTTGTTTCCCCCGCATCATGGAGGATTTCCGCAAAGCTACGACGACTGCCTAGATCAAACGTATCGAAAACCTCATCGTCGACATCCCTCACCACAATTGCTTCGAACGAACAGTTTGCCTTAATGGCGGCGGCACATCTGTGCTGACCATCAAGCAAACGGCCGCTCTTACCAATCTTGATGGTTTGCCCATTCAAGGCCCAGTTGCCAGAGCTAATGTCGCGTGCATACTTGTCAATGACACCTGAGGCCATTCCACGATTTCCCGCATTGTTTTCAAGCAGTTCTGTGGCGATCTCGGGCGTAATGGTCATAATTTCAGCGCTCAGTGCAGGCTCAGCGTTTCCTCGCGTGTCCGCGCTAACTGCTTGGAGAGGCTGGCGTTTTCTTCTGTTTAGGTCATCAAGTCCTTCCTTATCAGAAAGTCCACTAATCCTAGGAAAGCCTTCCCGCTCTGGATCGAACCTAAGCAAGCGTACTTCCTTTCCAGCTCGCGCTGCTTCCCACGCCTTAATGACGAGCGCAATAATGTGCGGCTGTAATCTTCTTCCGCCCGACTCAAGTTGATCATTGAGAGTGCGACGAAGCACGTTAGCCGGATCGAATCTTACGCCTTCGACACCATCAACAATATTCTGAAAGAATTCATCGGCTTTTTGCCTATCCACCCGCGACATAAGGTAGTGAAGCGCTGTAGCGCACCCGAGAGGGATTAGCGGGTGCACGTCTCTTGTCGCGAGTAGACTATCTCTTACTTCGGGATGCAGCTCTAGTATTGAGAGGATTGATTTCACAGAGGCTTTTTTTGTTTGCCGCTGAATGTCGTCATTCCAATATCGCCAAATTAGTGTAAGTGCGCTTGCAAGAGCTCGACCGTTTGGTTCCTTGCGAATTGTTAGAACATCGCCGATAGTTCGCTTGCGAAGTGCATCGATAGTCTCATAGTGACTCTCATCGACATCGGTAATTACAAGGGTTGGAAAGCCAACGTTTGCTCGGATGCACGCTTCCAGTCGTGCTCTACCGTCAAGCAAGGTTCCGCGGTCAGAGTGGATTATCGCTGCACCATTCAACTTCCAGTCCCCATTGGCCATATCCATCCTATACGACTCGACAGAACGTTCATGGATGCGGCCCAGATTTTTGCGCCGTGAAAGCCAATCGCGCGCTATATCTGGCGTGACGAACTGGGTGAAGCACCGAATCTGGGGTGACTTGAGCGCGTGGACGTTCATTGGTCTGGCTCCAAATGGCAGCGGTGACGTGTGCATACTTCAGAGTGTGCCCGCGCCCCTTGGATCACAAGTCAAATCGTGTGCTACGCTGTGTACTACATTCACAGCCTCATCGCCGATTGATGGCTTGCCCGCAACGTCTTACGTCAACCGCAGGGTCATTCTTCCGTAACATATTGAAATATATGGAATGTATAAAAGCGCGATTGTTGCAAATAGCGGGCATATGCGAAGACTAGCTCTCGGCAGGAGCTTTCGTTGGCCTATAACAGTCGTGCGAACGGCGTTCGCATGCCAGAGCGCAGCTAGCAACTGTCCACGGTGGGACCCCAGCCAAGGAAGCTCGTGGGTAAGCTTGGGTTGAGGCTACGAGCCTGCGGACAGTTGTTGAAAGCGCTCGATCATGCGCCGCTTGGCCTCGGCCGGCGGCCAGGGCTCCAGCCGCAGCCGGGCGAAGCCCGGCGCATCGAGCGCCTTGGGGCGGCCAAAATACTTCCGGCCCTCGGCCGGCGTAAAGCCGGCAAGCTGGGTCGCCTCGAGATAGGCGGCGATCTTATCGGCCCGCTTGATCAGGGCCTCAAGCGCCTGCGGCAGGGCGCCGGGCAGGCCGAAGCGCAGCCGGATCGCCGCCATCAGGCGCACTTCCAGCGCCTTGTAGTCGCTGCCGACCGCCGCCTTGAAGGGCGTGATCAGGTCGCCGATCACGTATTCCGGCGCGTCATGCAGCAGCGCCGCCAGGCGCCAGGCGCTGGGCGCGCCCGGCTTCAGGCGGCCGACCAGCTCCTCGACCAGCAGCGAGTGCTGCGCCACGGTGAAGGCCCAGTCGCCGAGGGTCTGGCCGTTCCAGCGCGCGACCCGCGACAGGCCTTGCGCGATGTCCTCGATCTCGACGTCGAGCGGCGAGGGGTCGAGCAGGTCGAGCCGGCGGCCGGACAGCATGCGCTGCCAGGCGCGTTCTCCTGTCTTGGCACCGGCTTTAGTCGAGCTCTTACTGCGTCTTGAGGTCACAATTCCTGGGAGCCTAGAGCGTTATGGTTTTAGGTCGGTGCACGCACTATCCCTCCTCCCACCTTGGCGGCCGCAGGCCGCCGAGGGGGGAGGAAGAAAAATCAACGCCTTGGCGGCTTGCCGCCAAGCGTTAGATTTTTCAGGAGGGGGGTGCCCCCCTCTTGCAAAAATCAAGGCGTTGGCCGAGCTGCGCTCGCCTAACACCATGATTTTGCTTTCTCCCCCACAAGGGGGGAGAAGATTATTATTGCACCAGCCCACATGTAGCCGAATCAACCTAATCGCAGCTCGCTCTAGTGCTGCATGGCCGGGCGCACCAGCCGCTCGATCCAGTTGCGCACTTCGACCAGGCGGATATCCTCGTTCATCACGTCCTGGTCGATGCCGAGCAGCCAGGCGATGTCCTTGCGGCTCGGGTCCTGGTGCAGTGCCTCCAGCTTGTCGACGTAGTCCTGCGCCGCGTCGGTATCGCGGAAGAAGCCCATGCGGGTCAGCTTCTCCTTGCGGCAGTAGCAGAGCCGCGCCAGCTCGTGCAGGTCGTACTCCGGATGGTACTGCAGGCCCCAGAACTGGCCGCCCTTGTGCGTGACCGAAACGGCCTGCATGTGCGAATGGTCGTTCGAGGCCAGCAGCAGGCCGCCGGGCGGCAGGTGCGTGGCCTCGTCCTCGTGGCTGATGAAGGCGTCGAAGACGCTCTTCTTGCCGCTGTAGAGCGGATGGGCGCGGCCCTCGGGCGTCAACGCGATCTTGCGCGCGATGCCCATCTCGCGGCCGTGGAAGTTCTGGGCGCACTGGCCGCCGGCGGCGACCACGGCGATCTGCGCCGCCCAGCAGGAGCCGAAGCTCGGCACCTGGGCCTCGAAGGCGGCCCTGGCGAACTCGATCTGCGGCCGGACCTTGGGGTCGTCGGCGTAGACCGTGAGGCTCGAGCCGGTCCAGGCGATGCCGTCGTACTGCGCGATCGAGGCGCCCTTCGGCAGGCCGGCGCCAGGATCGGCCGGATAGACGATGTCAATCGCCGCGTCCGGCGCGCAGCGCTTCAGCATCCTTTCGTAAAGCGGCCCGGCTGGCGTGGCGCCGCCGGCGGCCAGCTCCTCGCGGCCCTCGCGGGCGTAGCCGTCGACGACCAGGATGCGCGGTCCCTGTGCCATGGCTTGCTCCCCCTTTAGGCGGCTGCCAGGCGGTCGATCATCGCCGGCAGGTCGCGATGCCGCTCGCAGATCGCATCGGCGCTGGTCGTCGCCTTGTCGTTTTCGCGCGTCGCGGTGAACAGCACGGCCTTCATGCCGAGCGACTGCGGCCCCTTGACGTCGTTGTGGTCGCGGTCGCCGACGTGGACCATCTCCGACAGCGACACGCCGAGCTGCTGGGCGGCCGAGTCGAACATGGCGCGGTGCGGCTTGGAATGGCCGACCTCGTCGGAGAAGGCGAAGCCGCTGAAATGGTCCTTGACGCCGTGGATCTCCAGGAGCCGGCGCAGGCAATGGCCCGGCGAGACGATGGCGTCCGAGACGATGCAGAGCTTGTAGCGCTTGGCCAGCTCGGCCACCGCCTCGGTCACGCCCTCGATGGCGTCGGGCCAGATCTCGATCTCCATGACCTCGTGCCGGCGGGCGACCTCGTCGAAGATGTCCGGCGGCAGGCTGCGGCCCAGGCCCTTCAAGGCCACCGCCAGGCGCTCCTGGATGGTCCAGGTGACGTGCTGGTCGTGCCAGACCTTGTTGAAGGCCGCGTCGGCCACGTCATAGGCGAGCGCCACACGCTCGAGCTCGATCGGCTCGATGGCGTCGAGCGCCTGCCACAGCAGGGGGCGGCGTTCCGCCTTCTTGGAGCGCAGGCCCTTGGCCGCCCGCTTCGGCTCGTCCGAATCGTCGTGGACGATGGTGTCCCAGAGGTCGAAGGTCACTGCCCTGATCATGCCCGCCCTATCCGCCGTTGCTGTTCCTAGGAAAAAGGGGTCAGACCCCATTTTCCAGTTTCAGAAAATGGGGTCTGACCCCTTTTTCTCTCAGCTGCTGTGGCCGTCGCCGCGATTCTGGTGCTCCATGCCCTTGCCCGGCCCCATCTCGGTGGCGCCTTCGATCTCGACCTCGACCTCGATGGTCCCGGCCTTCTCGAAGGTCAGGGTGAGGGGAAAGGACTGGCCCTCCTGCAGCGGCGCGCTCAGCCCCATCAGCATGATGTGCAGCCCGCCCGGCTGCAGCACCGCCGGCTCGCCCGGCGCCACCTCGATGGCCACGACCGGCCGCATCTTCATCACGCCGTCGTCCATCAGATGGGTGTGGAGCTCGGCCGAGCGGGCGACCGGCGTGGCGACGGCGACCAGGCGATCGGCCTCGGCGCCCTGGTTGGTGATGGTGAGGTAAGCAGCGCCGGCCTTGGCCGCGCCGATCGAGGCCCGGGCCAAGGGATGGTCGATGTGCAGCTCGACCAGCTTGTACTCGTGGGCGCCGGCGGACCAGCTCAGCAGCGGCCCGAGGGCGAGGGCGGCGAGCAGCAAGAGGCGCGCGCGAAGGCGTGGCATGGCTTGTCCTTTCGATTGGGGTCAGTCCCTTGGTCGGCGGCGGCGGCGCCCATCGCCGGCAGTCCGGCCGGATCACAGCACTGGCTGCCCGGCGGCGCAAGCCGGTCGTTTCAGCGGCGCGTGGTTCAGCCCATCAGGCCGACTCCCGCTCCGGCAGCACCAGGTTGAGGACCAGGCCCGCGACTCCCGCGAGGCCGATTCCGGCCAGCGAGACGTCGCCGAGGCCGAGCTCCATGCCGCCGATCCCGAACACCAGGATGATCGAGATGATGATCAGGCTGCGCGGCTTCACCAGCTCGTCATGGCCGGCCTTCGCCAGGGTGCTGAGCCCGACCACGGTGATCGCGCCGAACAGCAGGATCAGGATCCCGCCCATCACCGGCGTCGGGATGGTCAGCAGCAGCGCGCCCAGCTTGCCCACGAAGGACAGCACGATGGCCCAGATCGCGGCCCAGGTCATGATCGCCGGATTGAAGGCGCGGGTCAGCGTGACGGCGCCGGTCACCTCGGAATAGGTCGTGTTGGGCGGTCCGCCGAGGAAGCCCGCGACCGAGGTCGCGATGCCGTCGCCCAGCATGGTGTTCTCGATGCCGGGGTCCTTGAGATAGTCCTTGTCGGTGACGGCGCCGATGGCGATGACGTCGCCGAAATGCTCAATGGCGGGCGCGATCGCGACCGGAATGAGGAACAGGATCGCCGCCAGGTTCCACTCCGGCAGCACGAAGGCCGGGGTCGCCACCCAAGGCGCCGCGCCGACGGCCGCGAAATCGAGCAGCTTTGGCCCGCCGGCGAGCTCAATGATCACGGCGGCGACATAGCCTGCGGCGATGCCAAGCAGAATCGGCACGATCCGGAACAGTCCCTTGCCGAGCAGCGCGAGGAGGACGGTCACGACGAGGGAAATGGCCGCGAGGGTAACGGCCGCCCCCTGCGGCACCAGGACGGCGCTGCCGTCGCCGGACTTGCCGAGCGCCAGGTTGACGGCCACCGGCGCCAGGACCAGC
>JBHJOF010000403.1:0-16750 GCA_050330055.1 Kiloniellales bacterium
GAAGAGCGCCGCAAGGCCGCCGAGCAGCGCCGCGAGGAGATGCAGCGGCTCGCCGACAACTTCGAATCGAGCGTGCGCGGCGTGGTCGAAGGCGTCTCCTCGGCGGCCGGTGAGCTGCAGACCACGGCGCAGGACATGTCGGCCACGGCCGAGCAGACCAGCGAACAGTCGAGCCGCGCCGCCCAGGCCATGGAAAGCGCCTCGAGCAACGTGCAGACCGTCGCCGCCTCGGCCGAGGAGCTCTCCATGTCGATCAAGGAGATCGGCCAGCAGGTGCAGCACTCGAGCAAGGTCGCGGCCGACGCGGCGACCCAGGCGCGCAGCACCAACGAGCGGGTCGAAGGGCTGTCCGCCGCCGCCGAGAAGATCGGCGAGGTCGTCACCATGATTCAGGAGATCGCCGAGCAGACCAACCTGTTGGCGCTCAATGCGACGATCGAGGCGGCGCGCGCCGGCGAGGCCGGCAAGGGCTTCGCCGTGGTCGCCTCCGAGGTCAAGGGCCTGGCCGCACAGACCGCCAAGGCGACCGAGCAGATCGCGCAGCAGATCGCCGACATGCAGTCGGCGACCGGCGGCGCCGTCTCCGAGATCCAGGGCATCACCAAGACGATCGAGTCGATGAACGAGATCGCCACGGCGATCGCCTCTGCCGTCGAGCAGCAGAATGCGGCGACGCAGGAGATCTCGCGCGGCATCCAGGAAACCGCGACCGGCGCCAGCGAGGTCTCGAGCAACATCGGCGGCGTCAACCAGGCGGCCGGCCAGACCGGCAACATGGCGCGCTCGGTGCTGGACGCCTCCTCGGCGCTCACCAAGCAGTCGGACGAGCTGAAAGGCTTCGTCGAGGACTTCCTGAAGAGCGTCCGCGCGGCTTGAGAGCGCTCCACAGCTGTCCGTCTAAGAGAAGAATTCTCATCCTGTTGTCCGCTTTGCGGACGCCCCCCACCCCGGCCCTCCCCAGCAAGGGGGGAGGGAGCCCATTAGCAGCAGCGGCACACTATTTCGCCTCCCCCCTTGCGGGGGAGGCGGCGCGTCCTTCGACAGGCTCAGGATGAGGGCGCCGGAGGGGGGCTGGCGCGAAGCACCGATAAGGAATGCCGCCGAAGCGAGACCCCATTGCGCCGGAGAGGCTGCTACCCGGGTGCAAAGGCGAACCTTCGACAAGCCGCTAGCTAACCCGCGCCATCGGCCAGCGGTACTCCGGCGGCCTTGAGCGCGGCTTTCTGCCGCCTGGCCAGCGTCTTCTCGTCGAAGCCCTCGATCAGCTCGTGGAACAGGCGGTGCCAGTTGACCTCGGCGTGCAGATGCATGAAGACCGAGCCCAGGCCGATCGCGGCGCGGTCCATCAGCACGAACTCGCGCGGCGGCTTGACGCCGCCGAGGCGGCGCAGCTCGGCGTGCACGCGGCCGGCCACGTCGGCGCCGTACATGACGCCCTGGTCGCCCAGGATGCGCTGCGGCCGGTCCTCCAGCAGCGGCGCGTAGAGAAACGCCGCCCAGATGTTCAGCACCTCGAGCAGCTCGGGCTTGAGGTTCTTGAAACCCCAGGTCTCGTAGGCCGAGATCGCCAGCTCGCGGTCGTCGCTCTGCAGCGCGCGGTAGAGGTCGATCACACCGCGCACAAAGGCCGGCGGGAAGACCCGGATGCAGCCGAAGTCGAGCAGGTTGACGCCGCAGTCGCGCCGCACCGTGTAGTTGCCCAGGTGCGGGTCGCCGTGGATCACGCCGTAGTAGTAGAAAGGCACGTACCAGGCGCGGAACATGCTGAGCGCGACCTGGCGGCGCTCTTCCGGATCGTCGCTGGCGGCGATGAAGTCCATCAGCGGCGCGCCCTCGAGCCAGGTCATGGTCAGCAGACGCTGGGTCGAGAGTTCCGCGAGAGGCACGGGCACATCGACGCCGGGCTCGTCCCGCAGCATGGCGGTGTAGAGCCGCATGTGGCGCGCCTCGCGGTCGTAGTCGAGCTCCTCGCGCAGGCGCTCGGACAGCTCCTTATAGATGTCGGAAGGATCGATCGCCCGGTCGTAGCGCCGGTAGATCGAGAGCACCAGCCTGAGCTGGTGCAGGTCGGCCTCGATCGCCGAAAGCATGTCGGGATACTGCAGCTTGCAGGCCAGCCGCGTGCCGTCGTGGGCGGTGGCACGGTGCACCTGGCCGAGCGACGCGGCGGACGCAGCCTCGTGCTCGAACGAGGCGTAGCGGCTCTGCCAGCCGGGGCCCAGCTCGCTGCGCATGCGGCGCTTGACGAAGGCCCAGCCCATGGGCGGCGCATTGGATTGCAGCTGGCGCAGCTCCTCGGCGTACTCGCTGGGCAAGGCATCGGGGATGGTGGCGAGGAACTGCGCCGCCTTCATCAAGGGGCCCTTGAGGCCGCCCAGCGCCTGCTTCAGCTCGGCCGAGTGCTGGCCTCGGTCGAGGACCCGCCCCAGGTAGCGCGCGCCGACCAGCTGGGCGGCCAGGCCGCCCACCGAGCCGCCGACCCTTGCGTAGCGCTTTACCCGGCCGCTGAAGCGCGAGTCCTCGCGCCCATATCCGCTCTCATCCATGGTTGAGAAGATGGGGGCGAATCAGGGGCTTGTCCACTGAGGCCCCGCCGGTAGCAGCCGCTTACCAGCGATCGGGGCGGAAAGGGCTGAGGTCGAAGCCGGAGTCGCGGGCGGCCACTAGGTCGGCGATCAGGCGACCGGTCAAGGGCCCCAGGGTGAGGCCCAGGTGGCCATGACCGAAGGCCAGGAAGACGTCGGCGCGCCCCGGCAGCGGCCCGATCACCGGCTTGGAGTCGGGCGTCGAGGGCCGGTAGCCGAGCCAGATCGAGCGCTCCTCCAGCGCGAGGCTGGGCAGCATGCGCTTGGCGAGCGGCAGCAGCGCGCGGATGCGGCGATAGTCCGGCGGCGCCTCGAGGCCGGCCAGCTCGACCTGGCTGTTGAGCCGCACGCCCTCCTCCATGGGGCCGAGCACAAAGGCCTTCTCGCCCCACAGCACCGGCCGGCGCAGGTTCGGCTCCGGCGTCGGCAGCATGATGTGATAGCCCCGCTCGGTCTCGAGCGAGACGGTGACTCCGAGTTGCCTGGCCAGGGGCCGCGACCAGGCGCCGGCGGCCAGCACGATGGCCTCGGCCGTCTCGGCGCCCTGATCGGTCACGAGGCGCTGCGTCGTGCCGTCGAGCGCGAAGCCCCTGACCTCGGCGCGCAGGATGCGGCCGCCACGCGCCGCGAAGTCGGCGGCGAAGGCCTGCAGCACGCGGCCCGGATTGGTGACGTAGTAAGCCTCGTGCTGAAACCAGGCATGGCGAAAGACCGGCGCCAGCGCCGGTTCGAGCTGGCGCAACTCGTCCTGGTTCAGGACCTGGTAGGTCAGGCCGCGGCGGTCCATCAGCGCCCGCCCCGCCGCGCTGCCGGCGAAGCCGGCGTCGCTGTCGTAGACCCGAAGCCAGCCGACCGGACGCAGCCGCTCCGCCATGCCGACCTGCGCCGCCAGGTCGCGCCAGGGCTCGTTTACCCGGGAGGTCAGCTCGGCCAGCGCGATCGAGATCGCTTCGACCTGCGCCGGCCGGCTGGCGGCGACGAAGCGCAGCAGCCAGGGCGCCAACCGCGGCAGGTAGCGCCAACGGATGGTGAAGGGGCCGAGCGGGTCCAGCAGCATGCCCGGCACCTCGCGAAGAATGCCCGGCATGGCGGTCGGCACGCAGGCGCCGGTCACCACGCCGCCGGCGTTGCCGAAGGAGGTCGCCGTGCCCGGCGGGCGCGGATCGATCAGCGTGACCCGGTGGCCGTCGCGCTGCAGATAGAGCGCGCAAGAGAGACCCACGGCGCCGGCGCCGATCACGGCGACGGAGCGCGGGCGTGGCGGGGAGGAAGCTGTGGTGGGGGTCATCCCTTCTCTTAGACCACTGCTGTCCGGCTTAGAACAAGATGGCCTGTTGTGTTGTCCGCTGCGCGGACGCCCCCCTCCCTGCCCTCCCCCGCAAGGGGGGAGGGAAATGTGAGCCGCGGCGACACCTTAGTTTGCCTCCCCCCTTGCGGGGGAGGCGGCGGGAAGCGCCGGAGGGGGGCTGGCGCGAAGCGCCGAAAGGCCACATCAGCAAAGCGTGTCTCGATCGTGCCGCAATGCCCGCTATGCCCAATGCAACAAAGCCCTACAACGGATCGTCGTCGGCTTAACCGGACAACCATGGTTCAAGTCCGGGCATGACAGTGAGGAGGAACCAAATGTCAGCTTCACAAGACTAGCGCTGCAGCACGTAGCTGCCCGGGGCCTCGGCGAGCGGCGCGTAGCCGGCCGCCGGCCGGCCCATCGGTGGCGGTACGGTGAGCGGGCCGGAATGCGCCGCCAGCCAGGCCTGCCAGCGCGGCCACCAGGAGCCCTGGTGCACCGGCGTAGCCGCCCGCCAGCTGTCGGGATCGACGTAGCGCTCGTGGTCGCCGCTCTCTGCGATCTGATAGATGCGGCGCGGATGGCCGGGCGGCGTGACGATGCCGGCGTTGTGGCCGCCGCTGGTCAGAAGAAAGGTGACCGGCGCGTCTGCCAGGAGACGGATCTTGTAGACCGAGCGCCAGGGCGCCACGTGGTCCTTGGCGGTGCCGACGGCGAAGATCGGCGCGCGAATGTCGGTCAGCGCCACCGGCCGGCCGTCGACCTCGTAGCGGCCCTGCGCCAGGTCATTGTCGAGGAACAAACGGCGCAGGTACTCGGCATGCATGCGATAGGGCATGCGCGTGGCATCGGCGTTCCAGGCCATGAGGTCGCTCTTGCCGTCGCGCGCGCCCATGAAATAGTCGTGGATCATGCGCGACCAGATGAGGTCGTTGGAGCGCAGCAGCTGGAAGGCGCCGGCCATCTGCTTGGTGTCGAGATAGCCCTGCTCCCACATGATGTCCTCGAGGAAGGTGAGCTGGCTCTCGTCGATGAAGAGCATCAGCTCGCCGGCCTCGGTGAAGTCGGTCTGCGCCGCCAGCAGGGTGAGGCTCGCCAGGCGCTCGTCGCCGCTTCGCGCCATGGCCGCCGCGGCGATCGCCATGAGCGTGCCGCCCAGGCAGTAGCCGACGCCCTGCACGCGCTCGGCGCCGGTGACGGCAGTAACCGCGTCGAGCGCCGCCATCGGCCCGAGCCGCAGGTAGTCGGCCATGGTGCGGTCGCGGTCCCCGGCGCCCGGGTTCTTCCAGGAGATCATGAAGACCGTGTGGCCCTGCTCGACCAGGTAGCGCACCAGCGAGTTGTGCGGCGAAAGGTCGAGGATGTAGTATTTCATGATCCAGGCCGGCACGATCAGGATCGGCTCGGCATGCACCTTGTCGGTTGCCGGCGCATACTGGATCAGCTCGATCAGCGCGTTGCGATAGACCACCTTGCCCGGCGTCACCGCCAGCTCGCGGCCCGGACGGAAGGCCTCGGCCCCGGCCGGGGGGCGGCCGGTCACCGCCCGCTCCCAGTCCTCAAGCCAGTTGAGCCAGCCGCGGTAGAGGTTGGCGCCGCCCTGCTCGACGGTCGCCTTCAGGAACTCCGGATTGGTCAGCGGGAAGTTCGAGGGTGCCGCCATGTCGAGCAGCTGGCGCACGATGAAGGAAACCACCGCCTGGTGGTGGCGCGACACGCCGCGCACGCCGGTGGTGGCGCCGTGCCACCATTGCTGCAGCAGCAGGAAGGCCTGGTAGCTGAAGCGATAGGGTGGCGCCTGCCAGGCCTCGCCCTGGAAGCGCTTGTCGTGGCGCAGCGGCGCGACGCAGTTCGCCGTCTCCTGGCCGCAGGCGCAGTGCGCCGTGAAGACCAGGAAGCGCAGCGCCTTGGTCAGCGCCTTGTGCTGCAGCTCCGCCTGCTTGCCCGGCGAGATCGCCAGGTGCACCAGCCAGTCGGCGAAGGCCTGGCCGACCGCGGCCGGCGAGATGCCCAGGGTCATGCGGCCGAGCGCGGCGTGCACCATGCGGTCGACCACCTCGCCGCCAAAGGGCGCCGGAAAGGCCCCCGCCGCCTCGAGCCAGTCGCCGCCGCCCTCCGGGCCGGCGTAGTCTGGCAGCCGCGCCAGGACCGGCGCCTCGCCGCCGTTTGGATGGGCGGGCTTGCTTGGCGTTTCTGCCGGGGCGGATGTCTGCGCGGCCGCATCCGGCGTGGCGGCGCGGCCTGATCGCTTCACCGTTCTTGTGGTCATGATCGGGGGTTCCAGCTAGGGGGCAGGCACCGCCGCGATTGCTAGCCCATCCGACGGCCGGCTGCTTTGATGCAGGTCAGGACTGCAGGCCGCGCTGGCAAGGGGCCTCCACCTCACTGCTCCCAGGCATCCAGCTCAGCGGCAAGCAACGGGTCGAAGAAGGTTTCCGTCAGCCGACCCTTGGCGAGGCCGGGCTTGCGCGGCTCGCGCTTGGCCACCGGCACCAGACGCGCGACCGGCTTGGCGCGGCGCGCGATGACAATCTCCTCGCCCGCCTCGACTTGCAACAGCAGGCGGGAGAGATGGGTCTTGGCTTCACGAATGTTGACGGTCTTCATGACGCTAACAACCTGACCGCAACCAGCATTGACCCCTCACCCTCCCATCGCTGCCGCGACGTCGAAGCGCCTGCATCAAGGGGACTGTACCCGGAGCGAAGCGTAGGGGCCTGTCCCCGCTGCTGCCCGGGGACAGCCCCCTTGCGGGGACAGTCCCCTCTGCCGGCGGCACGTGTGAGGGTGAGGGGGTGTTTGTACATGCTCCTGCCGGGGAGCGCACTAGCCTTCACCAGCCGCGAGCCAGCGGCCGTGGAAGTCGCAGCGGGCGATCTCGCGCTCCCCGCCGCCGGGCCAGAGGGTCAAAGTCACCGCGCCGCCGGGCTTGCGGTCGTCGGGCTCGAAGCGCAGCCAGGCCAGCGGGCGATCGGCCGTTGCCTCGGTCCCGCTTGCCTGAAGGCGGGCACGGATGGCGTCCTGGGTCGCCTCGGGCATGTACTGCCACATGATGGTGTGGGCGACGACGTGGGCCCGCCCGCTTGGCGCTTCGGCCAGGCGCCGCGCGATGAAGGCGGCAGCGTCGCTGCGCTCGACCGTGACCGGATGCGCAGCGGCCACGGCAAGCGCCGCTTGCGTGAGCGCCAGGCGCTCGCTCTGGTCGGCCCAGAGATAGGACAGCAGGCGCAGGCAATCCTCGAGCTTGTTGATGTCGAGGGGATTGATGTCGCAGCCGCGGCGCTCGACCAAGTTCACGGTAACGGGCTCCGGCTCCGGGCCGTGCCACCGCGGCGCCAAGGTGAGCGGCGAGGCGGCATCGCCCCGCGCGGCATCGCCGAAGCGGTAGGCGTAGCGGTCGAGGTTGAGATTGAGGCCGCCTGACGAGCCGATCTCGCTCAGCACAAGGGGCAGCCCCGTTTCGCGCGCGATGGTCATGAGCCCGAGATAGAGCGCAGCGGCGCGGCGCACCTCGTTGGTCTGCGGCGGGCCGTCGAGCCAGCGTTGCACATGGCCCTCGTGCTCCATCATGGCGGCCGCGACCGCGCGCCACAGCACAGCATCGTCGGCGGTCTCGTGATATGGCGGATAGAGGGCGGCCAGGCCCGGCGCGGCGCCGGAGAGTACGAGGGCATGCAGCCCGCCGGCGAAACGCAGCGGCACGGAATCGGCGTTGTAGGTGGGGTCGCCCGGCCACTCCAGGATGCGCCGGGCCACCGGCCCTTGCTCGACCGCCAGGCGCTCGCCCGCCAGCCGGCAGAGCCGCGCCGTGAAGGGCGAGCCGAGGCTTTCGCAGGCCTCCGCCTGCATATGAAAGGCGGTGCGGGCCCGTGATTCTACCGTCAGGTCGGGGGCAACCGCGATCGCAGGTTCACTGGGAGGGGCCTGCCCGCCCCTCACCCCAGCGCCTCGAGCTCGTCGATGAAGCCGGCGATGACGCCCAGGCCCTTGCTCCAGAAGGCCGGGTCGGAGGCGTCGAGGCCGAAGGGTGCCAGCAGCTCCTTGTGCCGCTTGGTGCCGCCGGCCTTCAGCATCTCGAGGTACTTCTCGGCGAAGCCCTCGCTGGCGTTCTGATAGGCGGCGTAGAGCGAGTTCACCAGGCAGTCGCCGAAGGCATAGGCGTAGACGTAGAAGGGCACGTGGATGAAGTGCGGGATGTAGGCCCAGAAGTACTGGTACTCCTCGTCGAACTGCAGCGCCTCGCCCAGGCTTTCGCGCTGGGTCTCGAGCCAGATCGCGCCGAGCTCCTTGGCGGTCAGCTCGCGCTCGCGGCGCTGGTCGTGCAGCCGGCGCTCGAACTCGTGCATGGCGATCTGCCGCACCACGGTGTTCAGCATGTCCTCGACCTTGCCGGCCAGCAGCACCTTGCGGCGCGTGGCGTCGCTCTCGGCGTCGAGCACGGCGCGGAAGGTCAGCATCTCGCCGAACACGCTGGCGGTCTCGGCCAGGGTGAGCGGCGTGTCGGCCATCAGGTGGCCCTGGGGGCCGGCCAGCACCTGGTGAACGCCGTGGCCCAGCTCGTGCGCCAAGGTCATGACGTCGCGCGTGCGGCCCTGGTAGTTGAGCAGCAGATAAGGATGCGCGCTCGGCACCGTGGGATGGGCGAAGGCGCCCGGCGCCTTGCCGGCGCGCACCGGCGCGTCGATCCAGGGCGCCTCGAAGAAGCGGCGGCCGACCGTGGCCAGGTCGGGCGAGAAGGCGCCATAGGCGTCGAGCACGGTGTCGCGCGCCTCGTCCCAGCCGATCAGGCGGTTGTCGTCCTCCGGCAACGGCGCGTTGCGGTCCCAGTAAGGCAGCGTCTTCTTGCCCAGCCAGCGCGCCTTCAGCGCGTAGTAGCGGTGCGACAGGCGCGGATAGGAGCCCTTGACGGCGGCGACCAGGGCATCGACCACCTCGTCTTCGACCAGGTTGGCCAGGTTGCGCGACGACACGGGCCGGGCGAAGCCGCGCCAGGCATCCTCGATCTGCTTGTCCTTGGCCAGGGTGTTGGTGATGAGCGCGAAGACGCGGGTGTTCTCGCCGAGGACCGCGCCGAGCGACTTGGCGGCCGCCTTGCGGTCGCCTGCCTCGGGACTGGTCAGCTTGTCGAGGATCTCGGCGCTGGTCAGCTGCTTGCCCTTGAAGGCGAAGCGCAGCGCCGCCATGGTCTCGTCGAAGAGCCGCGTCCAGGCGGCGCGGCCGGCGACGTACTTCTCGTGCAGCAGGCGCTCCAGTTCGTCGGAGAGCTGGTAGTCGCGCATGGCCCTGAGATCGCGCAGCCAGGGTTCGTAGTGAGCCAGCGCCGGCGCCTCGAGCTTGGCCGCCAGTTCGGCCTCTTCAAGACGGTTCAGCTCGAGGGTGAAGAACAGCACCTCGGTGGAGATCGCCGTGGTCCGCTCCTGCATGGTCTGATAGAAGCGCCCGATCTCCGGATCGCTCATGTCGCCGGAGTAGACGAGCTGGGCGTAGCTCATGATCCGGCCCAGGGTCTCCTGGATCGCCTCGTAAGCGGCGATGGCCTCGCCCAGCAGCGCGCCATCGAGCCCAGCCAGCTTGCCCTCGTAGCGGGCGCGGAAGGCCTTGGCCTCGCGCTCGCTCCCGGCCAGGCCATCCTGCAAGGCCTTGGAGTCCGTGCCGGGGTAGAGGTCGGAGAGGTCCCATTCGGGCAGGCTGCCCAACGGCTCTTCGGCCCGGCTCACTTCCACTGCGGCGTCTGTCATCACGCGTCTCCTTGACCCAGAGGCATATAGGCTTCAATAACCTGGACGCCAAGGCGAAAACCGGGACGGCGGGCCCGCCGTCCCCGGAGCAGCGAGATGCTGGCCGGCCGTGCCTGGCTGTTGGGCACAGCAAGGGCCGACAGCGCTGCGGAAGGGAACAAGGGCCGGGGAGGACAAGAATGGAGAACGAGGCCTGGCAAAGCCTCGCGGCGCTGTTCTTGCAGCGTGCCGAGCAGCGCAAGGGACAGCCGTTCCTTTGGGCCAAGCGCGATGGCCTTTACCAGCCGCGCACCTGGAATGAAACCTGCGCCGCGGTCAAGGAGCTGTCGCGCGGGCTGCGCTCGCTGGGGCTGGAGCGTGGCGAGCGCGTCGTGCTGGTCTCGGAGAACCGGCCGGAATGGCTGATCGCCGACCTGGCGATCGTCGCCGCCGGCGCCGTCACCGTACCGGCCTATACCACCAACACGCCGGCGGACCACGAACACATCCTGGGCGACAGCGGGGCGGTCGGCGCCATCGTCTCGACGCAGGCGCTGGCCCGGCGGCTGCTGCCGGCAGCGATCAAGGCGCCGGCCTGCAAGTGGCTGATCTCGATAGACGCGATCGACTACAGCCAAGCCTCGACCATCGATCTGCACCGCTGGGACGAGATAATCGAGCGCGGCCGCGGCCTGCCGGACGACGTCGCCGAGGTGGTGAGCCGGGCCAAGCGGGACGACCTCGCCTGCATCATCTACACCTCCGGCACCGGCGGCGCGCCCAAGGGAGTGATGCTGTCGCACGCCAACATCCTCAGCAACTGCAACGGTGCCTATCACCTGCTGAGCGAGTTTGGGCTGGGCCGCGAAGTCTTCCTCAGCTTCCTGCCGCTGTCGCATTCCTACGAGCATACTGCCGGACAGTATTTCCCGATCTCGATCGGCGCGCAGATCTACTACGCCGAGGGAGTCGAGCAACTCCTGACCAACCTGGGCGAGGCGCGGCCGACCATCATGACCGCCGTTCCGCGGCTCTACGAGATCATGCACCAGCGCATCCTGCGTGGAGTCGAGAAGCAGGGCGGCCTCAAGAAGACGCTGTTCGAGCGCACGCTCGAGCTGGGCCGCAAACGCTATTTCGACCCCAAAAGCCTGACCCTGGGCGAGCGCCTGGTCGACTGGCTGCTCGATCGCCTGGTACGCAACAAGATGCGGCAACGCTTCGGCGGCCGGCTCAAGGGTATGGTTTCCGGCGGCGCCGCGCTCAACCCCGACATCGGTATTTTCTTCACCGCGCTCGGCTTGCCGGTCCTGCAAGGCTATGGCCAGACCGAGGCCTCGCCGGTGGTTGCGGCCAACCGGCCCGGCAAGGTCAAGATGCATACCGTCGGCCCGCCGCTCGAGAGCGTCGAGGTGCGGATCGCCGAGGACGGCGAGATCCTGGTGCGCGGCGAGCTGGTCATGAAGGGCTACTGGCGCGACGACGAGGCGACCGCCGCCGCGATCCAGGACGGCTGGCTGCACACCGGCGACATCGGCGAGTTCGACGGCGGCGGCTATCTCAAGATCACCGACCGCAAGAAGGACATCATCGTGCTGTCCGGCGGCGACAATGTCTCGCCGGCGCGCATCGAATCGCTGCTGACCCTGGAGCCGGAGATCGCCCAGGCCATGGTGTTCGGCGACCGTCGTCCGCACCTGGTAGCGCTGATCGTGCCCGACGAGGAGTTCGTCCTCGGCTGGGCGCGGCAGTCCGGCAAGCCCGCGGACCGGGCCGCGCTGGTCCAGGACGAAGACTTCCACGCGGCGGTCGCTGCAGTGGTCGACCGGGTGAACCAGCGCCTATCTTCCCTGGAGAAGCTGCGCCGATTCGCGATCGCCAAGGAGGCCTTTACCATCGAGAACGAAATGATGACCCCGACCCTCAAGCTTCGCCGTCACGTCATCAAAGGGGCCTACGGGGACGTGCTGGAGCGCCTGTACCAGCGCGGCTGACAGGAACGCACCAGCAGCATCCGCGCCGCAAACCTAGAGGATTTGCATATCTCGCGCGGTGGTCACGCAATGTCTATACACACTCCACTGTCGTCCCGGAGCTTGTCCCCGGGACCCATGGGCATTAGCGCGTGAATGGCTGGGGCGTTGGGTCCAAGCAATCCCGGCAACGCGCGCCGGGACAGGCAAGTGCCGGATCGACAGCCTGGGGCGAGGCAAGGACGAGCCTCTCCTGGTTCAGATGTGCAAATGCCGTAGTCTGCAAACGGGGGTTTTTGAGCCGGCCGATCGATAGACCGCATTTTAGGCGCTTTCTAGGCAATCTTTACGCCGCCTTTAACCGGGATTGCTAGTCTGCCTCGGTCCGAACCGGCGCCACGACTGATCAGGCGCGCGAGGCCGAAAGGGGACGGCCCGGCGTTGCCGCGCCTCACCTCGACCGGCCGCTTCGCAGCCAAACGGCCTGCCGCCCCGATCAGGCCTTGACCAGCAAAGGGATGGCATGGCCCCGAGCAGCTACATCTTGAAGCAGCACAGCGGCGTCGACGGAAGCGGCGCTAGCGATGGGCCCCGTGACATCCGCAATGCGCGGGTGACCCAGGACCTGTTGCTGCAACTGCATGATCGACACCAGCGCTTCGTCAAGGGTCAGCGCCATGGCCAGAAGGCCATCCTGCGCAACTGCAGCTTGCGGCGCCTCGACCTGCGCCGTCTCGACTTCTCCGAAGCTGAGTTCTTCGCCTGCGATTTCAGCGACGCGCGGCTGGTGGATGCCGTTTTCCGCGCCGCCCAGCTGTTCGGTGCGAAGTTCGAGGGTGCAGACCTGACCCGGGCCAATGTCGAGCGCGCCGACCTGCGCGCCGCGAGCTTCGAGCGGGCCCTCCTGTCGGCAACCCAGATGGGCGGCGCCGACCTGCGCGAAGGCATCATCATGAACGGCGAGACGGTCGAGATCACGACCGACGCCGGCAGCAGCTTTCGCAACGCCATTCTGCGTGACACCGACCTGTCCTATGCCAAACTGAAGAACGCCGACTTCGGCATGGCGATCCTGGACGGCACCAACCTGAATGGCGCGGACCTGCGGGCTGCCCGCTTCCGCGGCGCCGAGCTCACCAACACCAAGCTGGAAGGCGCGCGGCTCGAGGACGCCGACCTGCGCGGCGCGGCGATCTTCGGTGTCGATACCGCGCTGCTGCAGAGCTCGATGGCGCTTCAGGCGTCCCGGATCGGGGTCAGCCCCGAGGCCATAGCCGGCATGGTGGATCGCCATCAGGTCTGGTTCAACTCGGGCGGCCGCGAGGGCGAGCCGGCCGACTTCTCCTGCCTGGACCTCTCGGGCTACGATCTCAGCAACGCCAATCTGGCTGTGGCGAACCTGGAGCTGGCAACCCTGGTGGGCGCCAATCTGAGCGGCAGCCTGCTGGCGGCGGCCAACCTGCGTGGCGCCAACCTCTTGCGCGCCCGCCTCGCAGGCGCCGACCTGCGCGGCGCCGACCTGCTGGAGAGCAACCTGCGCGACGCCAACCTGAGCGGCGCCAAGACCGGCGAGCTGCCGGGAACCGGTCTCTTCACCCTGCTGAAAGAAAGGCTGGGCTGAAAGAGCGCCTGGAGTCGGCCTGACGCCCGGCCCCCTGACGCTTGGCCCGGCGTCACTCGTCACGCCGGCCGAGGAACTGCCCGATTGGGGCAAGCGGCTCCATGTAGTCGCAAAGCACACGGAAGGTAACCAGCAGCGGCACGGCGATCAGCAGGCCGACGGCGCCCCACATCCAGCCCCAGAATACCACGGTGACGAAAATGACCACGGGATTCATGGTCAAGCGGCGGCCGAGCAAGGTAGGCGTCACGAACTGCCCTTCGAGGGTCGTCAGGAACAGATAGGCAAGCCCGGTTGCCAGGACCGGTGTCAGCGTTTCGAAAGCAAGCAGCGCGACCAGGCTGACCATGCCGACGCCCAGCAGCGCGCCGACGTAGGGAGCGAAGTTGAGCAGCGCCGCCAAGACGCCCCAAAGAACTGCATTCGGCAGGCCGATCGCATACATCGCCAACCCTACGCAGACGCCCAATCCGCAATTGATCAGCGTGATCGTGAAGAGATAGGTCGACACGTCCGATTGGACGCGGCGGACAATCTCCACGCCCCGCTTCTTGTCCGACAAGGTCGGCAGGGCCTGAACCAGCTTCTGCAGGAAGAGGTCACCGGAGGCGAGCAGGAAGTAGAGCAGGCCGACGACGATAACGACCTGCGCAAGGAAGAGCCCTATGCCGCCGAGGATCTCGGCATGCGGAACCGATTCGGTGAGCACGACCGTCGGAATTTCTTCCCCATCATCCTCGACCGAAGCCATCTTCTCGACTTCCTTCGAAGCCTTCTGCAATTCCTTCACCGGTTCCTTGAGGACACGCAGCTTGCGCTCGATCTCCGGAAACACCCGTGGCCCCTGCTCCAGCCAATAGGCGACCGGACCGGAGAGCGTGTAACCGCCAAGACCGACTCCGCCGAGCAGCAGCAGCACGATCGCGGCGGCGGCGGCCGGCTCGGGAACACGAAAGCGCGCGAGGAACCGCACGATGGGCGTAAAGATGAGCGTGAGCACCACGGCCAGCAGGATCGGCATGACCAGGTCACGCGCGAAGTAAAGCGTATAGAGCAGCAGCAAGACGAAGATCAGCGTGACGATGATCGGCCAGTGCTGCCACGAGCGTGATGCGGCGCCGGTGGAGGGCTCGTCTTCCAGGGGTGGGGATGGGACGGGGACCTGTGACGTAAAGCTCTCCATGCTCGCAATTCGCAATTTCTGCCGCAGTTCTTGGAACAACGCAGAAAGCAGGTGCCGTGTTCCCTGGCCGAGGCGGCGGCGAACCGGGCGGGACGGGCCGGATGGCTCGATGCCTCGATGGAGAGCGGCCAGCGCCGCCTCGCCGGCTGGCTGCAGCTCGGTCTTTTCCCGGCCGGTCCGGTGCCCTATATGCCGACGGGGGCAAGGTCGCATGCCTGCTGTCGGCGGCTCGAGCGTGCGCTGGGACTGGGCTTAAGTTATGAATTCCAAGTGGATTTCGTCGACGCGCGCGATCCGGATCGGGCTCGGCCTGCTGATACTGGGCCTCGCCCTGTCGGACGAGGCGCCGACGCGGGCCGCGCTGGCCGGCAGCGCCAGCCTGACCGTCATCGTCGAGAACCTGCGCAACACCGAGGGCACGCTGCGCGTGGCGATCTGGGACAGCGAGGACGGCTTCGCCGACGGCGACCAGAGCGTCGCAGGAGCCGCCCTGCCGGCCAGCGACGAAGAGCTGCGCTTCGTCTTCGACAACCTGGCACCCGGCCGCTACGCCGTTGCCGTCTATCATGACGAAAACGATAACGGTAAGTTCGATCGCACCCTGATCGGGCTGCCGGCCGAGGGGCTCGGCTTCAGCAACGATGCCTGGCTGACGGTCCTGGGCGCGCCCTCTTTCGAGCGGGCGGCAATCGAGCTGGACGGCACGGCGGCCGACGCCGTCATCAACCTGCGCTACTGATCGCCTCGCCCAGGCGACCGGGGTCGACCCGGCGTCGGCAAGAATTTTGCCGCCGGGCCGCGCAGTTTGATAATTTCCCCCAGGATCGAGATCGGGCTGGGACCGAAGGTTGTTTTTTGCGGCTGGCTGCTTCTACGGTTTGTTAAATAGGTCAGTATACGTTACCTTTATAGCAGCCAAAGCGGCGAAACCTGGGAGTTCCTCGCATGGCGCTGGCAGCGGTATCGCTTGACGACAAATACGCCCTGGAACGGGGCCGCGTCTTTCTGACCGGGACCCAGGCGCTGGTACGCCTGCCGATGCTGCAGCGGCAGCGCGACCAGGCCGCCGGCCTCGACACCGCCTGCTTCATCTCCGGCTATCGCGGCTCGCCCTTGGGCGGGCTCGACCAGCAGCTCTGGAGCGCCCGCCGCTTCCTGGCCAAGAGCCACATCCACTTCCAGCCCGGCGTGAACGAGGACCTGGCGGCGACCGCCATCTGGGGCACGCAGCAGAACGACCTCTTCGGCGACTGCAACTACGACGGCGTCTACGCCATGTGGTACGGCAAAGGCCCCGGCGTCGACCGCTCGGGCGACGTCTTCCGCCACGGCAACTTCGCCGGCACCGCCAGGCACGGCGGCGTGCTGCTGCTGGCCGGCGACGACCATGCGGCCAAGTCCTCGACCACGGCGCACCAGTGCGAATACGCCTTCATGGACGCCATGATCCCGGTGCTCAATCCCGCCGGGGTGCAGGAGTTCCTCGACTTCGGCCTCTACGGCTGGGCCATGGGGCGCTATTCCGGCTGCTGGGTCGGCTTCAAGACGATCGCCGAGACGGTCGAGAGCGCGGCCTCGGTCGAGGTCGATCCGCAGCGCGTACAGATCGTCCTGCCGGACGACTTCGAGATGCCGGCGGGCGGCCTCAACATCCGCTGGCCCGATCCGGTGCTGGCGCAGGAGGAGCGCCTGCACCGCTACAAGCTCTACGCGGCGCTGGCCTTCGCCCGCGCCAACGGCCTCGACCGGGTGGTGATGGACAGCCCGAAGCGACGCCTCGGCATCGTCACCGCCGGCAAGTCCTACCTCGACGTGCGCCAGGCGCTCGACGACCTGGGCATCGACGACGCGCTGGCCGCCGAGATCGGCCTCTCGGTCTACAAGGTCGGCCTGGCCTGGCCGCTGGAGCGCGAGGGCATCCGCGAGTTCGCCGAGGGCCTCGACGAGATCCTGGTGGTCGAGGAGAAGCGCGCGATCATCGAGAACCAGCTCAAGGAGCAGCTCTACAACTGGCGCGCCGACGTGCGGCCGCGGGTGATCGGCAAGTTCAACGAGGAGGGCGAGTGGATCCTGCCCTCGACCAGCGAGCTGACCCCGGCGCGCATCGCCCGCGCCATAGCCAAGCGGGTCGCCCACTTCTACTCGAGCCCGCGCATCGAGGAGCGCCTGCGCTTCCTGATGCAGAAGGAGAAGGCGCTGGAGCTGGAGAAGGCGCCGCTCGAGCGCATCCCCTACTTCTGCTCCGGCTGCCCGCACAACACCTCGACCAAGGTGCCCGACGGCAGTCGCGCCCTGGCCGGCATCGGCTGCCACTACATGGTCCAGTGGATGGACCGCCACACCGAGACCTTCACCCAGATGGGCGGCGAGGGCGTGCCCTGGA
>JBHJOF010000404.1:0-5398 GCA_050330055.1 Kiloniellales bacterium
CCCAGGCGCTCGGCGTGGCGCGCGAAGGCTGCGGCCTGTCCAAGCAGGCCTGGAACATCGCCGGCAAGATTCGCGAGCTCGACGAGAGCCTGGCACCGGAGGACCAGGAGCGCGTGCGCGAGGTCCATCCTGAGCTGGTCTTCCACCGCCTCAACGGCTGGCGCCCGCTGCCGCCCAAGCGCAGTGCCGAGGGCCAGCAACAACGACTCGCTCTGTTACGCGACGCCGGTCTTACCGGCCTCGAGCCCTGGCTCGACCACTTCCCGCGCAAGCTGGCGGCGCGCGACGACGTGATCGACGCCGCCGCCTGCGCCCTCGCGGCCAGGCGCATCCTGCAGGGCCAGGGAGAGCGCCTGCCGCCCGGCGAGCCGCCGCGCGACGCGCGCGGGCTGCGTATGGAGATCTGGTACTAAGAGGACACGGCGTGGCGGCGCGGCCGCGCCCCGAAGCTCTCGGCGAAAAGCTGGCGCACCACGGCTTTCGCCTGGTTGCTGGCCGCCGCGGCGCCGAGATGGGAAGCGGCCGCGGTCACGCCCTCGTGGAGCAAGAACAGCGGCGGCAGAAGCGTGCGCTGGGACGCCGGGAGGCGCCGGGCGATCTCAGCACGCACGCCCTGCTTGTTGCGCTCGACCTCGGCATGAATGGCGGTGCTCTCCGGATGCGAGGCCAGGGCCTGCACGAAGAGACAGCCGCGGGTGCCCTGCTGCGCCATCCAGCTCTCGAGTCGGTCGAAGAGATGAAGCATGGCGCGCTGGCCAGGCTGCGCCGGTTGGCCTTCGCGCAGATGCTCCAGATAGAGCGCGTGGCGATGGGCCAGCGCCCCGACGATCATCGCCTCGCGCGAGGGATAGTGCTTATAGAGCGTGCGGATGCTGACATCGGCGGCTTCCCGGATGGCCTCGACCCCGGGCTCGGCGAAGCCGCGCTCGGCGAACAGCCGGCTCGCCGCCGCGGCGATCTTGATCTTGGTGGTGGACATGGGCTATGAGTATAGTGATCGCTCTACCTTGGGCCATCGGTCGAAAATAGCCTGTCGGAGGCCGGGTGTCCGAAGAAACCATCAAGCAGCGCGCCGCCAGAGGCATTGATTTCCGTGCTCTGCGCCGCTACCGCCTGGCGCGGGTGCAGGAGCAGCTTCAACAGAGCAAGCTCGGAGCCGTCCTTCTCTTCGAGCCCCAGAACATCCGCTATGCCACCGACCTGACCAATGCCAATCTGATATGGAGCTTCTATACGCCGGTTCGCTATGCCTTCGTGCCGGCAGACGGGCTGCCGATCATGTTCGAATACGCGCTGGACACCTGCCCGCATTCGGCCAGCGAACTGGAGTTCGTCGCGGAGGTCCGGCCGGCCCTCTCCTTCGCCAGCTTTTACAGGCTCGACGGCAAAGCCCCGGTCATAGACGCCTGGTGCGCGGAGATCGGAGAGTTGATGCGCGCCCACTGCGGCGACTCCCGGCGCCTGGCAATCGATGCGCTCGCGCCGACCGCCTGCGCGGCGCTGATCGGCAGAGGCTTCGAGATACTCGACGGCGACGGGCTCATGGCTCGCGCGCGGCTTATCAAGTCCAGCGAGGAGATCAAGTGCCTCCGGGCCGCAGTGCAGGTGGCCAACCTGGCAGCTCGACGACTCCGCGAGACGCTGCGGCCCGGCCTCACGGAGCAGCAGCTCTGGGCCGTGCTGCACGCCACCAACATCGAGCAGGGCGGCGAGTGGATCGAAACCCGCTTGCTGACCTCGGGGAGCCGCACCAACCCGTGGTACCAGCCCGCCAGCGACAAGGCGATCGAAGCGGGCGAGCTCGTGGTGTTCGACAGCGACATGGTGGGGCCGTTCGGCTATGTCGGCGATATTTCGCGCGCCTATCTTTGTGGCGACAGCCCGACGGACGATCAGAAGCGCTCTTACCGCATCGCCTATGACACCCTGCACCACAACCTGAACCTGCTGAAGCCGGGCGTCAGTTTCCGCCAGATCGCCGAACGGAGCTTCGCACCACCGGAAGCCTTTCGCGCTACTCAGGAAGCCGTCGGACATGGCGTTGGGCTGCAGATCGAATTTCCCTTGCTGTGTCAGCGCGGGGAACTGGATCGTATGCCCTATCCGGACATGACCCTCGAGCCCGGCATGGTGATCTGCGCGGAAGCCTATGCCGGCGAGGCCGGCGGCGCGGAAGGTGTGAAGCTGGAGCAGCAGTTGGTGATCACGGCCTCCGGTCACGAGATCCTGACCGACCTGCCGTTCGAAGACACTTTGCTGAACTAGGCCTGGCCGAGCCTCCCGGAGAAAGGTGGAAACCGTGTCGCATCGTTCCGAGATTCCAAAGACCATGACGGCGGTGCTGCTGACCGGCCATGGCGGATTGGACAAGCTCGAATACCGGACCGACGTTCCAACGCCGGCTCAGGGGGTGGGCGAGGTCTTGATTGAAGTGGCAGCCGCGGGCATCAACAACACCGACATCAATACACGCATCGCCTGGTACTCCAAGGCGGTAAGGACCGATACCAACGCAGGCGCCGCAGACGGCTTTGCCTCGGCCGACGGCCACGACGGCACCTGGTCCGGCGCGGCCATGAGCTTCCCGCGCATCCAGGGTGCAGACTGTTGCGGACGGATTGTCGCAGTGGGCAACGGCGTCTCCCCTTCGCGCGCCGGCGAGCGGGTCCTGGTCCGCTCCTTGATGCACAATCCCGACGACGACCGCCCCTTCGCTTCCTGGACCTTCGGCTCGGAATGCGACGGCGGCTTCGCCCAATACGCCAAAGCCCCGGCGCGCGAAGCCTATAAGGTCGAGAGCGACTGGTCCGACTCCGAGCTGGCCTCGATCCCCTGCGCCTATTCGACTGCCGAGGGTCTGCTGCATCGCGCGGGTTTAGGCGCCGAGCGGGTGCTGGTCACCGGCGCCTCCGGCGGGGTCGGCTCGGCGGCGGTGCAACTTGCCAGGCGGCGCGGCGCGCGGGTGACGGCGGTTTGCGGCACCGACAAGGCTGCCGCCGTGCAAGCGCTCGGCGCCGAGCGCATGCTGGCGCGCGACGCCGATCCAGTCGAGGCGCTGGGCACGGAGTCGATCGACGTGGTGGTCGATCTGGTCGGCGGTCCGCAGTGGCCGCGCCTGCTGGACCTCCTGGTGCGCGGCGGGCGCTATGCCACCGCCGGGGCGATCGCCGGCCCGATCGTCGAGCTCGACCTGCGCACACTGTACTTGAAGGACCTCAGCATTTTCGGCTGCACATATCAGGACGAGGTCGTGTTCGAGAACCTCGTCGGTTACATCGAGCGAAACGAAATCCGCCCCGTCGTCGCCAAGACCTACCCGCTAAGCGAAATCGCCACGGCGCAGCGGGACTTCGTGGCGAAGCGCCACACCGGTAAGCTGGTCCTGATTCCGCCCTCCGTCCAGTAATACGCCGTCTCGACACCAGAGACTCATGGCCCATCCTTCGAGACGCGTTCTTCGAACGCTCCTCAGGATGAGGAATGGCGCTCTATATCGACTGCCTACTACCTCATGCTGAGGAGCCGCGAGTCCGCAGGAGCGGGCCTCCGCCCGCAAGCGGCGTCTCGCGCGCGAGGCAGGCGGCCCCAACGGACCAGGGGGCCGCCAAGCATGGGAGCCCGGTCATGAGTATCGGGATTTGGTATGAGTCATAAACTGTCGTAGAGGGAGTCGAGGGAATCCCGGTCGAAGAAGAAGGTAATGGAGCGCCGGCAGATCCAAATGTCGGCGCTCTCACCCCGCAGCAGTGACACGGCGCGCTTCGTATCCAGGATGCCGCCGCCGTAGAGGCGATTGGCGATGTTGAGGATGCCGCTGCGGTGCATGGCTTGCGTGCCGCTGCCGCAGGCGTCCTTGACGACGAAGGCGTGGATGTCGTGCTGTACGGCGTCCATGACGGTCATCAGCACGCAGGCTTCGGTCCAGACTCCGCAGACCAGCAGATGGTCGATGCCGGCGTCCGCCAGGTGGCGCTTCAAGTCGCCGGTGTGAAAGCACGACGAGCGCGACTTCTCGAAGACCCGGTCTTCCGGCCGTGGCGCCACCTCCGGGCAGATCGCGACGCCCATGCCGCTGCGGTCGGCATACATCGGGCGGCCGGCAAAGAGCGCCGCTTCCAGGGGCGGCGTATCGCTACCGTCCTCGCTGCGCAGGTACTGGGCGTAGATGACCGGCACGACCGCTGCGCGCGCGGCGGCGATGATAGAAGCGGCGTTGCTCAGCACCGCCTCAAAGCCATCCACCAGATGGTCGTGATCGATGCGATGCTCTTCCTGCAGATCGATGACCAGCACCGCGAGCCGATCGAGCGGAAGCACCGTCGCCGCACTGTCATTCATGCTTGGCAACCCAAAGGTTTCTTGTCTGGAGGGAGCGGCGGTGCCGGTCGGCGCAGCAACGCTTGGGCGGGCCGGCCAGACCGCTCAGCCGCCGGTCGCCTCCTCCAGGCGCAGGGTGAAGACGAAGTGGGAATCGAGGCCGCCGGCGACGATGGTGTTGTCGCCCATCTGCAGGGCCTCGCGGTCGCGGCTCATGGCCTCGTGCAGGGCGACGCCGTTGAGCTGGGTGCCGAGGTGGCTGCCCAGATCGCGCACCATCAGCTGGTCGCCGGAGCGCTCGATGGCGAAATGCAGGCGCGACAGGCGGTAGGGCTTCATGTCGAGCAGCGCCAGGTTGACGCGGGTCGAGGGCACGTCCTCGTTTGGCGCCGGCTTGCGCCCGACCAGGTAGGGAAGCTGATCGATCTCCAGGCCGTCCTCGGAGACCTGGCCGCTGACCCGCTCGTCGCCGGGAAAGAGAGTCAGCATCGGCAGGCCAACGTCGAGCTGCGCCGGCGCGGGCGCGCCGCGCCCCGGCGGCACGTTGGCCCCGGTCACCACGCCGGCGGCGTCGGCCAGCATCTGGTCGGCCATGCGCAGACGCTCACTCAGGCGCACGATCAGTCCGTAGGACAGCTCCTTGTCCTCGCTGATCATGCGGAAGAAGTCGTCCTTGGCGATCTTCTCCGCGGTCACCGAATCGACGGCGCGCACCGTGGCGCTGCGGCGGCGCTGCTCGACCACCGCCATCTCGCCGACGAACTCGCCGGGCCCGACGACGCCCAGCACCACGGCGCTGTCGCCCAGCTCGCGCACCACCTCGACGTGGCCCGAGAGGACGCGGCAGACGTACTCGCCGGGCTCGCCCTGGCGCAGGATGACCTCGCCCTTGCTGTAGTGGAACTGCTGCATCCTCTGCCGTCCTCGCGCTGTGGGGTTGCCGTTGTAGAGGCCTAGCATGCCGGTGTTACAGGCTTTCGCCCCGACTGGCCAGCCCTCGGTCCTGCACTCCTATGCCGGCCTCCGCCGCAGCCGGCGATCGACCTTGTGGCCGAGCCGCAGCACGATCTCCGGCAGCGCG
>JBHJOF010000405.1:0-4638 GCA_050330055.1 Kiloniellales bacterium
CGGGCGTGCCGAAGTCGCGCACCGCGCCCTCGAGCATCAGGTTGTCGGCCAGGCGAAATGGCTCCACCGTCATGCCGTTCGGATCAAGAGTATGGCCGGACGTAGACGACAGCCCGCCCTGGTAGAAGGCTTCGACCCGCGCCAGATAGTCGCCTGCCACATTGGAGTAGCCGAAGACCGGACGGCCCAGCCCGCGCATGTAGCCCATCTCGAAGGCCGTGCCGACGTCCATGCTGGGACCGCGGAACGGCGTCATGTTGGCGATCACGAGGTCGCAGCCATCCATCAGCTCACGGTTCGCCCGATAGATCGCCAGTCCAGCCTCCTCAGGCGAAAGGCCGGCGAGATCGAGCGCTTTGTCGAGCGGAAACACGCCCTTCAGGCCATACTCGTCGCAGATGCGGCACTTGGCTTCACCGATTGCCTTGGCATTCTCGAGGAAGACCTCGGGTCCGGCGAGATAGGTGGAGAAGGCCATGCATCAGCCTCGCGGAATGCCTTCACTGGCGCTTATCGTCGGTGAAGCTTGCCGGCTGGCGGCAAAATTCGCAATTGACGATTGCCTGGCGCCGGCAAGAATGGAACGCGCGCGGCACCCGGCACGAGATCGGCACGGTATGGCCGCGCAGAACGGACAGGCTCGTCATGAGCGAAGCGGGCAACCTCGCCGGCCTCAACCACATCAAGGATCTCGAAAGCCGCTATGACTCGGCGATGGCGGTGATCCGCGGCATCGCCTCGGGCTGGCTGCTGGCATCGCTTGGCGCCATAGGCTCCATAATCGTAACCGGTGCCGGCGAGAACGCGGCCTTTGGACCAGCCTATCTCGTCTTCCTGACGGCCGCAGCCGGCGTCTCCGGGCTGCTTCTGCTCTGGTACCTGGACAGCGTCGTCTACCAGGGCCTGTTCCACGCCGCCTTCGCCTATGGCCTTTATATCGAGTATCTCGATCGCAGCGTGCCGCAGATTCGTTCTGCCATGCATCTGGCCTGGGAAGACAACGCGCCGCGGCTGGCGCTTTACTATCTGGCGCCGATCAGACTGCTGGCGCTGCTCGGCGTAGCCAGCATCCCCTCAGCTGCAATAGATATCGGCGCACAGGTCGACAGCGCGACCGGCGCCCTGCCCGACTTTCGTGTCGTCCAGGCGTTTGCGCTGGTGCTCCTGCCGCCGGTGATCGCGCTGTTCATCGTCCTGGTCCGGGACCTGGCGCAGCGCGCCCTGCTCGAGGCGAGTGTGCAGCACCTGCCGCCGGACTTTCAGGACTATGTGAAATCGCGCGAGCGCCGCAGCAAAGCACTTCGCACCCTGTCAGAGAACCAGCAGCGCGGCATTTAGCTGTAGAGTCCGGAGCGAGGCGCGCCGAAGCAGATCGAGCGGAGCAGCCGCTCTATTGGTTCATCGCCTCGAAGAAGTCGGCGTTGTTCTTGGCGTGTTTCAGCTTGTCGACCAGGAAGTCGATCGAATCGGTGATGCCCATGGGCATGAGGATGCGGCGCAGCACCCACATCTTGGAAAGCGTCGCCTTGTCGACCAGCAGCTCCTCCTTGCGGGTGCCCGACTTGCCGATGTCGATCGCCGGGAAGGTGCGCTTGTCGGCCAGCTTGCGGTCGAGCACGATCTCCGAGTTGCCGGTGCCCTTGAACTCCTCGAAGATCACCTCGTCCATGCGGCTGCCGGTGTCGATCAGAGCGGTTGCGATGATGGTCAGGCTGCCGCCTTCCTCGATGTTGCGCGCCGCGCCGAAAAAGCGCTTCGGGCGCTGCAGGGCGTTGGCGTCGACGCCGCCGGTCAGCACCTTGCCGGAGGACGGAACCACGGTGTTGTAGGCGCGCGCCAGGCGGGTGATGGAGTCGAGCAGGATCACCACGTCCTTCTTGTGCTCGACCAGGCGCTTGGCCTTCTCGATCACCATCTCGGCGACCTGCACGTGGCGCGAGGCCGGCTCGTCGAAGGTCGAGCTCACCACCTCGCCCTTCACCGAGCGGTCCATGTCGGTGACCTCTTCCGGCCGCTCGTCGATCAGCAGCACCAGCAGATAGACCTCGGGATGGTTGGTCGCGATCGAATGGGCGATGTTCTGCAGGATCATCGTCTTGCCGGTGCGCGGCTGGGCCACGATCAGGGCGCGCTGGCCCTTGCCCTGGGGCGCCACCAGGTCGATCACCCGCGAGGTCAGGTCCTTGATGGTCGGGTCCTCGATCTCCAGCTTCAGCTTCTCGGTCGGATAGAGCGGCGTCAGGTTGTCGAAGTTGATGCGGTGCCGCGCGTTCTCGGGCGGGTCGAAGTTGATCGAGCGCACCTTGAGCAGGGCGAAGTAGCGCTCGCCGTCCTTGGGCGAGCGGATCTGGCCTTCGACCGTGTCGCCGGTGCGCAGGCCGAAGCGGCGTACCTGGCTGGGACTGACGTAGATGTCGTCAGGCCCGGGCAGGTAGTTGGACTCGGGCGAGCGCAGGAAGCCGAAGCCGTCCTGCAGCACTTCGAGCACGCCGGATCCGTAGATCGCCTGGTCGTTCTCCGCGAGCTGCTTGAGGATCGCGAACATCATGTCCTGCTTGCGCAGGGTGCTGGCGTTCTCGATCTCCAGCTCCTCGGCAAAGGCGAGAAGGTCCGCCGGAGACTTGGTTTTCAGCTCTTGTAGGTTCATGGAACTCAACTATCGCAAGGGGCGGGGCGCTAAGCGCGTGGCGCACCGAGGGCGGCGCGGCGTCGGATCAGCTGGTAGCCCCGATTTGGGATCCCGGCATGGGCCGGTGCGGGCCACGGCTGGATGAGCGTGGAAGGTGAACCTGATCAGGTCCCGTATTAACCTCGGAAATGGGGAAAGTTCGGCGGGAAGGCAAGCACCTGCTGGTATTATTTCCGATAAAGCAAAGCGCTGTCGAAGTCAAGGAGGCGCCCGGGAGGGTTAACAATTGGTTAACGCCCTCCGGTTTCTGCAGTTCCCCCAGGCGAGGAGCTAGAACGGCCGCACCACCACCAGGATCACGATGACGACCAGCAGGACCGTCGGCAGCTCGTTCGCCAGGCGGTAGAAGCGCGCCGAATTGCGGTTGGCGTCGCGCTCGAAGTCGCGCCGCCAGCGCGAAAAGGCGCCGTGCAGGCCGCCCATGCCGAAGAACGCCAGCGCCAGCTTGGCCAGGAACCAGCCGTCGGACCAGACATCCAGGTGGAAGGCCAGCGCCAGGCCCAAGAGCCAGGCCAGGCCCATCGCTGGATTGATGATGGCGCGCAGCAGCCGGCGCTCCATCACCTTGAAGGTCTCCGACTGCGGCGAGCCCGGCTCGGCCGCGGCGTGGTAGACGTAGAGCCGCGGCAGGTAGAGCATGCCGGCCATCCAGGCGATCACCGCGATGATGTGCAGCGCCTTGACCCAGAGGTAGGCGCCGCCAAGGAATCCCGCCATCCGCCGCCCTCTCAGCCGGCCGCCACGGCTGCAGGGGGCGCCGGGTTGGGGCAGCACCGCCATGCGGCCGGGCAGAGCCGGCCCTCCTGCGCCGCGCAGAGCCCGGGCCCGGCCGCCTCGGCACGGCGCACCAGCTTCGCCAGGCCAGCCACGAAGGCGGCACCGGCGCCGACCGTCGATACCCGCACATAGGCCGGAACGCCGCTTTTCTCGGCCAGCTCGCGGTACTCGATATCGAGCTCGACCAGGGTCTCGGAATGCTCCGAGACGAAGGCGATCGGCACCACCACCAGCGGCACGCCGTCACGGCCGGCGCGTGCAATCTCGTCGTCGGTCGCCGGCCCGATCCACTCCAGCGGCCCGACCCGGCTCTGGTAGCACACGAGCCAGTCCAGCTCCGCCGCAACGCCCCTCTCGCCCAGCTTGGCGACCACGGCCGCGGCAGTCTGCTCGACCTGCCACTGATAGGGATCGCCGCCCGTGACGACCTTCTTCGGCAGGCCGTGCGCGGAAAACAGCACCCGTGGCCGGCCGCCGCCCTTCGCCGCGCTGGTCAGCGCTTGTTCCACCAGCGCCGCTGTCTCCTCGATCAAGCCGGACTCCAGCGGGTAACAGCAGATCATTGTGCTCGGCAGCGTCAGACCGATGGCGCCGGCCGCCCGACGCCAGTCCCTGACCGAGGAGGCCGAGGTCGTGGTCGAGAACTGCGGATAGAGCGGCAGCAGCACGACGCGGTCCGCCCCGGCGGCCGCGACCCTCTGTGCCGCGGCATCGCTGCGCGGATGCCAGTAGCGCATGGCGATGATGACGCGATAGCGGCGCCCGCCCGGTGCCTCACGATTCAGCGCCGCTTCCAGCGCCTGCGCCTGTGCCTCGGTGTTGGCCAGCAGCGGCGAGCCGCCCCCCAGCTTGCCATAGATCTCGCGGGCAAGCGGCGCGCGTCGGCCCGAGATCAGCTTGGCCAGCAGCCAGCGCAGCGGCTGCGGCAGGCCGATGATCGCCGGATCGTTGAACAGGTTGAACAGAAAGGGCTGCACTGCTTCGGGGCGGTCGGGACCGCCGAGATTGAACAGAACGACTGCCGTGGTGCCTGTCTCCGCCACGGTCGCGTCTGCCTAGGACCGCTGGCCGCGTACCAGGGCGACCAGCTCGGTCACATGCTCCGGCGGCGTGTCCGGCACGATGCCGTGGCCCAGGTTGAACACGAAGGGCCCGGCGCCGAGGCTCGCAAT
>JBHJOF010000406.1:0-5949 GCA_050330055.1 Kiloniellales bacterium
CAATCCGAACGGATTGCGCTCTAGCACTGCCACGCTGCGTGATCGCTGGACGCCCGGATCAAGTCCACGGCTGCCCGGTTGAAGCTCGTTTACACCGATCGTCATGGTCGGCGCAGGCCGACCATGACGGCGCAGAGGCGATTCGGTGTCCAAGACCCGTCGAACAGCGCGCAATACCAGGCGCTACAACCCGATCGCCTCTTCCGGCGTCACGTAGGGCAGCTTGTGCGCGTGGGCGACCGCCTTGTAGGTGATCTTGCCGTTGGCGACGTTGAGCCCGGCCTTGAGGTGCGGGTCCTCGGCCAGCGCCACGCGGTAGCCCTTGTTGGCCAAAGCCAATGCAAAAGGCAGGGTCGCATTGTTGAGCGCGATGGTCGAGGTGCGCGCCACCGCGCCCGGCATGTTGGTCACGCAGTAGTGCACGCAGCCCTCCTCGACGTAGGTCGGATTGGCGTGCGAGGTCGGCCGCGAGGTCTCGAAGCAGCCGCCCTGGTCAATCGCGATGTCGACCAGCACCGAGCCCGGCCGCATGGCGCGTATCATTTCGCGGGTTACGAGCTTGGGTGCCGCGGCACCCGGCACCAGCACCGCGCCGATTACCAGGTCGGCGCCCTCGACGTGGCGCTCGATGGCGTCGACCGTGGAATAGATGGTGTTCAGCATCGGCCCGAACTGCAGGTCGAGCTCGTAGAGCCGCTCAAGCGCGCGGTCGATCACGGTGACGTGGGCCTCCATGCCCATGGCCATGCGCGCCGCGTTGGTGCCGGAGACGCCGCCGCCGATGATGACGACGCGCGAGGCCGCCACGCCGGGCACGCCGCCCAGCAGCATGCCGGAGCCGCCCTGCTCTTTCTCCAGGCAGTGCGCGCCGACCTGCACCGACATGCGCCCGGCCACCTCGCTCATCGGCGCCAGCAGCGGCAGGCCGCCGCGCGCGTTGGTCACGGTCTCGTAAGCGATGGCGACGCAGCCCGAGTCGAGCAGACCTTTTGTCTGCGCCGCATCGGGCGCCAGGTGCAGATAGGTGAAGAGCACCTGGCCCTCGCGCAGCTGCTTGTACTCGACCTCCTGCGGCTCCTTCACCTTCACCACCATCTCCGCCTTGGCGAAGACGTCCGCCGCGCTGCCGACAATCTCGGCGCCGGCATGGCGATAGTCCTCGTCCTCGAAGCCGATGCCGCCGCCGGCCTTGGTCTCGACCATGACCTTGTGGCCGTGGTGGACCAGCTCGCGCACCGAGGAGGGCACCAGGCCGACCCGGTATTCGTGGTTCTTGATCTCCTTGGGCACACCGATGAGCATTCTCGCTTCTCCTGCTTACTCGCGCCCGCGCGCCGCGGGCCTACCCTGCTGCTTGTTGTGGCGGGCCTCGATGGGCCCAGGCTTGTTGATTGCTCGGAGCCTTTCCGTCCGGCTGGGTCAGGCTCTTACCCGCTCCGAGCCCGGGTCGTAAAGCGGCCGCAGGCTGGCCCGTGCCGGCACCCGCTCGCAGGCCACCTCGATCTCGTAGCGCCCGGTCTTGATGAAATCCGCGTCCACGCCGTCGGGATGCGAGACATAGCCGAGGCCGATGGCCGCACCCAGGTGATGGCCGTAGTTGGCCGAGGTGACCTGGCCGACGATTGTGCCGTCGCGGTAGATCGGCTCGTTGTGATAGAGCAGCGGCTCCGGGTCCTCCAGGGCGAACTGGACCAGGCGCTTCGTCACGCCGGCCTCCTTCTGGCGCAGGAGGGCGTCGCGGCCGATGAAGGGCTGGTTCTTGTCGAGCCGGCAGGCGAAGCCGAGCCCCGCTTCCAAGGGCGTGTCCTCGTCGGTGATGTCGTGGCCCCAGTGGCGGTAGGCCTTCTCGATGCGGCAGGAATCGAGCACGTGCAGGCCGGCCGGGCGCAGCCCCAGGTCGGCGCCCTCGGCCAGCAGGCTGTCGAACAGGCTGCAGGCGAACTCGCTCGGCACGTAGAGCTCCCAGCCCAGCTCGCCCACGTAGGTAATGCGCAAGGCCCGCGCCTTGGCGTAGCCGATCTCGATCTCCTGTGCCGTGCCGAAAGGGAAGACCTCGCTGGAGAGGTCGGCGTCGGTCAGGCGTGACAGCAGAGCGCGGCTGTTCGGCCCCATGACGCCGAGGACCGCCATACCCGAGGTCACGTCGGTCACCGTGGCGTGGCTGCCGTCCGGGATGTTGCGCTTCAGCCAGTGCAGGTCTCGCCCGGCCACCGCGGCGCCGGTCACCACCAGGTAGCTGTCCTCGACCAGGCGGGTCACCGTAAGATCGGCCTCGATGCCGCCGCGCTCGTTGAGCCACTGGGTGTAGACCACCTTGCCCGGCGGCACCGCCACGTCGTTGGCGCAGATGCGCTGCAGCACCGCCTCGGCGTCGCGGCCCTGCAGCAGGAACTTGCCGAAGGAGCTCTGGTCGAAGACAGCGACCGCCTCGCGCACCGCCTTGTGCTCGGCCGCCGCATAGGGGAACCAGTTCTGCCGGTCGTAACTGTAGACGTAGCGCGGCTCGGTGCCGTTCGGCGCGAACCAGTTGGCGCGCTCCCAGCCGGCCACCTCGCCGAAGCAGGCGCCCTTGGCCTTGAGCCGCTCGTGCAGCGGCGAGAGGCGGATGCCGCGCGCGGTCTCGTACTGGCGGTAGGGCCAGTGCATGGCGTAGAGCAGGCCGAGCGCCTCGCTCGCCCGCTCGACGAGATAGCGCCTGTTACCCTGGAAGGGCGCCATGCGGCGGATGTCGACGTCCCAGAGGTCCATGGGCGGATGGCCCTCGACGATCCACTCGGACAGCACCTTGCCGGCGCCGCCGGCCGATTGGATGCCGATCGAGTTGAAGCCGGCGGCGACGAAGAAGTTCTTCAGCTCCGGCGCCTCGCCCAGCATGTAGCGGTCGTCCGGCGTGAAGCTCTCCGGCCCGTTGAAGAAGGTGCGGATGCCGGCGGTTTCGAGGATCGGCACGCGCTTGATGGCGTGCTCCAGCACCGGTGCGAAATGGTCGAAGTCCTCCGGCAATTCGTCGAAGGCGAAGTCTTCCGGGATGCCGTCCTGGCCCCAGGGCTTGGCGTTGGGCTCGAAGGCACCGACCAGGAGCTTGCCGGCGTCCTCCTTGAAGTAGGCGCAGCCGTCCGGGTCGCGTAAGACCGGCAGGTCGCGCGACAGCTCGGGGATCTCCTCGGTCACGATGTAGAAGTGCTCGCAGGCCTGCAGCGGGATGTTGACGCCGCAGGAGCGGCCGATCGCGCGGCTCCACATGCCGCCGCAGAGCACCACGACCTCGGCCTTGATCTCGCCCGCTTCGGTGCGCACGCCGACGGCGCGGCCGTCCTTGGTCAGCACCTCGAGGACCTTGCAGTCCTCGACGATCTTCGCCCCGCCCATGCGCGCGCCCTTGGCCAGTGCCATGGTGGTGTCGGTCGGGTTGCACTGGCCGTCCTTCGGCAGGAAGACGCAGCCGGCCACGTCCTCGACGTTGAGCAGCGGCCACATGATCTTGGCGTCCTGCGCGCTCAGCACCTCGACCTCGAGGCCGAAGGTGCGGGCCATGGAGGCGCCGCGCTTCAGCTCCTCCAGGCGCGCCGCGCTACCGGCGAGCGCCAGACTGCCGCGCTGCTTGAAGCCGGTGGCCTGGCCGGTTTCCTGCTCCAGGCCGGCGTAGAGGTCGGTGGTGTACTGGGCGAGCCTGGTCAGGTTGGCCGTCGCGCGCAGCTGGCCGACCAGGCCGGCGGCATGCCAGGTGGTGCCGCAGGTGAGCTTCTTGCGCTCCAGCAGCATCACGTCGGACCAGCCGAGCTTGGTCAGGTGATAGGCGACCGAGCAGCCGACCACCCCGCCGCCGATGATGACGACCCTGGCCTCGCCTGGAAGTGACCTGGACACCCTGCCTCCCCCGCCCCGTTGGGCTTGTCCCGGGCGGTTCGTTCCTGCCGCCCGGCACGCTAGTGATAGCCCGGCCGGCCCGCTAGAGCCAACCTCAAGCGACCCGTGAGGCCACCAAAAGCGACGGATATCGGGGGACCCTAAGCCCCCAACAAGGTCTCGTGCAGGGCGCGCCAGCTCGGCTCGTCGGGGGCCAGCAGCAGGCCCTCCACTGGTTTGACCGGGTCGAAGGGCCGGCCGTTCAGCATCGAGGCGATGCCGCCCGCCTCCCACTGGATGAGCACGCCCGGGGCATGGTCCCAGGGGGCGAGCTTGGTGAAGAGCGCGAAGTCCATCTCGCCGGTCGCCAGGCTCATGTACTCGGCGCCGGCGCAGCGCCGGCTTTTCCGCGCCAGCACCCGGCCGCGCCGGGTCCGCACCAGCTCGATCAGCGCCGGATCGCCGAAGGAGCCGGCATAAAGCGTGCCGCGCATCTCAGCTGGCGCCTTGGGCGTAGCGACCTGCAGCCTTTGGCCGCCCATCCAGGCGCCCTCGCCGGTCTCGGCCACCGCCGTGCGGCCGGCCAGGGGCTCGTGGATCCAGGCGGCGCGGATGCGGCCCTCGCGCACGAAGGCCAGCATGACGGCGAAGACGCCGATGCCCTGCGAGAAGTTCGAGGTGCCGTCGACCGGGTCGATCACCCAGACCGGCTCCAGACCGCTCAGGCGGCCGATCACCGCCGGGTCGGCGGCGGCAGCCTCCTCGCCGACCACGACAGAGCCGGGCAAGAGGTCGATCAAGGCCGCTGTCAGGCGCGCCTCCGCCGCCTCGTCGGCCACGGTCACCACCTCGCCGCCGTGCTTGCGGCGGATATCGGCGTCGGCGAGCGTGCGGAAGCGCGGCAACACCTCCTCGGCGGCGACGCTCTCGACCAGCCGGGTGACCTTGTCGATGTCGGGCAGCATGCGGGGCGGAGTATCCTGGGAGATCGCGGAAAAGGAAAGGGCCGCGGCGTGGCGCGGCCCTTCCTGTTTCAGCTTAAAACAGTTACGGAAGCCTTTGCAAAGGCTCAGAAGTCCATGCCGCCCATGTCGGGCATCTGCGGGCCCGCGTCCTTCTTCTCCGGCTTCTCGGCGACCATTGCCTCGGTGGTGATCAGCAGGGCGGCGACCGACGAGGCGTCCTGCAGGGCGGTGCGCACCACCTTGGTCGGATCGATGACGCCGGCCTTTACCAGGTCGACATAGGTGCCGTTCTGGGCATCGAAGCCCCAGCTCGCGCTGTTCTTGTCGAGGATCTTGCCGACTACGACAGCACCGTCGTGGCCTGCGTTCTCGGCGATCTGGCGCGCCGGCGCCTGCAGCGCGCGGCGCACGATCTCGACCCCGAGCTGCTGGTCATGGTTCGCCGGCTTGAGCTTGTCGAGCGCCTTGGCGGCATTGAGCAGGGCGACGCCGCCGCCCGGCAGGATGCCCTCCTCGACCGCGGCGCGGGTCGCGTGCATGGCGTCCTCGACCCGGTCCTTGCGCTCCTTGACCTCGACCTCGGTGGCGCCGCCGACGCGAATAATCGCGACGCCGCCGGCCAGCTTGGCGAGGCGCTCCTGCAGCTTCTCGCGGTCGTAGTCCGAGGTGGTCTCCTCGATCTGCGCCCGGATCTGGCCGCAGCGGCCCTCTATGTCCTTCTTCTTGCCGGCGCCGTCGACGATCGTGGTCTCTTCCTTGGAGACCAGGACGCGCTTGGCTTTGCCCAGCATGTTGAGGCCGACGTTCTCGAGCTTGATGCCGAGGTCCTCGGAGACCACCTGGCCGCCGGTCAGGATCGCCATGTCCTCGAGCATCGCCTTGCGCCGGTCGCCGAAGCCGGGCGCCTTGATGGCGACCACCTTGAGGCCGCCGCGCAGCTTGTTGACCACCAGGGTGGCCAGCGCCTCGCCCTCGACGTCCTCGGCGACGATGACCAGCGGGCGGCCCGACTGCACCACGGCCTCCAGCAGCGGCAGCATGGGCTGCAGGCCGGACAGCTTCTTCTCGTGCAGGAGGATGAAGGCGTCCTCCAGCTCGACCATCATCTTCTCGGCATTGGTGACGAAATAGGGCGAGA
>JBHJOF010000407.1:0-7154 GCA_050330055.1 Kiloniellales bacterium
GTCAAGCACCCGCGACAGGTCGAACAGCCGGCTGGCGCCGATCCGGTTGGCGCCGCGCTCGTACTTCTGCACCTGTTGGAAGGTCAACCCTATCGCCTCGCCGAGCTTCTCCTGGCTGAACCCCAGCAGGGTGCGACGCAAACGCACCCGGCTGCCAACATGCACGTCGATAGGATTCGGTATTCCAGTTCCAAAACTCATTGTCCCCTCGTTTCCTTCACAAAAAGTCCTAGCCCGTCGGCAATATACAACGGTTGATTGAAGCCTGAAAGGGCACAATAAGGGAGTCACACAAATTGGGCAATTTGTTGAACTGCTTATAAAATCAGGCGTTGAACAAGACCTGATGCAATGTCGCCCGCGGCCTGCTTCGCATCAACATCAAGAGCTTGGAATTTACTGCCGTCCAGGGGATGATAACCCTTGATCTGGGGGCGGGGTCTCTCCCCGGGCGGAAGCAGGTGTCCGCCGTAGCCCGGCGAGGGGGGTGGTCGTCCTCGCTGCCCATCGCAATGGGCGGCTCGCTTGTCTCATTGGGCTGGCCAGTCGGTGTCGGCAGGGTAGCGTGCGCTAGCGCCGACGTCTGGGGGTGTCAAGGATGCTTGCCCTAAACCGCCGGCGTTTCCTGGCCGAGAGCCAGAATCTGAGCGAGTTTCGCGATCGGCTGCTGCGGGTTCTTTCCGACTTCGGCTTCTCGAGCTTCGCCTACGTACCGATCGACCCGCCCTACGGCATGAAGTTCCGCTGGGTGATTCCGGAGAACGCCAGCCCCGATCAGGGCTTCCCGGAGTTCGTCTCGACCTTTCCCAAGGCCTGGGTCGATCACTATCTGACGCACGACTACAGCAATGTCGATCCGACGCTGACCCATGCCGCCGTCACTCTGTTCCCGTTCCGCTGGGCCGAGCTGTTCGACAAGCCTTGGTTCACTAGGCAGCACCGCCGGTTCTTCTCCGAGGCCTCCGACTTTGGCGTGAGCAACGGGGTAACGGTTCCGCTGCACGGCCCCTTGAGCGGTCTTGCCACGCTCAACATGTCGAGCGAGCTGCGCCCGCTCGAGGTCGAGCGGCTGTGGGAGGGCCATCAGCTCGAGCTGACCCGCATCGCCCTGGTGACGCACGAGATGATGCTGCGCTTCCTCTCCGCCCATCCGGCCGAGGAGGAAGGCCGCAAGCTGACTCCGCGCGAGCGCGAATGCCTGCTCTGGACCTCGCGCGGCAAGACCAACTGGGAGGTCGGCGAGATCCTCAGCATTTCGCCCGAGACGGTCCGCTTTCACCTGAAGAACGCCATGTCGAAGCTGGGCGTCTATTCGCAGCACCACGCCGCCGTCGCCGCCGTCGTCCGCAGCCTGATCTTTCCCTAGAGCATTTTCAGGCGAAGTGGAAGCCGGTTCGCCGTCCGAAAATGCGACCAATCAAGACGTTATAGAGCATGATCCGATTCGATCGGATCGGATCATGCTCTAGCCAGCACGCCGTAGGCCACCCAGCCGGGAGGGACCGACGGCGCTCTGCCCGCCGACCCCTGTGCGCCCCCCCGAATCCGGGAGGTGCCCGCTGGGGCACGGGTAGAGTCTAATGCTCCGCACAAGGCAACGACATCTGCAGGGTGCGGAGAGCCCAGGTGATCCATCTCGTGACAGCTGCCGACTACCCTGCCTACCGGCGCGAGCTCAAGGAGATGCATCGTCTGCGCTGCCGCGTCTTCAAGGACCGTTTGGGCTGGGACGTCGCGGTCAGCAACGGGCTGGAGCGCGATCAGTTTGACCGCCTGGAGCCGATTTATCTGCTCGCGATCGACGAACAGAAGACGGTAGTCGGTTCCTGGCGATTCCTCTTCACGACCGGCCCTTACATGCTGCGCGACGTTTTCCCGCAGCTGCTGGACGGCCGCCCGGCGCCGCATGATATCGGCATCTGGGAAGGCAGCCGCTTCGCGGTCGAGCGCTCCTGCGTGCGCGGCGGCTCGCTCGCCTCGGTCAGTCAGGTGGCCGGCGAGCTGCTCTGTGCCGTGGTCGAGACCTGCATGGCCGCCGGCGTACGCGAGCTGATCACCGTCTACGATGCGCGCATGGCGCGTCTGCTGCACCGCATGGGCTGCCCGCCGCGTTGGCAGAGCAGCGCGCTGAGCATGGGTCGGACGAGCGCCATGGCCGGCCACTTCGATATGACCCTCGAGGTGCTCGAAAGAATCCGCGCCGCGATACGGCGCGCCAACCCCGAGGTCCGTCCCCAAGAGATCCGACCCGAGCCCCGTTTCGCCCATCGCGGCCATAGCCATGGAGCACGACATGTCCGGCAGCAATCCCGACTACATCGCCTCTTTACGGCGATCGAGCGAAGCACTGCGCGGCCTGCGCCGCCAGCTGCTGTACCTTGAAGCGGAAGCGCGCGAGCTGAACCTCGAGATCGTCTCGAACCTGATCGGCGCCGCCGCGGAGGAGGTGCGCGAGCGTCTGGCGCAGAACGAGGCCGTTGCCGAAGAGACCTCGCAGCAGATTGCGACTCAGGGCATTACGTCGTGGCTGCGCCACTAGGGGGCATCTCCTCGTGGCTGCGCCACTGATCGCAGCCTTGGCACCGCCCATGACCGCAAGACGCCAGCCAGCCCCAGTGCCCGGATCCAGGCGCCGTAACCCCTAGGGCCGAAAGGAACGTCCCATGTCGCTTGGCGCGCTCGTCAGCTCCCGCAGCTATCTCCCGCAAACGCCGCTGGCCCCCCTGCTGCCCCGTCGTCAGGGCTATCCCCTGGTCGGCGTGCTGCCGGAGCTGCGCCGCGATCCTCTCAACTTCTTCGTCGAGACCGTGCGCGAGTGGGGCGACCTGGTTGAGCTACCGCTCGGCAAGGAACGGATCGTGATGGTCAACCGGCCCGACTACATCCGCCACGTGCTGCAGGACAACCGGCTGAACTATCACAAGAGCAAGTTCGTGCAGCTGCTGAGCCCGATCCTCGGCGACGGCATGTTCCTGGCCGAGGGCGAGGTCTGGAAGGGACAGCGCCAGACCTCGGCGCCCGCCTTCCAGGGCTGCCAGCTGACCGCCATGACCCAGTCCATGCGCGATGCCATCACCGACCTGATCTACCGCTGGCGGCAGAAGGAGCTGCGCGCAGAGCCGGTCGCCATCGTGCCTGAGATGATGCACCTGTCGCTCGACATGGTGCTGCGCAGCCTGTTCAACGTGCGCCTGACCACCGAGTTCAGCCAGGTCTATGACTCGCTGACCGCCATCCTGCGCGATACCGAAGAGCGCTTCTGGTCTTACGTCAGCCTGCCGCGCTGGCTGCCGACGGCGCACAACCGGCGCTTCCGCGAGGCGCTGCAGACGCTCGACGCCTTCGTCTACGGCATCATCGAGGAGCGCCGCCGGCATCCGCGCGACGAGCCCGATCTCCTGAGCATCCTGATCGACGCGGCCGATCGCCAGCCGTCCCATGCCGGCGACAAGCTGCTGCGTGACCAGGTGCTGTCGATCATCCTGGCCGGCCACGACACCACGGCGAACGCCCTCGCCTGGTCCTGGATCACCCTGTCGCGCCATCCCGACGTGGCGCGCCGCATCAAGCAGGAGGTCGACCAGGTGCTCGGCCGGCGCATGCTGACGACCGGCGACGTGCCGGCGCTGCGCTACACCAGGATGACCTTCGACGAGGTGCTGCGGCTGTTCCCGCCGCTCTGGACCTATTCACGCACGGCGCAAGCGGACGACCGGCTCGGGCCCTACCGCATCCCCAGGGGCACCAACGTCATGCTCTGCGCCTATGCGGTGCACCGCAATCCGGAGCTCTGGCCCAATCCGGAGGGCTTCGATCCCGAGCGCTTCGACCCGGACCGCGAGGCGCAGCATGAGCGCTTCGCCTACATCCCCTTCGGCGGCGGGCCGCGGCGCTGCCTAGGCGCGCGCTTCGCGGTGCTGGAAGGCACCATCGCGTTGGCCATGATCTCGCAGGTCTTCCGGCTCGAGCTGCTGCCCGGCCAGCGCGTCGCGCCCGAGCCGATGATCACCCTGCGCCCGGAGGAAAGCGTACGGCTGCGGCTCTGCCCGGGCTGAACGCACGACGAGCGCCGCGGAGGGAGGCGGCCATGCGCGCGCCGATCATCGTCACCTTCCTGTCGTTCATCGGCTTCGCCGTGGTCTATCCGGTGCTGCCGTTCCAGGCCCTCGCGCTCGGCGCCTCGGCGCAGGGAGTAACGGCGCTGCTGGTGGTCGAGCCGCTGGTCGCCGCGCTGCTCGCGCCGCTGGTCGGCAGCCTGAGCGACCGCATCGGCCGGCGGCCGGTCGTGCTGCTGCTGCTCGCCCTGGCGCTGCCCGCCTATCTGCTGCTGGCCATGGCCGACGCGCTCTGGCTGCTGTTCGCCTCGCGCCTGCTGGCCGGTGCCAGCACAGCGGTCTCGCCGGTGATCCAGGCCTATCTGGCGGACGTCACCAGCAAGGACGACCGCATCCTCGGCATGGCCGGCGTCAACGCCGCCTTCTGCCTGGCCTTCATCGTCGGCCCGGTGATCACGACCACGGCGCTCGGTCCCGACGGCACCGACTACGCGACGACGGCGCTGGCCGGTGCCGCTGCGGCGCTGGCGGCCGTGCTGCTCGCCGGTGTATGCTTGGCCGAGCCCAGACGGACGCTCGCAGCCGAGCCGGCGGAAGCAGCCAAGCCGGCGAACCGGCCGGGTCGCGAGCGACCCTTTGCGGCGCTGGTCCGAGCCGGCTGCCTGCTGCCGGTGCTGGCGCTGTCCATCCTCGGCCTGGTCTACGCCGCCATGGACACCACCCTCGGCCTCTGGTTCGACGAGACCAGCGGCTGGGGCGCGCGGGAGCTTTCGTTCGCCTTCGCCATCGCCGGCGCCGCCGCCTTCATCGCGCTCTGCGTGATCCGCCGCCTGACCGCGCCGCTGGGCGAGGCCGCGGCCGCGGCGGTCTGTGCGATCGCCATGGGGCTCGGCTTCCTGGCGCTGCTGCTGGCGGGCGGCTGGATCGGTCTCGCCTCGGCCATGGCGCTGCTCGGCGCCGGCATGGCGGTCGGCACCTCCTGCCTGCAGAGCCTGATCTCCAAGGCAGCGCCCGCGGATTCGCAAGGCCTGGTGCTGGGCCAGGCCGACGCGCTCTTCACCGCCTCCAGCATCGTCGGCCCGCTCGCCGCCGGCTTCGCCTTCGAACAGCTGCACGTCGCTTCGCCCTATGCCGCGGCCGCCGTGCTGTCGCTGCTGGCCGCCCTGCTGCTGGCCCGCAATGCGCGGGCGAGCGAAACCACGCCTGCCTCGCAACCGGAGCAAGGATGATGTTGAACGTCGCCTTCTTCCTCGACGCCACTGCGGCACGCAAGCCGGCGGCCACCGCGATCGTTCACGAGGGCCGCCGCACCAGCTATGCCCAGCTGCAGCGTTTCGCCAACCAGCTCGCCAACGGACTCGCCGCTGCCGGCTACGGCGCGGGCGACCGCATTGCCATCTGCTGCAACAACCGTACCGGCTTCGCCGCCGTCTACTATGCGGTGCTGAAGACCGGCGCCACCGCGGTGGTGCTGAGCGACAGCATCTCGGCGCACGATCTCGCCTACGAGCTGGAGGACTGCGGCGCGACCGCGCTCTTCGTCTATGACGGCACCTGGAAGATCACGATCGGCGAGATGGCGGCCGAGGTGGCCGCCGCCGCGCCGACCTGCCGCAACGTCTGGGCGATTCCGCTCGACCCCATGGCAGCCTCGACGGTTCCCGACTGTGCCGCGATTGCCGACCTGGCGGCGGGTCGGCCGAGTGACTTCGCAACGCGCGGCTTCGCGCCCTCCGAGACTGCGCTGATCCTCTACACCTCGGGCTCGACCGGGCGGCCCAAGGGCGTCGAGCTGACCCAGGCCAACCTGACCGCTGCCATGATGCTGAACCAGGCGCTGGCCGAGCCCGACGCGACCCGGGTGCGCCTGGTGCTGGCGCCGATGGCCGACGTCGCCGGCCAGATCTTCTCGCTCAACCTGCCGGTCCTGGCCGGCGAGACCATGGTGCTGGTCGAGGAGTTCGAGCCGCGCGAAGCCTGGCGCCTGATCGTCGAGGAAGGCGTCACCTACATGGCGGAGATGCCGATCTTCTATCGCTGGCTGCTCGACCACGCCGACGGCGTCGACGCGGCCCAGGTGCGCAAGACTCTGCGACTCTGTCCAACCGGCGGCGCGGCGCTGCCGCTGCCCTGGTCGGAAGAGTTCGAGGCGCGCTTCGGCGTGCCGATCCGGCCCGGTTACGGCATGACCGAGGCGACCGCGACCGTGACCTGGAACTGCCCCTTTGACGCGCTGCGCACCGAGACCGTCGGCAAGCCGATCCCCGGCGTGGCGCTGCGCATCGTCGACGACTCGGGCGCGGCGCTGCCGCCGGGCCGCGACGGACAGATCGAGGTGCGCAGCCCCGGCATGATGAAGGGCTATCTCAACAACCCGGCGGCCAGCGCGGCGGCGGTGCGCGACGGCTGGCTGCGCACCAACGACGTGGGGCGGCTCGACGAGGCGGGCTATCTGCTGGTGCAGGGCCGCGCCGACGGCATGATCACGCGCGGCTTCGAGCACATCTACCCGGCCGAGATCGTCAACATGCTCTATCGCCATCCCGTGGTGAAGCAGGTGGCGGTAAAGGCGGTGCCGCACGACACCCTGGGACAGGACGCCAAGGCCTTCGTCACCTTGAACGAAGGCTGCGCGATCGAAGCACGGGAGCTGCTGTCCTGGCTCAGCAGCGAGCTCCCCGCCAACCGAGCGCCCGGCCTGCTGCAAGTGGTTCCCTCCCTGCCGCTCACGCGCAACGGCAAGATCGCCTACCACTTGCTGTCGTGACGGGGCACTGGCCGCGCCCCGGTACCGCGCCGGTCCGCTGGAAGCGTCTAATCCTCGTCGCCGTCGCCCGCGGCGGCGAGGGCCTTTGTCATCTCGAAGAGGCGCTTGCGCACCTTGGGGTCCCTGATCCGGTAGTAGGCGCGCACCAGCTCGAGGGTTTCACGCTTGGCCATGGGATCGGGCTCGTAGGGCTCCGGCGTCTCGGCCAGACCGCGGATCTGGCGCGGCGAGCGGGCCGCCACCTCGTCCGACATGTCCTCGAAGAAATAGCCGATCGGCACGTCAAGCACCCGCGACAGGTCGAACAGCCGGCTGGCGCCGATCCGGTTGGC
>JBHJOF010000408.1:0-14303 GCA_050330055.1 Kiloniellales bacterium
CCGCAGGCAGCGCCGCTCGGGCCTGCCGATCGAGAACCCGCTTGCCTTCTATCCCAAGCGGGCCTGGCAGATCGTCTCGACCTACGGCCCCTTCGCCTGGTACGCGCTGCGCCTCTACGCACTCTGCAAGGCGATCAAGTGGAACCCGGCGACCCGGCGCTACAGCGACCTGGCGCTCACCCCGGTCGACGACGCCGAGGACGAGCACCTCGAGATGTTCGAGCATTCGGACGCCGCCAAGGCCGCCGTCGCCAAGGCCAAGGGCGAAGCCGAGGCGCGCGCGAAGCACGAGAAGCGCGCAGCCGTGGCGGCGGAGTGAGGGCCCGTCCGCCGGCCTAGGCGCGCAGCACATGCCACAGCATGACGACGAGCGGCAGGCCGAGCGCGACCCAAGAGAGCAGGTCCCAGACGCCGTCGCCGAGCAGCGCGGAGAGCAGGCCGACGGCGCTGAGCAGCGCCAGCAGCAGGGGCCAGGCGAAGATGCGGCGGAGGGTGAGCGGCCCGGCCGCCTCGACAGGCTTCACCGCAACGCTTCCGAGGAGGCGGCAAGGGCCGCCTCGGCCTGCTCGCGCTCGAGCTGGGCCAGGCGCGCCTCGATCGGCACGCGGCGGCGCGCCAGCCAGAGATAGAGGCCGCTGCCCAGCACCACGATGGTGACGAGGTCGAGCAGCGCCCAGATCACCTTCATCGGCATGCCGCCGTAATCGCCGAAGTGCAGCGGCTGCGAGACCAGGAGCGTCGTCACGTACCAGGGCATGTCGCGCGTGTCTGTGAACGCCCCGGTTTCGGCGTCGACCAGTACCGGCTTGATCAGCCGCGAGGTGAGCGGCGTCTCGCCCTTCATCGCCACCATGTAGTGGTGGTCGCTCGAGAGCAGCGAGCCAGGAAAGGCGATGAAGGAGGCCTTCATGCCCGACGCCGCCGTGCCGGCGGTCGCCACCGCGCCGTCCAGCGAGGCAAGCGCGGCCGGCAGCGGCTTGCCCTGGTAGGGCGCCACCATGGCCGCCAGCTGGTCGTGGCGCCAGAGCTGGATCACCAGGTCGGCCCAGGTGTTGATGACGCCGGTAGCACCGACCACCAGCGCCCACAGCAGGGTGACGATGCCCAGGAGGTTGTGCAGGTCGAGCCACTTCAGGCGGGCCGTCCGCGCCTTGCGCAGGGTGCCGAATTCGAGCTTGCGCATGAAGGGGGCGTAGAGCACGACGCCGGAGACGATCGAGGCGACGAACAGCAGGCCCATGAAGCCGAGAAACAGCATGCCCGGCAGGCCGGCGAAGAGATCGACGTGCAGCCTGTAGAGAAAGAACATCACGCCGTCGCGGAAATCCGATTCGGCCAGGAACGCGCCCGTGCGCGCATCGAAGCCAAGGATGCGGTTGTCGTCCGGCGGCGCGTCGCGGGCCTCGGCCAGACTCAGGTAGACGACGTTCTCGTCATGCTCGTCCCAGAACAGGAATTGGATGAACTCGTCCGGCTGCTGCGCCATGCCGGCCGCCACGATGCTGTCCAACGATGCCGGGGCCGTGCCGGCCGGCAGGTCCGGGGCCTCGATCGCATTGCCCAGCAGATGCTCGATCTCCTCGTAGAAGATCAGCGGCAGTCCGGTGACGCAGAGCAGCAGCAGGAAGGCCGTGCAGACCAGGCTCGTCCACTTGTGGACCAGTGACCATACTTTGATCGTCCTGCTGCTGAGCATGCTCAGAACCTCATCTCCAGCCGTCAGGGCGCGCCAGGCGGATGAAGCTTTTCCCGGTTCGCCCATCGCCCGACTCTTCTGGCGAGCGCCACCCTAGAAGGTCCGAACATAAATGAGAATGCGTATTAAATGCAATCTCATCTATTGAACAACAGGAGGATCTTGCATCTTGAAGGGCAGGTTCCCGGCAGCCGGCGCCTCACGAGAATGATAATTATTCTCAATATCTAATGAGAAGCCGCCCGCGCGGGCAAGGCCGACGGCAAGCAGCGGTGAGCGGCCTTGGTCGCCTAGGGATCGGCGCCCCAGGTGGCGGCGATCTCCGCCGCCTCAACCTCGCGCAGCGGCGGGCGGGGCTGCGGCGGTACGCCGTCTAGCCAAGCGGGGAACAGGACCTCGACCAAGGGTTCGCTGCCGCCGCTCCGTTGCACCAGGCCGCGGGCGCGGACCTGCGGATGATCCGGCACATCGGCCGGCTCCAGCAGTGGCTGGAAGCAGCAATCGACGCCCTCCAGCAGCGCCTCCCAGTGGGCCAGCGGCCGGCTGGCAATGAGCGCCGCCACCTCGGCGATCAGGGCGCTTTGTGGCAGCGGCTCATCCTGGCGCAGGATCCAATCGTCGCGCCCCAGCGCCTGGCAGAAGGCGGCCCAGAACTTGGCCTCGAGGGCGCCCAGCGCGAAATAGCGGCCGTCCGCCGTCTCGTAGATCTGGTAGCAGGCGGCACCGCCGTTGAGCAGCGAGGCGCCGCGCGTCTGCGCCCAGCCCGGCCGCAGCGCCGCGGTCAGGGGCGCGGCCTGCCAGGCCAGCACCGTCTCGCTCAGGCTGACGTCGAGGAAGGCGCCTTGGCCACTGCGCTCCCGGCGCAGCAAGGCCGCGACCGTGGCCAGTGCGGCCTGCAGGCCGCTCGCGAAGTCGGCGGTCGGCGGATGCGCCATGGCCGGCCGCTCAGCCGGGCCCGAGGTCGCGAGCCCGCCGGCCAACGCCATGTAGGTGATGTCGTGGCCGGCCCGCTTGGCGTAGGGCCCGCTCTGGCCGAAACCGGAAAGCGCGCAGTGCACCAGACGCGGATTGATGGCCTTGAGGTCGGCCGGACCCAGACCCAGCTTGGCCAGGGCGCCGGGCCGAAAGGATTCGACCAGCGCATCGGCCCGGCTCAGCAGCCCCTCGAAGGCTTGCCGACCGGTCTGGTTCTTGAGGTCGAGGCGGACCACGGTCTTGCCGGCATTGACCAGCTTGTAGAACGCGGAAAGGCCGTCGCGGTCGCGCGGCCCGAGCCCGCGCATGGGATCGCCCGCCGGTGGCTCCAGCTTGACCACCTCGGCGCCCAGATCGCTCAGGATCTGCGCCGCGAAGGGACCGGGCAGGTACTGTGAAAGGTCGAGGATGCGAAAGCCGGCGAGGCAGTCGCTCAGCATCGCTGCCGACGGCCGGGCCGCGGTGCGGCGGCCGCCCGGCTCGCCTACTCCACCGGTTCCGGCGTCTTGCCGGGCAGCCTGAGCGGCTCCTTGCCGGTCAGCGCCTTACGGCCGCCGCCGCCGCCACCCTTGCCGCTCGGCGGATAGCTGAAGCTGGGCCCGCCGTCCACGATGTCGACGCAGACCGTGCCGCCCTTGGCCAGCTTGCCGAACAGCAGCTCCTCGGCCAGCGCCTTCTTGATGTGCTCCTGGATCACCCGGGCCAGCGGCCGCGCCCCGAAGGTCGGGTCGTAGCCCTTCTCGGCCAGCCACTTGCGGGCCGTCTCGCTGAGCTCGATGATGACGTTGCGATCGCCGAGCTGGGCCTCCAGCTCCATGATGAACTTGTCGACCACCTGGCTCATGACCGCCGGCGTCAGGTTGGCGAATCCGATGGTAGCGTCGAGCCGGTTGCGAAACTCCGGCGTGAAGAGGCGCTTGATCGCCTCCTCGTCGTCGCCTTCGCGGATGCCGCGGCCGAAGCCTATGGCGGGTTTGGCCATGTCGGCGGCGCCGGCGTTGGTGGTCATGATCAGGATGACGTTACGGAAGTCGACAGACTTGCCGTTGTGGTCGGTCAGCTTGCCGTGGTCCATGACCTGCAAGAGGATGTTGAAGAGGTCGGGATGGGCCTTCTCGATCTCGTCGAGCAGCAGTACCGAGTGCGGATGCTGGTCGATCGCGTCGGTCAAGAGGCCGCCCTGGTCGAAGCCGACGTAGCCCGGCGGCGCGCCGATCAGGCGCGACACCGAGTGCCGCTCCATGTACTCCGACATGTCGAAGCGGGTCAGCTCGATGCCGAGGGAGAGCGCGAGCTGGCGCGCCACCTCGGTCTTGCCGACGCCGGTCGGGCCGGAGAAGAGATAGCAGCCGATCGGCTTCTGCGGCTCGCGCAGGCCGGCCCGCGCCAGCTTGATCGCCGCGGTCAGCGCGTCGATCGCCGGATCCTGGCCGAACACCATAGTCTTGAGGTCGCGCTTGAGGTTCTTGAGCGCGGCCTTGTCGTCCTTGGAGACGCTCTTCGGCGGGATGCGGGCGATCTTGGCGACCACCGCCTCGACCTCCTTGACGCCGATGGTCTTGCGGCGCCGCGACTCGGGCAGCAGCATCTGCGAGGCGCCGACCTCGTCGATCACGTCGATCGCCTTGTCGGGCAGCTTGCGGTCGCTGATGTAGCGGGCGGCGAGCTCGACCGCGGTGCGCAGCGCCTCGGCCGTGTAGCGCACCCGGTGATGCTTCTCGTAGTAGGGCTTCAGGCCGCGCAGGATCTTGACCGTCTCCTCGACGGTCGGCTCGTTGATGTCGATCTTCTGGAAGCGGCGCACCAGCGCCCGGTCCTTCTCGAAGTAGTTGCGGTATTCCTTGTAGGTGGTCGAGCCGATGCAGCGCAGGCCGCCGCTCTGCAGCGCCGGCTTCAGCAGGTTCGAGGCGTCCATGGCGCCGCCCGAGGTAGCGCCGGCGCCGATCACGGTGTGGATCTCGTCGATGAAGAGAATGGCATGATCCAGGGCGTCGAGCTCGGCAACCACGGCCTTCAGGCGCTCCTCGAAGTCGCCGCGATAGCGCGTGCCCGCCAGCAGCGCGCCCATGTCGAGGGCGTAGATCACCGCATCCAGCAGCACCTCGGGTACTTCGCCGCGCACGATGCGGCGCGCCAGTCCCTCGGCAATCGCGGTCTTGCCGACCCCGGCCTCGCCGACGTAGAGCGGGTTGTTCTTGGTGCGCCGGCAAAGCACCTGGATGGTCCGGTCGATCTCCTCGCTGCGGCCGATCAGCGGATCGATCTTGCCGTCCGACGCCTTCTTGTTGAGGTTCACGCAGTAGGCGTCGAGCGCCTCGTGGCCTTTGCGCACCACCTTCTCGGCGGCGGCATCCTCGTCGGCGCCGTGCACCGTCTGGTCCTTGGCCCGGCCCTGCACCTTGGCGATGCCGTGGCTGATGTAGTTGACCGCGTCGAGCCGGCTCATCTCCTGGACCTGCAGGAAGTAGACCGCGTGGCTCTCGCGCTCGGAGAAAAGCGCGACCAGCACATTGGCGCCAGTCACCTCTTCGCGGCCCGAGGACTGCACGTGGATCGCGGCGCGCTGCAGCACGCGCTGAAAACCGGCGGTCGGCTTGGCGTCGCCGACCTGGGCGGTGATCAGATTGGATAGCTCGTTGTCAATGTAGTCCGAGATGTCGTTGCGCAGGCGATCGACCTCGACGCCGCAGGCGCGCAGCACGGAAAGGGCATCGTTGTCCTCGGTGAGCGCCAGCAGGAGATGCTCGAGCGTCGCGTACTCGTGCCGGCGATCATTGGCAAAGGCCAGCGCGCGGTGCAGGGTCTGTTCAAGATTAGCCGAGAGCATACGGGCTCATTCCTTTTCCAAAGTACACTGCAATGGGTGCTGATGCTGCCGCGCATAATCCACCACCTGGGTGACCTTGGTCTCCGCAACCTCGTAGGTGAAGACGCCACAGACCCCAACACCACGTCGATGCACGTGCAGCATGATCCTGGTGGCTTCCTCTCGCTTCTTGCCGAAAAAGCGCTCCAGCACGTGAACGACAAACTCCATCGGCGTGTAGTCGTCGTTCAGCATCAGCACCTTGTACATCGAGGGCTTCTTGGTTTTCGGCTTGCTCTCGATGATGACCCCGCTGGCGGGATCATAGACGGCATTCTTGTCGTCATCGGACATCGTCTGCGAACTCGCTCGTACGTACCTCCGGCACCGTAGCCGCTGGCCGCGCCGGATCATGCCATGCTCTGATAATATTGGATTTTCCGGCCCGCGGGAAAGGGTCAAGCAGGGGATAAACGCAGCAGGGCCCGGCAAGGTTCGCCGGGCCCTGCTCGAAGGCCGGGAGAATCGCCGATTCAAGCTGCCATCGGCTTAACGAAATGCTCCACCGTTGCGTTCATCCTGGCCTGGATCGGGGCAATCGCCTCGCTCGCCAGCTTGACCGACATCTCGCCGAGCTTGCCGCCCTCGGCAACCGCCTCGTCGAGCGTCTTGCGCAGGTGGTCGCGCTGCAGGTCGACCGCTTCGCGCAGCGTCGCGGCGCCCAGAACCGCCTGTACGGCCGCCAAATTGGCCTCGAGGGCCGCCTGGGTGAAGGCCATCATCTCCTTGCCGATGGCCTCGTAGCCCTTGGCCACGATCGTGCCGGCCCTGACCGCGGCCTCGAAGTTGTCCTTCTGCAAATCGACCAGGTCCTCGTAGCCATTAGCCGAGACGGCCTGGAGCTTCTTCACGTCGGCCTCGGCCATGGCGACCGCGTCGCCGACAACGTCCGCGCTCTCCTCGGCAGCCTCCTCGACGACTGCGCTCGCGGTCTTGGCGGCCAACTTGGCTTCCTCGGCCCCAGTTTCAGCTTCGAAGGTGGTCTTCTTGCTCGACATGGTATGGAACTCCCGAATGCCAGCGGCTCCGCTAAAGCGGCAGCCATGCTGGACGGAACGGAAAAGGCGGGCTTTGCTGCAGCGCAGCATGGCAAAGTTATTGGAATTTTGCTACGGCTGTCAAGTGAACTTGTGCAATGCAATAAAACTGACACGGGCTTGAACTAGCCGCCACTCGCTTGCGGGCGTTCAGGCCCCATGCCAGACTCCGGCAGCGCGACTCGGAAGCTGGATCGACCGACATGACCTACTGTCTCGGCATCAAGGTGCGGGAAGGCTTGGTCTGCCTGTCGGACGGCCGGGTTACCAGCGGCACTCAGGTCACCAATGCTTACAAGTCGACGCTGCATGGCCCTTCCGGCGCCCAGTTCTGCGTCATGACCTCGGGCCTGCGCTCGCTCCGGGACAAGACCCTGGCCTACCTCGACCGCGGCATGCGCAAGACGCAGCCGCAGGGCTATCCTTCGGTGCTGGATGCGGTCAACGACTACTGCCGCTACCTGCGCCAGGTGGCCGAAGAGGACCGTGCCGGCCTCGAGATCTCGAACCTGACCTTCAACCTGCACGCCATCATCGCCGGCCAGCTGCCGGACGACCCCGAGCCCTCCATGTACCTGGTCTATCCGGAAGCGAACTGGATCGAAGTCGAGGAGCGCACGCCCTACCTCTCGATCGGCGCCACGACCTACGGCAAGCCGATTCTGGACCGCGCGCTGCGCTACGACACGCCGCTGCGCATCGTGCTCAAGCTGGCCTACCTGTCGTTCGACTCGACCCGCACCAGCTCGGCCGACGTCGGCTTCCCGCTCGACATGATGACTTACGCGCGCGCCGATCGCCGCTGGCGCCAGGTCCAGTACGAGCAGGATGATCTGCGGAACGAGCGCCAGTGGTGGAATGAGCACATCACCCAACTGGCGCACGATATGCCGGACGGTCCCTGGGTCGAGAGCCTGCTGCCGCCCGAGAGCGCCGCCCGCCTGACGGTTGTCCAGGACGACTAGCGCACGACCAGCATCGGACGCTCGTCACAGGCCGCGCAGGCCCGCTTGGCCGACCTCCAGTTCGAAGTAGACCCCTGCGCCGGCAAGGCGGAGATTTCGATTGATCGACTTCGCGCGTATGCTCTCGTCGAGGTCACGCGGCCGGGGCGGATTGAGCGCGATGCCGGTGCCGTCGAACAGCAGAAGTTGGTTCGGAAAGGTCAGGCTGGCGTAGCGCTCCGAGGGGAATACCCAGGCGTTCAGAAAGAAGGTCCCGCCGCGGCAGCCGCTGGCCACCCAGTAGAAGGCGTTTGAGTGCAGCCGCTTGCCTACGGGCGGCGGCGCGAACACGCCGCTTTCCGCCATGGCAGCCGAAAAGCGCGCAAACTCGCCAGGCGTCATGCGGTCGTCGCTGCGGGTCCAGCGCCAGGAAGCCAGAACATCGTCGAAGCGGAGATTGACCTGCGCGGCGATGCCGGCCCCGGTCAGCACCCGTGTCGTCACTGCTGCTCCGCCACCGGAGGCCCCCTCGCCGATTGGGGCGACTTCGTAGCTGCGTATCTGTTCGTTGTAGTGGCCGTTGTAGACGAAGCGATAGAAGTCGGCCGACCCGGCCTGGCAGCTGCGTCGAATGTCTTCCCCGCCAACATAGCGGAACCAGGTGAGTTTTATCGCCAGTGGGTTGTCTATGCTGGGTTCGTAGCCGGGCCCGCCACGGTCTCCGGGCGTGCAGGCGGCTCCCGCACCGAGTAACAAAATTGCGACCAGCGATCGGCCCGCAGGCCCGAGCAAAGCAAAAATCCTCCCAAGAATCTGCACTCTAGCCTCCCTGTGCCGGCAGCCTTGTGGTCTCGTTAACCAAATCGCAAAGATCAAGAGCTAGTTTAGATTACCTGGACAGAGAGCTCGCGATTCCTTAGAATCAACCGGGATTCAAGGGGGTACGCGTTAGTCTTTGGGAGACGGTTGTGCTTCTGGCGGGTAACCAGTTGTTGTGCAAGTTGTATTTTCGGTCGAGGCTGAGCGGCCTCCTGGCCCTGATCGCACTTGCTGTCATCTTTCTGCCGATCGACGCCGCCGAGGCGCGTCGTTACGCTTCGATCGTAATCGATGCAGACTCCGGCCAGGTGCTGCACGCCGAGAATGCGGACCGCCAAGCCTTTCCGGCATCCCTCACCAAGATGATGACGCTCTACCTGGCGTTCGAGGCCCTCGACCTCGGCAAGCTCAAGATGAGCCAGCCGCTCACGGTCTCCAAGCGCGCCGCCGGCATGCCGCCCTCCAAGCTCGGCTTGCGGCCGGGCCAGACCATCCTGGTCAAAGACGCGATCATGGCGCTGATCACCAAGTCGGCCAACGACGTGGCGGCGGTGGTGGCCGAGGCTCTGGGCGGCAGCGAGGCCGACTTTGCCCGGATGATGACCCAGAAGGCCCAGGCCCTCGGCATGAGCCGGACCCAGTTCCGCAACGCCTCCGGCCTGCCTAACAAACAGCAGCTCAGCACGGCCCGCGACATGGCTCGCCTGGCGCAGGCGCTGATGCGGCATTTCCCGAGCTATTACAAGCTCTTCTCTACCCGTTCCTTCACCTACAAAGGGCATACCTATCCAAACCATAACCGCCTGCTGCGCACCTATAGCGGCACGGACGGCATAAAGACCGGCTATACCCACGCCTCCGGCTACAATCTGGTCGCCTCTACCGTCCGCGACAATCGCCGGATCATCGCCGTCGTGTTCGGCGGCAAGACCAGCCGCTCGCGGGACAAGCACATGGCCAATCTGCTGGACCGCGGCTTCTCCAGGATCCAGACGGCCTCGCGCATCGAGCCATTGCCCACGTCACCGCGGCGTAAGCCGCTCGCGGAACCGGATGCGGTTCAGGTTGCGACCGCGCCGGCCGAAAGTACGCCGAAAGGCGCCGAGTCCATGCTGGCCACGGCCGCCGGCGTGGCCGCAGCGGCCCTGGTGCAGCCGGCCCTGGCGGAGGACGCCGACCGGCAGGCGGCCGAGGCACCGCCTGGCTGCCCAGCGACGGCCCGCGTTTCCTCGAGATTCCGAAGCGCGAGAACTACCTCAGCGCGCGCGGTGCCCCCAACTCGCCGGTGCCGAACCCGCCGGCATTCGCGGCGATCCCGGAGCGCAGCGACTATGACAGCGCCCAGGGCTCGGGCGAATCGCCGGTTCCAATGCCGCCGCCCTACGCCTCGATTCCGCGGCGCCCGGCGATCCATGACCTGGAGGCCTCCGCGGCGCCGAGTGCCGGGCATGGCCAGCCGGCAGCCCAGGATGACGCGCAGTTCAAGCTGGTCGCCAAGCGCAGCCAGCCCGAGAATGCCGCCTGGGGCATTCAGGTCGGCGCCTTTCGGCAGATCGCCCCGGCGCAGGTTGCCGCCGAGCACGCCGCACAGCGATTGCCGAGCGATCTCCGCCAAGCGAGGATCAACATCAGCCCGATGGCGGACAAGGAGGGCAGGGTGTTCCGCGCCCGCTTGATGGGCTTCGATGAAGCCGACGCCAGGCGCGCCTGCAGCCGGCTGGAAGCCCTCAAGATCTCTTGCTACGTGGTGACACCCGCCGCGAGCGGCTGAGCGAGCGGCGGGCTACCGCCCCTCACGTTCCTGAACTGCTCAGAACTTGGGCGGCCGCAGCCCGCTTTCGACGAGCTGGGCGGTCAGCGCCACCTTGAGCCGCTGCAGGCCCGACTCATCGCCAGCTTCACAGCGCGCCACCAGCACGTCCTGCGTGTTCGAGGCGCGCAGCAGCCACCAGCCGTCCGGGGTCTTCACCCGGACTCCGTCGATGTCGGTCACCTTCGCGTTGTCGGCCCGCAGGCGATCCCGCACTTCGGCAATGACGGCGGTCTTGCGATCCTCGGCGCAGGGAAAGCGGATTTCTGGCGTGTTGACCACGGCAGGCAGGGAATCGCGGAACTCGGCCAGGCTCTGCTCCGAGTTCGCCACGATCGAGAGCAGGCGCACCGCCGCATAGAGTGCGTCGTCGTAGCCGTAGTAGCGATCGGCGAAGAACAGGTGGGCGCTCATCTCGCCGGCGAAGGGCGCGCCCTCCTCCACCATCTTGCTCTTGATCAGGGAGTGCCCGGTCTTCCACATGATCGGCCGGCCGCCGGCCCGGGCGATCTCGTCGAACAGCACCTGGCTCGCCTTGACGTCGGCGATGATGGTGGCGCCAGGCCGGTCGGCGAGCACGTCGCGCGCCAGCAGCAGCATGAGCTGGTCGCCCCAGAGCACCCGCCCCTGACCATCGACCGCGCCAATGCGATCGCCGTCGCCATCGAAGGCGATACCGAGGTCGCAGCTCTCGGCAACAACCGTCTCCTGGAGCTGGCGCAGGTTCTCGGGCACCGTTGGGTCGGGATGGTGCGCCGGAAAGGTGCCGTCGACGGTCTCGTTGAGCAGCAGGTGTGAGCCCGGCACTCGATCGCAGAGCGCCACCATGGCATCGCCGGCCGCGCCATTGCCGGCGTCCCAGGCCACCTTCAGCGGCCGCGTGCCACGGTAGTCCTGTGCCACGCGGGAGACGTAGTCGTCCTGGACCCAGCGATCCACGACGGCGCCCTTGCCCGATTCGTAGTCGGCCGCCGCCGCGATGTCGCCGAGATACTGGATGTCGGCGCCGAAGTAGGAGCTCTTCTCCAGCACCAGCTTGAAGCCGTTGTAGTCCGGCGGGTTGTGCGAGCCCGTCACCATGATCCCGCCGTCGACCGGCAGGGTATAGGCCGCAAAGTACAGCATGGGCGTCGGGCCGCGGCCGATACGCGTGACCGCCAGGCCGCAGTCGACCAGGCCGCGGGTCAACGCCGCCTCGAGCTCCGGCGAGGACAGACGGCCGTCGTAGCCGACGGCGATGCGGCTGCCGCCACGCCGCCGCATGACCGTGCCGAAGGCGCGCCCCAGGGCATAGGCATCGTCGCTCGACAGGGTCTGTCCGACGATGCCGCGGATGTCGTATTCGCGCAGGATCGTCGGGTTGAAGCGGTGGCCGCTCACGCCTTGGCTTTCCCGTGGCTGGTCAGCGGGCGTCCGACCAGCGGCCCGCTCGGCCGCCCGATGCAGCTGTAGCGGAATCCGGCCTCGGCCATCTGGCGCGGATCGTAGATGTTGCGCAGATCGACCATCACCGGCGCCTTGAGCATGGCCTTCATGCGATCGAAATCGAGCGCCCGGAACTCGTTCCATTCGGTGAGAATGACCAGGGCATCGGCGCCGTCCATCGCTTCGTAGGCGCTGTTGCACCAGACCACGTCCTTGAGCAGCTTGCGCGCTTCGTCCATGCCTTCCGGATCGAAGGCGCGCAGGGTGGCGCCGCCCTGTTGCAGCGCCGGGACGATGTCCAGGCTGGGGGAATCCCGCATATCGTCGGTGTTCGGCTTGAAGGTCAGGCCGAGCACCGCGACGGTCTTGCCGGCGACCGAACCGTCGCAGGCCACGACGACCTTGTCCGCCATGCTCTTCTTGCGCTGGTCGTTGATGTCGATCACCGCCTCGACGATGCGCGTCGGCGCGCCGACCTGCTGCGCCGTGCGGGCCAGCGCCAGCGTGTCCTTGGGGAAGCAGGAGCCGCCGTAGCCCGGCCCGGCGTGCAGGAACTTCCTTCCGATGCGGCCGTCGAGACCGATGCCGCGCGCCACGTCGTGCACGTCGCCGCCGACCTTCTCGCAGAGGTCGGCCATCTCGTTGATGAAGGTGATCTTGGTGGCCAGGAAGGCGTTGGCGGCGTACTTGGTGATCTCGGCTGTTTCCAGGGTGGTGAAGATGATCGGGGTCTCGAGCAGGTAGAGCGGCCGATAGAGCCGGCGCATGATCTCGCGCGCCCGCTCGCTCTCGGCGCCGATCACCACCCGGTCGGGCCGCATGAAATCGTTGATGGCCGAGCCCTCGCGCAGGAACTCCGGGTTGGAGACCATGTCGAAGTCGGCCTCGGGGTTCTCTTCGCGGATGATGCGCGCGACCTCGCGCCCGGTGCCGACCGGGACCGTCGACTTGGTGACCACGACGCAGTAGCCGCGCATCGCCTTGGCGATCTCGCGCGCCGCGCCGTGCACGTAGCTGAGATCGGCGTGGCCGTCGCCGCGCCGGCTCGGGGTGCCGACGGCGATGAAGACGGCATCGGCCTCGCCGACCGCTTCCGCCAGGTCGGTGGTGAACGACAAGCGGCCGGCCGCCGCATTGCTGACTACGAGCTGCTCCAAGCCCGGCTCGTAGATCGGGATCTCACCCTTCTTGAGGCGCTCGATCTTGCCGCTGTCCTTGTCGACACAGACCACCTCGGTGCCGAACTCGGAAAAGCAGGCGCCGGACACGAGGCCCACGTAGCCGGTGCCGATCATCGCTATTCTCATACTGAGGACTCCGTCCTGATAGGAAGGTCAGCCGGCCGCCCGGGCGGCGTCACGCCGCTGGCCGTAGCGCTCCAGAATATCGGCCATGGCCTCGCCAAGGTCGGGGCGCTGCAAGGCATAGGCGACCGTCGCCTCCAGGAACCCGGCCTTGCTGCCGCAGTCGAAGCGCACGCCCTCGAAGCGCAGGCCGTGGAAGGGAACCGTGCCGATGGTGCGGGCCATGGCGTCGGTCAGCTGGATCTCGCCGCCGGCACCGCGCTCCTGGCGGTCGAGCTCGCGGAACACGGCGGGATCGAGGATGTAGCGTCCGATGATAGAGAGGTTGGAGGGAGCATCGGCCGGCTTCGGCTTCTCGACCAGGCCCTTGGCCCGCGCCAGACGGCCGTCGTCCTCGGCGATGTCGAGGATGCCGTAGCGGTCGGTGTGCTCCCTTGGCACCTCCTCGACGGCGACCAGGTTGCCGCCGACCTGGGCGTGGGCCTCGACCATCTGCTTCAGGCAGGGCACCTGGGCCAGAACCAAGTCGTCGGGCAGGATCACGGCAAAGGGCTCGTCGCCCACTAGGTGGCGCGCGCACCAGACCGCGTGACCAAGGCCGAGCGGCTCCTGCTGACGCGTGAAGGCGACCTGGCCCGGCGCCAGGCGGGCAGCCTCGACCACGCGCAACGCCTCCTGCTTGCCGCCCGCGCTCAAAGCCTTCTGCAGCTCCGGGTTGAGATCGAAGTGATCCTCGATCGCGCCCTTGCCGCGGCTGGTAACGAATATGAATTCCTCGCAGCCGGCCGCGCGGGCCTCCTCGACGACATATTGAATCAAGGGCTTGTCGACCACGGGCAGCATTTCCTTGGGCATGGCCTTGGTCGCCGGCAGGAAACGCGTGCCGAGGCCGGCAACCGGAAAAACCGCCTTGCGGATCGGAGACGTCATGTCGGGAATGAGTTCCTGGTGCGAGGTCAAAGTCGCGCGCAAGCCTAAAGAAAATCCTAATGCCACAGGCCGCAGGGCCAGACAAGCAGTCCGGTCGTGACAATTGCCGGTCCTCGCCTTCCGCTGTCCGAAAGGTTAATCGCCGAGCAGCAGGTCCTTTGCCTGATTGATCTTTGCCGCCAGATAGTTGGAGCCGCCGTGGTCGGGATGGATCTTCTGCAGCAGGCGGCGGTGTGCCTCCCGGATCTGGGCTTCGTCGGCGCCCTTCTCGAGGCCCAATATCTCGTAGGCCTCATTGCGGGTCATGGCGGAGGTTTTGCCGGCTTGGTCGCCGCCACCCGCGGCCGCCTCGCGCCAAGCGTCGCCGTGCACCCGGTCCAGGTAGGTCTCGAGAATGGCCAGGGACTGCGCGTCCTCAGCCTGACACTCGGCCAGCAAGGCCAGGAGGTCCTGGAGAGAAAGCTCAGACAGCTGTCGCCCCCCGAAGCGCCCCTCCA
>JBHJOF010000409.1:0-15420 GCA_050330055.1 Kiloniellales bacterium
GCCGGTTCCGGGGACCGCTACTACGGAGCGGGAACTGTCTGTCCACGGCCGCGTTGATCGCGGCTAGGCCCTGAAGGGGCGGGCACAGACCGGCGCGAGGAGGCAAGGTGCATGGAGGCTCTCGAGCAGCAGTTGATCTCCTATGTCGGGACTGAGACACCGCGCCTGCTGTCGCGCCTCGGGCTCGCGCTGCTGCTCGGGCTGCTCCTCGGCCTGGATCGGGAGGTCCGCCGCAAGCCGGCCGGCCTGCGCTCACATATGCTGGTTTCGCTGGCGGCCGCCAGCCTTACGATCATGACCTTCCAGATCGTGGCCTCTGCCTCCGAGTTCGATCCGGCGGTCAGGGTGGACCCCCTGCGGCTGATCGAGGCCGTCGTGGCCGGCGTCGCCTTTCTGGGCGCGGGCGCCATCATCCAGGCCCGAGACAACGTCGTCGGCATCACCACCGGCGCCAGCCTGTGGCTTGCCGGAGCACTCGGTGTCGCCTCCGGTCTCGGCGCCTACAAAGTCGCCGTTGTTACGGCCGTGCTCGGCTTCTTCGTCCTCTGCGTGCTCGGCTGGATCGAAGCGCGTATTCAGAATGGGATGGTCGCACGGGCGAGGCGTGACGAGGTCGACTCGAAGAAGCTAGCGTCTCCGCGCCGTGACCAGGAGCACGAGCCAGCCCAGACCCGTGGCCAGCAGAAAGACCATGAGGGCCGGTAGCGCCAGAGCAATCATCGGATTGCCACGGCCAATAATGCTGCCGAAGGGGTCTGCGATCCCGATGTAAAGGGCAACCAGGGCGCTTGCGCAGACCCAGGCCCAGAACAGCCTGCGTCGCCACTTGCCGCGCACGTCCCTAGTCGTGGGAGCTTCCATCATGAGGTTTTCAACGCTGGAGCTCGACCGGTGTTCCAAAGGCGCCGGAATCGGAACCGCCGCGGCAATGCAACGTTTTGTTATGGCTTGATTTAGCGAAAGAACCGCACGCAGGGGAACTCTGAGCACGAAGAAGCGACGGAAAGGGAGAACCGATAGCGTGAAATGGGTCAAGGATAGAGAAGGTTACGAGCATCCGGAGCTCTCGGCGCAGGAGGCCCGCCAGGCCCGGCCCGGCAGGCCTGTGCTCTATGTGCTGATCGGTGGCGTGGTCGGCTGTGTGCTAGGCTTCGGCATAGCCTGGATCGCAATTGCATGACGACGAGAGAGGGCCCTATGTCGGACAACGTCTACAGCGTCACCGAGATCTACGGATCGTCCGGGGACTCCCTGGAGGACGCCATGAGGAACGCCGTGGAGACCGCGGGCGAGACCTTGAGAAATCTCGACTGGTTCGAGGTCTCCGAGATTCGCGGGCACATTCTGGACGGCAAGATCGCGCACTTCCAGGTCGGCCTGAAGCTTGGCTTCCGCTACGAGCGCGCCTAGCGGCCAGGGCCACCGGCTAGAGGCGAGTGACCCCGGAACCTTCCGGGGGCGTTGTCGTTGCCTCTAGCATCATCAAATCAAACTTCCACGGGGACCCTGCTGGAGGGAGCGGACCATGGCAGTGTGCGACAATTGCGGCAACGACTACGACAAGGCTTTTCAGGTCAAGCTGGGCGGCAAGAGCTACACCTTCGACAGCTTTGAATGTGCCATCCAAAGCGTGGCGCCGAGATGCGGCCAGTGCGGTACGCCGATCGTCGGGCACGGTCTCGAAAGTGGCGGGAGCTTTTACTGCTGTGCCCACTGCGCCAAGCAGAACGGCCAAGCGTCGCTCCAGGACCGTGCCTGAGCGGATTGGCCTCGCCCGGCCCAATTGATCGCAGCAGGGAAGCGGTTCTGGCCCCGCGGACGCGCGACGACGGCGGCGCCATCAGTCGCGCGCCCGGGCGCTGCCGTGCGTCGCTCGCCCGCTGGTTAGTGGCGATGGGGCTCGGAGATCTGCTCCAGCGCCTCGCTGGCCACGCCGGCGGCGCCGCCGACCGAGAGGTCGCCGAGTGAAACGATGCCGACCAGCCGCTTGTCCCGGTTCAGTACCGGGAGTCGGCGCACCTGGTTGTCACCCATGTTCGTTGCGACCTCGTCGATCGATTGATCGTCGAAGCAGTACAGGATCCGATCGGACATGACCTCGCTGACGCGGGTCGCCGTCGGGTCCTTGCCGTCGGCGACGGCCCGCAGCACGATATCGCGATCGGTGACCATGCCGACGAGCCGGTCATCCTCTCCGATCGGCAGGGCGCCAATGTCATGGTCCCGCATCAGGCGGGAGGCTTCGTTGACGGTCGTCGCCGGGTTGACGAGCGACACGTCGCTGGTCATTACGTCCCTAATCTGCATTGCTTTCACCTCCTTCGGTGTCCCGGGGCTTGGCTGGTTCTACGCGGACGCGGCCGCTTGCCCCGGGGTACGGGGCGACCGCGGGCGGCAGGGCCAGGTCATCGCTACCTGCTAGCGTAACGCGGAGCCGGCGGCGGGGTTTCATGCCGCGGGGCGAAATGCTGTCAAGTCCTTGCCCGAGAAACGACGGAGCCGGGTTGCGATGGTCGCCGGAGCCTCGGGGCCGGAGAAGAGGCGGAACCGGCGCGCCGGGGTTTCGTTGTAGGCTGGCATCGTCTTGGGCCGTGGCGGCAAGAGGCCTTCGTCTCAGCAGGACCGTGATGCCGACAAAGAGGTACGAGAAAAAGCGGGACTTCTCCCGCACGCCGGAGCCTCGCGGCAAGCGGCTCGGGTCGCGCGGGGACGCCATCTTCGTGATCCAGAAGCACGATGCGACGACGTTGCACTACGACTTCCGTCTCGAGGTCGAGGGCGTGCTGAAGTCCTGGGCGGTTCCCAGGGGGCCCTCGACCGACCCGCGCGAAAAGCGGCTGGCCGTTCCCACCGAGGACCACCCGATCGATTATGCCGACTTCGAGGGCGTCATTCCCGAGGGCGAGTACGGCGGCGGCACGGTCTTGGTCTGGGACCGCGGCACGTACGAGAATATCACCGAGAAGGACGGCGAGGTCACGCCGACGGCCCAGGCCCTGCGGCAGGGCCACGTTCTGGTCTACCTGCACGGCAAGAAGCTGACCGGCGGCTATGCCTTGCAGCGGGTCGGCAAGGGCAAGGACACCCGCTGGCTCTTGGTGAAGATGGACGACGAGGAGGCGGACGCGCGGCGCAACCCGGTATCGAGCGAGCCCAAGTCGGTGCTGAGCGGCCGCACCATCAATCAGATCGCGCGCGAAGGCGCCCCGGACGAGGCCGAGCCATGATGGCTTGGCTGAAGCGCGCGGTTCCGGGAGGTTGAATGACGGCGCAGCCCTTCGTCATCTCGGGCCACGAAATCGAGCTGTCGAACCTCGACAAGGTTCTGTTCCCGAAGAGCGGCCTGACCAAGGGAAATCTGGTCGAGCACTACCGGCGCATCGCCGAGATCGCCCTGCCGCACTACCGCGATCGGCCCTTGAGCATGCATCGCTTTCCCGATGGCATCGAGGGCGAGGGCTTCTTCCAGAAGAACCTGCCGGGCTATTTTCCCGACTGGATCGATCGCGTCGATCTCAGGAAGGAGGGCGGCATGGTGACCTACGTGATTGCAAACAACGCGGCGACGCTGGTCTACCTCGCCAACCAGGCCTGCATCACGCCGCATCTGAGCCTGGCCCGGCAGGACAGGCCGGATCATCCGGACCGCCTGATCTTCGACCTCGACCCCTCCGACGACGACTTCGGCAAGGTTCAGGACGCGTCGAAAAGGCTCAGGGCCCTGCTCGAGGAGCTGGCGCTGACGAGCTTCGTACAGTCCACCGGCTCGCGCGGGTTGCACGTGGTCGTGCCGCTCGACCGCTCAGCCAGCTTCGACGCGGCCCGCGGATTCGCCCGCGCCTTGGCCGATTGCCTGGCAGAGCGTTACCCAGACTTGCTCACGGTCGAGCAGCGCAAGAGCAAGCGTGGCCAACGCGTGTTCCTCGACTACCTGCGCAATGCGTACGGCCAGACCGCGGTCGCTCCCTACGCGGTGCGGGCTATCGAGGGCGCTCCGGTTGCTACGCCGCTCAAGTGGGAAGAGGTGGGAAGCCGCGATCTCTCCCCGCGCAAGTACACGATCCGCAACATCTTCCGCCGCCTGGCGCAGACCGGCGATCCCTGGTCCGACATCGCCCGCCGCGCCCATTCGCTTGGTGCCGCTCAGGAGAGGCTGGCCAGGATCGACCGGCGACCGGCATAGAGCACGGTGACGATCCAGACCCACTTCGTCGGGTCGCCGTGCTGGCGACTCTCGCGGCCCGGATCGCGCAGCAGCCTGGCTGGAGAGCCGGCGACCAGGAGGCCCCAGACGACGCGGACACATGGCTGGGTGAAGGCCGACGTAGGCGTTGACCCGAGAATCGGCGGCAATCACGGCACCTTCGAGGCACGCGGCGGCTTGCGTAGCTGCCAGCGCGCGATGAAGAAGGCCGGGATGAAAACAACGGTGAGGAAAAGTGCTGCGCCCGCCGGATGTGATATTGCGCCCGCTTGGCCAAGCGCCTGCAAAAGCAGGCTGAGGGCGGTGAAAATCACGAACGAACTGACCGTGAACACTATGACAAAGATCAGGTAGGCGGCCAGAGGTCGCGTCTGTGCATGCCGGGCGTGCCGGCAATAGAAGATGGCGGCTACAAGGAAGGCGGCCCACAGGGCCAAGGCGACAAGGAACATCGGCTTAACTGATCAACGGTCAGTAGGCCTGCTCTCTACGGAACAGGCGGGACGGAAACTAGAACATCTAAACGGCAGAGCGCGTCGCCAGTTCCGGTGCGACATGACTTTGCGTAATGAGCCAAGACATTGAAGCAATCTTGCACAACATATCGTCTCTGACGACCGCGCTAGCTCGGAACCGCCGTGTGACAAGCGTGGGCGGCTACGTGGCAATTGCCACAATTTTACCCGTGGCGAGCGCGAAATTCATCACCACGTAGTTGGCATCAGAGCCTTCTCAGCAGTTGTGAATTCGCCCGAGCAGAACGCCGGATGCCGGCGTGGAAACCACCGTGTCGTCAGAAACTGACCAGGAGGCGGGCAATGAATGAGGTTTATCGAGAAATTGAGCAGCACATTCCGCATCTTCGACGCTATGCAAGGGCCATCGCGCACAATCCTGTGGCCGCGGACGACTTGGTTCAGGAGAGTCTGTTGCGCGCCCTGACAAAATCGCACCTATACCGGCCGGGGACCAATTTGCGAGCCTGGCTCTTCACCATCCTACACAATCAGCACGTCTCCGACGTGCGCCGCAACGCTCGAACCGGCGTAGCGGTCGATCCGGACGACGCGGCACCGGCGCTTGCGACGCGGCCCAATCAGGAGACCGGACTGGTCATCGGTGCACTCCAGCGGGCGCTGCAGCAGCTCCCCGACAAGCAGCGAATCCTGATCGAGCTGGTAGCACTGGGCGACATGTCCTATGAGGAAGTAGCGAAGTCGTATGGCCTTCCCTTAGGCACGGTCAAGTCGCGCATTTCGCGCGGGCGCACTCAACTGCGCGACGCTTTGGAGGGGCGCAGTAGGCTGTCCCGTTCTTCATATCCGAATAGCCGGACTCGCCGGGCGGTTCGTGCCGCCGCGTAGGACCTTCGCGCTGCCGCGCTCGCAGGCGAGCGTGATGGGGAGCCCAGCAATCTCTATCGCAATGCCGCGTAGCCGGGCGGGTTTCGGGCCGTCGCTCCTTCATCAGAGAACCGGCAATGTGGATCGCCATCCTCCGGAGCTTCCAGAACGGCCAATGGAGCTCGAAGGAGCATGACAAGGGACGACTTTGACATCCGCAGGGCATTGCAGGACCCCAGGGCCGTGTTTGGCACGCCCGAGCGCGTACTGAGCCATCCCCGGCTCGATCGGGATCGCAAGCGCGCGATCCTGGAGCGCTGGGAGCAGGACGAGCGCGAACTGGCCGTCGCCGAGGAAGAGGGAATGGGCGGTGGGGAGCGCAGCCTGCTGCAACAGGTTCACAGCGCCCAGCGCGAGCTTGCGGGCAGGACGGCGGAAGGCGCCGGGCCAACCACCAAGCACGGCGGTGGCACGGGCAGCAAGCCAGGCAATCAAACACCGCCCCTCATCAGGGACCTGATGCACGTGATCGACGAGGTCGTGCATGTAGACCAGGATCTGCATGAGGCTTACGTCCGCATGCAGCAGTCGAACGTGCCGTTTCTTCCGGTTGCCGATGGAGATGAGATCGTCGGAATCCTGACCGCGCGGGACATCTATGGCGAGCGCCGCCTGGCGGATGATGGTAAGAAAGCGGCCAGGGTAGGGGATCATCTGTCCAAGGAGATCGCCTTTTGTCATGTCGATGACGACGTGGCAACGGCCCGGGCGGTCATGGACCACAGCGGGCATCATCGCCTGCTGGTGGTGGATGACGAAGAGCAGCTCGTCGGGCTGATCTCTCTGGAGATGATCGCGGCAACCCTGCGGCAACGAAGCCCTGGACGGCCTAGGTCTGCCATGCCGGAGGCAGCAGAGCGTGTTGTCGAAACAAGCGGACGCGCCAAGGGAGATAGCCCTGGCCGACCCTGGCTTTACGCAGTCAAACCAAAGCTCAAGCCTTAGGCGAACTTCTCCGGCATCGCCACCGGGTCTCCGTGCCGAGAAGGCCGGGGGGCGTGCGGCAGTTTAGCCCGTGATTTCAACCCTGCGACTGTGGAGCGTGTTCGCGCTCTTCGCCCTGGCCGCGGCGGCGATCCTGGTCTGCGGCGTTCGGATGACCGGACTGGCCGACTGCATCGCCGACCGCACGAGGCTGGGCGAGGCCGTGGTGGGCGGCGTCCTGCTCGGCGCCGCGACGTCGCTCTCCAGCTCCATCGTCTCACTGACGGCGGCGCTCGCCGGCCGTGCCGGCCGCTCCTGCGCTCAGCTTCGGGCGCTGGCGCCGGCGCCGATGTCGGCGACGATCGGCAGGTGGTCGGACGCCTTGCGGGCAAGCGGCGTCGCATGGGCTCGGATGCTGAGCGGCCACGGCATGGCGCAGGCCAGGATGCGATCGAGCGCGAGGATCGGTCGAACGGAAGGATAGCTGGCCGGGCAGGCTGCCGCATGACAGAGCCGTCGCAGCGGGCCGAGGCTCGGGTTGCCGGGAAGCCACTCGTTGAAATCGCCCAGCAGCAGGGTTGGCTGACCTGGCCGGTCCGCTATGATTTCGTGCAGCCTTGCCGCCTGGCGCCAGCGCTCGCGCAGACCGAGGCCGAGATGGGTGACGATGACCCGCAGGCGCCAGCCCTTCTCGCCGAGCTCGACTTCAATGGCGCCGCGCCGCTCACGCCTCGACTGGCTGAGATCGATACGCCGGACTCTCGCTACCGCCAGGCGCGTCAAGAGCAGGTTACCGTAGTGTCCCCGGTGGTCTCGGAGATTGGCGCCGGCCACGGCCTGGAAACCGGGCAGGTGGGCCAGATACTCGAACTGGGTCTCCGGGTCACTGTGATCGTGGTGCCAATCGACCTCCTGCAGGCCGATCACGTCCGCGTCGAGTTCGCGGATGACGGCCGCGATGCGGTGGGTGTCCCGGCGACGATCGCTGCCAACGGCGCGATGGATGTTGTAGGAGGCGACGCGCAGCGGAAGCGGCAACGAAGGCGCGCTGGCCGAAGCGGGCCCGCTAGGCATTCTCGGATTCGGCGCGCCGGCGTAGGAAATGACGCCAGGACCAGGTAGCAACTGCGACGATGACGAGCAATAAGCCGACGAGAATCGCGACATTGGCGGTGTCGGGTGAATGCAGGACCTGACCGAGTTGGCCGGAGAACAGGGTAATGGCGGCGATTCCCGGCGCCATCCCTATCGCCGTACCGAACACGAAGTCGCGAAAGCTGATATGCGAGGCGCCGGCGGCCAGATTGACCACCGTGAAGGGCGCTATGGGAATCATCCGGATGATGGTCATGGAAAGGAGGCCCCGCCGCGCGATCTGCCGGCTGACGCGCTCCAGTTTGCCGCCCGAGAGCTGACGCAAGGTCTTACGTCCGATGAGCACGCCCGCGCCATATCCGGCCATTGCGCTCAGCATGGACCCCGACCAGGCTACGAGCACTCCGGCCAAGGGTCCGTAGAGCAGGCCCGTCGCCGCGATCAGGACCGTAACGGGAAACATTACCAGACCACCGATCACATAGGCGCCAAGCATCGCAACGGTGGCGAGCCATTCGGTCCGCAGCGCCTGGCTCCAGGCCTTGAGATCGGAGGGACTCGCAAGGTCCGCAATGGGCCCCCAGTGCCACAGCGCGGCCAGGCCGAGAAGCACCAGGATTATGGCGGCCAGGCGGAACAGGGCCGAGCGAAACTCCCGTCGTCCCGAATTGTCCCCGACCAGCTCGTCTGCAATGCATTCGGGCGTGGCAGGCGCCGGCGGGTCGAAGACCTCCGAATCGGCTACCACGAGATCGATCGAATCGGGCAGGCTGTCTCGGAACGGGATCAGGCTTCGGCCGGAGCCCCGCAGCGCCTCGACTGCGTCGATCAGCGAACCGCTTGACTCGATCTCGGCCGCGAGGCGCCTTGGCGAGACATCGAGGTGCTCCGCTAGCAGGCGGTCGCGAACTTCCGTGATGGCCCTCGCGGTGACGGAGCCGGGCTCGCCCTCGACCGCGAGATCGCACTCCGAGTCGAAACCCATGGAGCGGTTGTTCAGGTTTGCAGAGCCGACGCGCAGAAACTGGCCGTCGATCACCATGACCTTGGAGTGCACCTTGACCGGCACGTCGCCCGCCTCGCCCACGACTGGCACGTAAGCCCGAAAGCGCCCGAAGCGGTCGGCCTCGCGAAGGCGCGCCAGCAGCCAGCGCTGCCTTCGGCCCATTGCGGTTTGCTCGAGCCAGCCGGTCGGCTCCTGCGGCAGGACGAGGATGATTTCCGGGCAGTCCGCCTGGCCAAGCCGCTCCTTAATGGCCTGGGCAGCGGACGAAGAGGTAAAGTACTGGTTCTCGATATAGAGGGACTCTTTGGCCCGCCTTATGGTCTCGAGCAGCAGCGCTTCGACTTCGCGCACGCCGGCGCGACCCTGCCAGGTAGGATAGCTGCGCGCTATCGCCACCTCCGGGTCCTGCAGGTCGACGGCGAGACCCTCCGGCCAGCAGTCGGCGGCAGACTCGACGGAACGCAGTCGCTGGCCCGTTGCCCGGGTCCAGCGGTCCCGCGCAATGCATGCCAGGGCCTGCGCGGCCGGACCGTCCACGGCAAGCTGCACGTCGTGAAACGGCGGGTAGATGCTGCCGTCCGGATTGTGCCGGCGCGGGTCGCTCGGCCGATGCTCCGGCACGTCCAGCCGGCCGAGGGTCAAGTCGATACCGCCGACAAAGGCGAGGCAATCGTCGATCACCACGATCTTCTGGTGCTGGCACGCGCCGAGCGGATGCTGGCTGTCCAGGGCGAAGCAGAGTCTCGGATGGGTGAACCAGTCGAAACGGGCCTGCGGCAGCCACTCCCGGTCCACGCTGTAAATGAGCGGTGAGTCCCAGACCAGTACGCGGACCCGCAATCCCTCGCGCCGCGTGACCAGGTGGTCGAGGAACGGCCCGAGCTCGTTGGGCAGGTCCGGATCGGCCTCATCCGGGAACTCCAGCGACGTCCGGCTATGGATGTCCCAGCCGACGATCAGGATCGAATGCTGCGCACGCAAGGCCGCGGCCTTGAAGGCGCGGAAGTAGGCCGCTGCGTCGACCAGGACGGCCAAACGATTGGCCTGTGCCCTTTGCCAGCAGGTCCGCCCCTGCTCGGCGAAGCGTTCGACCGCGAGACGGCCGGCTCGCTCCTCCTCATGCTCGTGCTGTTCGCTCATCGCCTCAAGCAGTTGCCGCAATCACCCGGGCCCGAAGCTGACGGACTCCAAGCTTGCCCTGCGTTTGCCTCGCATCTGAAGACCAGGGATAGTCCAGGGCGCTTGTTGCCATGGCTGGAAACGCCTGACCGGGCAGATTGTTGCGCCTTGCCATCCAAGTTGTCAGGCGGATCTGCCGGCATCGGAGAAGTCTGCGCCAGACCAGGATATTGGCCGATCACTCGGGAATGCAAGGCGCTGCAGGAACAAGGCGGGAAAACCGGCAGCAGGACCGAGATCAGCGGCAGCGGGCGTGGCCAGAGCCGGGCCCTCCTCCCGCCGCTTGACAAGCGGCGGCTCGTTCCGCAAGCGAGAGTGACGCAACGCTTCTCCTACGACACTTCATGGACACGGCGTCATGCCCCAGCACATCGGACTCGTTGGCTGCTCCGCCGAGGGTGCCGCCCTTTGCTATCGGACCATCTGTACGGAAGGGGCAGAACTGCTCGGCCCGCATGCCCATCCCGAAGTCTCGCTGCACACGCCTTCGCTCGCTGACTACATGCGCTGCATCTACCGCAACGACTGGCAGGGCGTGGGCGAGTTGATGCTGGCCTCCGCGCAGAAGCTCGCAAAAGTCGGCGCCGATTTCCTGATCTGCCCCGACAACACAATTCACCAAGCTTTGCCCCATATCGAGGCGCGCTCGCCGCTGCCCTGGCTGCACATTGCCGAGGTCGTCGCCGAGGAGGCCGTTCAGCGGGGATTCCGCCGCCTCGGCCTGATCGGCACGCGCTGGCTGGTCGAGAGCGAGATCTATCCGGAGAAGCTGACGGCGCGCGGGCTCGACTACCTGCGTCCGAGCGCCGCCGAGCGCGAGGAGATCAACCACATCATCATGGACGAGCTGGTCTATGCCGTCTTCAAGCCTGAGGCGGTCGCCTATCACCGGCGAGTCATCGAACGGATGAGGAACGAGGGCTGCCAGGCGGTGGTGCTCGGCTGCACCGAGATCCCCCTGATCATGGACGATTCGAACTCGCCGCTGCCGACGCTCGATTCCACGCGCCTGCTCGCCCGGGCGGCGCTGCGCCGGGCGGTGGAAGACGTGGTGCCGCCGGCCCAGTCACCCTGATCCGCGGGCTTGGCGCTTACTGAAAGGCGACCTCGGCCAGGCTGCGCAGCTTGCGGGAGTGCAGCCGCTCCCGCTCCTGGGTCTGCAGGAACTCCAGGGCGCGCAGGCCGATCTCCAGGTGCTGCTCGACGCGCCGGCGGTAGAACTCGCCGGCCATGCCCGCGAGCTTGATCTCGCCGTGCAGGGGCTTGTCGGAGATGCAGAGCAGCGTGCCGTAGGGCACGCGGCAGCGGAAGCCGTTGGCAGCGATAACGGCGGATTCCATATCCACGGCGATGGCGCGCGACTGCGACAGTCGGCGCACGTTGGCTGTATGGTCGCTGAGCTCCCAGTTGCGGTTGTCGACGCTCGCCACGGTGCCGGTGCGCATCAGCCGCTTGAGCTCATAGCCGGCAAGCCGCGTGACCTCGGCCACGGCCTGCTCCAGCGCCACCTGCACCTCGGCCAGGGCCGGGATCGGCACCCAGAGCGGCAGCTCTCCGTCCAGCACGTGGTCCTCCCGAACGTAGCCATGCGCCAGCACGTAGTCGCCGAGCTTCTGCGTGTTGCGCAGCCCGGCGCAGTGGCCGAGCATCAGCCAGGCGTGCGGCCGCAGTACGGCTACGTGATCCGTCATGGTGCGCGCGTTCGACGGGCCGGCGCCAATGTTGATCATGGTGATGCCGGCATGCTGGTTGCGGACCAGATGGTAGGCCGGCATCTGTGGTTGGCGCTTTGGCGCCTCGCCGCTCGCTTCCGTTGTGCCGAGCCGGGCATTGCGCGTGACCACGTCGCCGGGCTCGACGAAGGCGCTGTAGTCCGGGTCGCCGGCGGCGATCCGCTCGCGGCAGATGCCGACGAAGGCATCGACGTAAAACTGGTAGTTGGTGAAGATCACGAAGTTCTGGAAGAACTGTGGGCTGGTGCCCGTATAGTGCAGCAGGCGGTGCAGCGAGTAGTCGATGCGCGCCGCGCGGAACAGGGCGAGCGGTTCCGGCGCCGCCGGCGCCAGCTCCAGCGTCCCGTTGATGATCGAGTCGTCCATCGCCGCCAGATCCGGGACGTCGAAGAGGTCGCGCAACGGCCGGTCCGACGGTGCCGCGGCGCGCTGCACCCGCTCGGTCTCCAGGTTGATGTCGTGCTTGTAAGCGAAGTGGATCGGTATCGGCTCGTCGGACTCACCGATCTCGACCGGCATGGCGTGGTTCTCGATCAGCAGGCCGATCTGCTCGAGCAGATAGCCGCGGAATACGTCCGGCCGGGTCACCGTGGTCTCGTGCACGCCGGGCTGGGCGACGAAGCCGTAGGAGAGACGCGAATCGACGTGGGCATAGGAAGTCGTGACCATACGCACGAAGGGATAGGTCGCCCTGACGCGTGTCGTCGGCGCGTCGCCCGCGAGATATGCCTCGAAGTGCTGCCGCAGGAAGGCCGTGTTGCGCTCGTAGATCTCTTGGATGCGCGCCACGGCCGCCTCGGCGTTGGAGAAGCCTTCGGCGGCGATGGGCGGCGGTTGGATGATCCTGGTCATGGTCCCCGACAGTGGCCCCCGGTCGCAGCTCTCAGTCGAGCCTGCGCCGGAAGCCGGCCAGCCTAAGGCCTGTATCAGGACTGGTCCAGATAGGGGCGCGCCCAGGACAGGCCATCGAGGGTGGCGCCGCGCGGACGGTACTCGCAGCCAATCCAGCCGTCGTAGCCCAGCGACTCGATCAGCTCGAAGAGATAGGGGTAGTTGACCTCGCCGCTGTCCGGCTCGTGGCGCTCCGGCACGCCGGCGATTTGGATGTGGCCGATGCGCGGAAAATTGGCGCGGACCTTCATGGCCAGATCGCCCTCGACGATCTGGCAGTGGTAGAGGTCCATCTGCAGCGCCGTGTTGGCGGCGCCCGCCTCATCCAGCAGCGCGATGGCCTGCTGCTGGGTATTGATGAAATAGCCCGGCATGTCGCGCGGGTTGATCGGCTCGGCCAGGACCGTGACGCCGAGCGGCGCCAGGGCCTCGGCCGCGGCGCGCAGGCTGCGGAGGTAGCTGGCGCGGCAGGCCGCCGGATCGGCGCCGGGCGGAGGGATGCCGGCCAGCATGTGCAGGCGCCTGGCGCCCAGGGCCTTGGCGTAGGGCAGCGCGGTTTCGAGGCCGCGATCGAACTCGGCCTCGCGGCCGGGCAGGGCGGCGAGACCACGCTCGCCGGCCTCCCAGTCGCCGGGCGGCAGGTTGAAGAGCGCGATCTCCAAGCCGTTGTCGTTCAGGCGCCGTGCGACCTCGTTCGGCGCATGGTCGTAGGGGAAGAGGAACTCGACGGCCCGGAAGCCGGCCGCCGCCGCCGCGGCGAAGCGATCGAGGAACGGCACCTCGTTGAACATCATGGAGAGATTGGCGGCGAGCTTGGGCATGGCTGGTTACGGCCGGGGCGATTCAGGTGGCGGGGCAGGAGGCGCCTTCAGCCGGCTTCATGTTCGGCCTCAAGTGTCGGGCTCCTGCTCTGGCGCGTGTGCCGTGCGGGCTTGCCAAGAGTGCCGGAACGCACCTCCTCATAGACGCGATAGAGCTGCTTCAGGTGCGCCACCATCGCTTTCTCGGCCTTGTCCGGCGCGCCTGAGCTAACCGTCTTGAAGATGCGTTCGTGCGCCTTGTAGGCGATTTCTACCTGGCCCGGCACCTGCAGCGTGGTCTCGCGCTGGTCGGTCAGCCAGGCGACCATGGCGTGGTGGATCGCCGGGAAGATCGGATTGCCCGGTATCTCCGCCAGAACGAAGTGGAAGTCGATGTCGGTGCGCTTGAAGGCCTCCAGGTCGCCCATCGCGTCGCTGTTGGCCCGCAGGGCCTCCTCGAGCCGCGCCAGGTCCTTGTCGCTGGCGTAGCGCGCGGCGAAGCGCACCAGCCCGACCTCGAAGAAGGTGCGCGCCTCCTGGAAGTGCTGCTGGCCGCCAGGGCGCTCGAGCAAGTGCCGGGCGGCGCCCGAGAGCTCGCCCAGGATGACGGCCGGCGTCGGCTGCGTCACGCGCGCCCGCGTGCCGCTCATGACTTCGACCAGGCCCTTCTTCTGCAAGGCGAAAAGCGCTTCGCGGATGGCCGGCCGGCCGACCCCGAACTGGCGCATCATATCCCGCTCCGAGGGCAGCTGCTCGCCAATGTGGCGCACGCCCCGGACGATTTCATCCTCCAGCAGCGCAGCCACCTGGTCGGACAGCTTCTGGCGTTCGATCACGTACCGCCTCATGGTATACCTGTTATACCATTACTCTTGACAGCGGCAATGCCCGCAAGCTTCACTGACCGCAAAACAGCCCTCGACTGACCAACAAACCGCATCTTAGGGGAGGTGCAAATGTCCTTGAGACGGATTATGGCCGGCCTCGCGGCCTCCGCGGGCCTGGCCTTGGCGGCGCTGCCGGTCCAGGCGCAATCGGCGGCCGAGCGCGCCGTCGAGGCCGCCAAGCAGTACGCCGGGACCGAGATCACCATCGTGTGGGAGGCCGGGCTGCAGTCGCTCGACCCGCTCAACTTCTCCGGCCCGAAGTGGGAGGAGCTGACCGGCATCAAAGTCAAGGTGATCGAGGTGCCGACCGCCGAGATGTTCACCAAGATTCTGCAGGAGCATCGCGCCGGCACCGGCGCCTACGACGCGCTCAACGTGGTGCCGACCTGGATGGCCGACCTGGCGCGCGCCGGCGCGCTGGAGGAGCTCGATCCCTACGTCGACAAGTACGGCTTCCGCGACGAGCTGCAGAAGATCGCGCCGACCTACCGCGACAACCAGATGACTGTGGACGGCAAGATCTACGGCTTCCCGGACGACGGCGACCTTTTCATCCTCTATTACCGCAAGGACCTCTTCGAGGACCCGGCGAACAAGGAGGAGTTCAAGGCCAAGTACGGCTACGATCTGGCCGCCCCCGAGACCTGGCGGCAGTACAACGACATCGGCAACTTCTTCACCAACAAGTTCGCGCCTACGACCTATGGCGCCGGACAGTTCCGCCAGCCGCCCTATGCCCAGTTGCTGTTCCAGGAGCGCTTCCGCGTCGAGGGCGGCAAGTTCTTCGATGCCGAGAGTATGAAGGCGACGGTCAACAGCGAGATCGGCGTCATGGTGATGGATGGCATGCGCGAGGAGAATAAGTTCATGCCGGCGGGCGTCGAGACCTGGGGCTTCGTCGAAGCGCTGAGCGCCTTCCTCAATGGCGACACCGCCATGACCATCTCCTGGCCGCCATTCGGCCGCTGGGCCGCCGGCTATGGTGTCGAGGAGGAGGCGCTGTCCTGGGTTCCGAAGTCGAAGATCGCCGACAAGGTCGGCTATGCCCTGCCGCCCGGCGGGCGGCCGCAGCTGGCGCTCGGTTTCTCGCTCGGCGTTTCGGCCAGCAGCAAGAAGAAGGAGGCGGCCTACCTCTTCATCCAATGGCTGAACAGCGAGGAAACCAGCATGCAGCGGGTGCAGCTGCCCTATGCTCTGCGCGACCCCTTCCGCGAATCGCACTACACCAACGCGGAGTACATGTCGCGCTGGCCGGACGCCAAGTACTACCTGGCGACGCTCAGGGCCGGGGCGGACAG
>JBHJOF010000410.1:0-5655 GCA_050330055.1 Kiloniellales bacterium
CATGCGCATCGAGGGCCGCCCCTACACGACCATCGAGCGCAGCCTGGTCGAGCGCATGCTGCACGTGGTGCTGGGCGACCTCTCGGCCGCCTTCGACCCGCTCTCGCCAGTCAGCTTCCGTTTCGAGCGGCTCGAGACCAACCCGCGCTTCGCCACCATCGCGCGGCCCGGCAACGCGGCCATCGTGGCCAAGCTTCGGGTCGACATGGAAGACCGCGGCGGTCGCGTCGAGCTGCTGCTGCCCTACGCGACGCTGGAGCCCGTGCGCGAGCTGCTGTTGCAGATGTTCATGGGCGAGAAATTCGGCCGCGACTCGATCTGGGAAGGCCACCTGACCGCTGAGCTCTGGCAGACCGAGGTCGAGATCAAGGCGGTGCTCGATGAGCTGGAGCTGCCCCTCGGCGACATCATGAACTGGCACGTGGGCAGCCGGCTGGAGCTCAACTGCACGCCGAAGTCCAAGGTCGAGCTGCGTTGCGGCGACGTTCGGATGTTCCGCGGCAGCATGGGCCGCAAGAGCAACAACATCGCGGTGCGGGTCGCCGACCGATTGATCCGCCAGCAGAATGAGGTTTGACCGTGGACTACGCGTTGATCTTCGATGGCGTAATCGCGGTTCTGCTGGTGGTCACCATCGTCTATGCCGCGACCCTGAACCGCAAGCTGTCGGCCCTGCGCTCGGCCAAAGGCGAGATGGAGCGTCTGCTGGGCAGCTTCAGCGAGGCGATGGCCAAGGTCGAGCGCGGCCTCGCCGGCGCCCGCGACGCCGCCGAAGGCGCCGCCCAGGACCTGCGCAAGCAGATCGAGACCGGCCGCGGTCTGGCCGACGACCTGGCCTTTCTGGTGCAGCGCGGCGGCGAGCTGGCCGACAAGCTGGATGGCGCCATTGCGGGCAGCCGCGGTGTCGCTTCCGCGGCGCCGCGCCCGTCCACTGGGGCGACGACTGCCGATCCCGGCCAGGCCGCGCAGGTGCGCGACGCCAGTCGGCACCACCAGGCCGCTGGCATGGCGACTGCGGCGGTTGCCGTCGACCAGGATGCCGAGACGCATGCCGGCGCCCTCTCGCCGAAGCAGGCCGCCCTGCTCAAGGCGCTGAAGGCGATCCGCTAGGCCGGCAAGCAAGGAGGAGCCATGCAGGTCCGTCTCCTGCCAGTCTTGATCGTAGCTGCCGGCCTGGCCTTCACCGTCAAGGTGAACGGCATCTGGCAGGGCCTCGATGCCGTCCTGCTGCCGGGCAGCGCCGGTGCCGAGGAAACGCCGCCGGCCGCCGCCGGCACGACCCGGGCGTCAAAGGGCGACGCGGCCTTGCCGGCGGGCGAGATGGCGGCTGGCGAGATGACCGGGCAGTCGGTCGCAGCGGCCGATCTGGGCGCGGCCGCAGACACTGCCTCCGGTGACGGGGGCACGGCCGGCATGGCGTCCGGCGCGGCGGCGATTCGCCCGACCGACCCCCTGGACCTGTCCGACGAGGAGATCCTGCTGCTGCAGCAGCTCAGCGAGCGGCGGGCCGAGATCGAGCGGCGCGCCCGCGAAATCGAGCGGCGAGCCGCCCTGCTCGAGGCGGCGGAGCAGCGCATCGACGACAAGGTCAAGGAGCTGCAGAACCTGCAGGCGACCATCCGGGAGATGCTGATCGAGCACGACGAGCAGGAAGAGGCGCAGATACGCAGCCTGGTCAAGATATACGAGAACATGAAGCCGAAAGATGCGGCGCGCATCTTCGAGCAGCTCGACATGCTGGTGCTGCTGGAAGTGATCGACCGCATGAGCGAGCGCCGGGCGGCGCCGATCCTGGCCAAGATGCATCCCAGGAGGGCCCAGGAGGTCACGCTCGAGCTGGCGCAGCGCCGGGTGCTGCCTATCGCCAAGGACTAGGCCGCGCGGCCGAAGTCATAAGGCGATCTATGAATGTTTACCCGGTCTTAACCTCGAACCAGTAGCTTCGCGAAATTCGCATCTTCTCTATCCACTACCTAGCATCACTGCTTCGTATCAAGGAGTTAACGATGGCCGCCATCGACATGAACATGCCGGTCCTGATCGTCGATGACTATAAGACGATGCTGCGGATTATCCGCAACCTGCTGAAGCAGCTGGGCTTCCACAACGTGGACGAGGCCACGGACGGCGCCGCCGCCCTGCAGAAACTTCGTGACAAGCAGTACGGTCTGATCATCTCGGACTGGAACATGGAGCCGATGAGCGGACTCCAGCTGCTCCAGGAGGTGCGCAGCGATCAGAACCTGAAGGCGCTGCCCTTCATCATGATCACGGCCGAGAGCAAGACCGAGAACGTGCTGGCCGCCAAGGAAGCCGGTGTCAGCAACTACATCGTGAAGCCCTTCAACGCCGCCACCTTGAAGACCAAGCTGACGTCGGTGATCGGCAACTTCTAGGCCGGGCCGGCGTACCCGGAGCTCAGCAGCCATGGTCGCCGCGGCACTGCCGGAGGACCTCGCCAGGCGTATCGAGGAACTGGCTCAGAAGCGTCCCGAGGTCGACCCGGCTGACATCATCGAAGTGGTAGAGAGCGTTATGACATCCATCAGTGGCGATCTGTCGGCCGTGAACTTGAAGCTCTACGCCGAGATCGAATCGCTTGCCCGCTTCATCAATCACGCCAAGGCGGAGATTGCGGCGCTCCGCCCCGACGAGATCAAGGACCGCCACCTGGCCACGGCGACCGATGAGCTGGAAGCCATCGTGGGTTCCACCGAGGCGGCGACCAACCAGATCTTCGAGGCCGTCGAGTCGATCGAGGCGCTGGCCAAGACCCTGCCGCCCGAGGCCGAGGAGAAGATCACCCAGGCCGTGACCTCGGTTTACGAGGCCTGCGGCTTCCAGGACATCACCGGCCAGCGCATCACCAAGGTGGTCCACGCCCTGCAGCACATCGAAGGCAAGGTAGAAGGCCTGCTCAACGCCTTCGGCCAGGAGTTCCGGCGCGTGCCGGACGAAGCGAAGCCGGAGACCCCGCGCAAGCTGCCTCCGGGCAAGACCGCGCGGCCCGACGAGCATCTCATGAACGGCCCGCAGCGTCCGGAGGACGCGATCAGCCAGGCGGACATCGACGCCCTGCTCGGCTTCGACTAAGCGTCCGCTGGCGGTGGCTCGATGGGAGGCTTTCTCCTGAAGGTCAGGCGCAGCCGGAGCGACCCCAACATCGTCGCGATGCTGAGCCTCTACCTGCTTCTGCTCGCTTTCTTCATCCTGCTGAACGCACTTTCCAAGCTCGAGGACGATCGCACCCGCACGGTGCTGAAGAGCGTCAACGAGGCCTTCAACGGGAACGTCCAGTCGCTCGACAGCGTCAAGTCCTATTCCGCCGCGCTCGGCCCGCTCGATCAATCGGGCGGTCTGCTGAGCGATATCCAGAAGCTGTTCGAATCCTCCATTCCGGCGGCCGAGACCGAGATGTCGGACAGCGGCACCCTGATGCGCCTGACCCTGGACTCGGAAAGCCTGTTCCGGCCCGGCCGGCCTGAGGTGCAGCCCAAGCGCAAGGCGTTCCTCGAGCAGCTTGCCAAGATCCTCATGACCGAGCGCAACGACGGCCTGGTGTTCGAGCTCGAGGTGATGCACGGCGTGCCCGAGGACAAGGCCGGCATCGTCGCCGAAGCCGGCCCCCGCTCGCTCGAGGTGCGGCGCATGGGCGTGCTGGTCAGCGCCTTCGAGTCCCTGACGCTGCCCCCGCCGCAGCTTTCGGTCGGCATCTCGCCGGGCCATCCCAACGAGGTGCTGCTGATCATCCGCGTCTTCGAGAAGCAGGCCGAGCCGATAGAGCTCGCACCGACGGAGCCCCTGAACGGCGGACGAGAGGGAGCCGCGGACCAGCGCGAAGAGGGCGCGGAGCCCGCGAGCGGGGAGGCCGGCGATGTCCTCTGACACGACTGCACCGGGCCAGGCGACCGCGACGCGGGATAAGCCGTCCGCACACACGCCATACTTTCCCCATTCCCCCGGCGCGACCTTCGGCGGCAAGGCACCGGCGGGCTACGACGGCTCGTCGCAGGCCTGGCTGCTGACCTTCGCCGACCTGACGGCCTTGCTGATCACTTTCTTCGTCATGCTGTTCGCCATGTCGCAGGTCGAGCAGCGCAAATGGCAGAACCTGGTCAACGCGCTCGCCAATCGGCTCGATCTGGTGCGCGAGGTCGAGGTGGCGATTCCCAGGCAGACCCTGAACATCGACAGCATCCAGGCGCTGCCCGGCTCGAACCTGGACTATCTGAACGCGCTGCTGGAACACCATCTTGCGGCCGAGCCGCAGCTTGGTGAAGCGATGCTGCAGCGTCGGTCCGACCGCCTCGTGATCAGCCTGCCGGGCCCGCTGCTGTTCCCCTCCGGCGTCGCCGATCTCGATCCCGAGGGGGCGCGCGTCGTCTCCGCCCTCAGCGCCCTGCTGAGCAACCTGAGCAACCGCATCGAGGTGACCGGCAGCGCCGACCCGGTGCGTCCCATCAGTACCTTTGTGACCAACTGGGAGCTGTCGCTGGTCCGTGCCGCGCGCGTGGCCAGCCTGCTGACCGAGGCCGGTTACCAGCGTCCCATCATCCTGCGCGGCCTGGGCGACAGCCGTTTCGCGAAGCTGGCGCCCGAGCTCTCGCTCGAGCAGCGCGAGGCGCTGGCGCGGCGCGTCGACATTGCGGTGCTCGAGGACGCGCGGGAGGTGCGACAATGAGCCGGCTTGCAGCATTGGCCGGCGCACTGATCCTCGTTGCCGGCCTTGCCATTGCCGACGAGGCTCCGGTCACGGTGCGCGGCGGCGAGCACAAGGGCTTCGGGCGTCTGGTCTTCGACTTCGCCGCCAGCACGCCCTACACGGCCGAGATCGTCGACGGCACGCTGCTGGTATCCTTTCAGGAGCCGGCGCGCTTCGACCTCAGCCCGCTGAGCCGTGACCTGGAGGACTACATCGGGCCGAGCCGGGCGGGCGACGACGGCAAGTCGGTGCGCATTCCGCTGAAGGCTGGCTTTACCCTGAAGCATTTCACCTTGGGGCCCAAGGTGGTGATCGACCTGATCGATCCGCCCCAGGGCCTCCCGACCGCCGCGACCGAGACACCGGCGGGCAAGGGCGAGCAGGCGAGCGAGGCGCCGGTCGCCGCGCCGGCGCAGGCGCCGGCCGATCCGGTGCAGCCGGCGGCCCAGCCGGACGCCAAGGTCCTGGTCCGCGTCGGCGAGCATCCGGACTTCAGCCGCATGGTGTTCGACTGGCCGTTCAGCGTCTCCTTCCGCATCGAGGAGGCGCCGGGCAGGGCGACTCTTTGGTTCGGCCGTCCGGCCGAGCTCGATCTTTCGCGCTACCGCCGGTACCCGCCGAAGCGCGTCACCGCCCTGGTGCCGCGGGCGGTAGCCGAGGGCCTCGCGGTCGATCTGGCATTGCCGAAGGGTGCAACGCTCAAGCACTACGTCGACGGCGCGCAGGTCGTGGTCGACGTGGTCGGCGGCGAGCCGCCGGAAAAGACCACGGCTGCCGCGCAGCAAGCAGCCGAGCCGGCACCGCAGGACCAAGCCAAGACGGCGGATGCCGGGGCCCCGAAACAGCAGGCGGCTGCGGCGCCCGTCAAAGCGCCGACCGAGCTGCTGCCGGAAGGCATGAAGGCGCAGGCAGCGGGCAGCAGCGACGGCGAGAAGACCGCCAAAGCCGCCACG
>JBHJOF010000411.1:0-15082 GCA_050330055.1 Kiloniellales bacterium
GCCGGCACGGTCCCGGACTTGTCGCCGAGATAGCGCCGGGCGGCCTCGGCCAAGCGGGCGGCGGCCTCGGTCTTGCGGGCCTGCGCCGCCTCGTCGGCCGGGCTGAGCGGCCCTTTGCCGCGTTGGCTCGCGGCCTCGATCAGGCGGCCTGCATCCGTGCCTTCGGCCGGTGTTAAGGTTTCTTGCGGCGAGCCGCCGCGGTCGCGGTGGGCAGGTGCGGGCGATGACATGTCACCCGACTCCGGTCTGCCGGTCTCAGTCAATTCGTTCTCCTGATCTGTATCAAGACCTTGCGCGCCGTCACGGTCTCAGGCCGGAGTGCCACTCCCCCACCGGGCAGGCACCATACTAGGTCTCGCGCGACAGTCATACAGGAACGATGGTTAACGAACTATACCTCTGACAGGGCGCTTGCGGGCTCGCAGCTGCCATTTGCGGCCGAAAAGCCGCGCGGCACCGTGACGATCGTCACTCCTGCACAACATTAACCATGTTGGCCAGGCTGCGGCCCCAAAAGGAAAAGCGACAGGACAGGCCGCCGCGAGCCGCCCGGCCGGGCCGCGTGCCGCCGAGATAGATGGAGCCCACAAAAAAATTTTTGCCGAGTCAGACCAGGATGATGGAGTCGTCCACCAGGCCGGCGATCTGGCCGGCAACGCTGCTATCCCAATCGACGCCGCCGATCTCGAGCACCAGATCGGGGTTGGCGAAATTGCCGGTACCGCCCGTATCGACCAGCAGGATGCTGGATTCGCCATGCGATATGGCCCGCAAGTAGAGGTCGATGTTGTTGCTGCCCGGCTGGCCCATAAGCACGTCGCCCAGGTCGAGCACATCGCCGCCGTTCGGGTTGCTGAACGCGATGGTCGCATCGGCCGGAATGACCGGCGCCGCCTGGGGCAGCTCGAGATGGGGCTCGACCAGCCGAGGCTCGTTCTGATTGTCCGCCAGCAGCCCGGCGACCTCGCCAGGCAGGAATCCGATCTTTCCCATTCCACCCTCGCAGAAGCAGACCGCCCCCGGGCCGCCTCAGTACGATGCTAGAGCCTTGTTCTGCCGCCGACTCTCGCGGCAGCCCGCCCTGCCCCTGGTTAATTCGCTTAAGCTTAAAACATTGACTCTATTGCACTTTATCCTGCGCCCTCAGAAATATCAACTGAATCCGTAGGCGCCGCTCCGCCTTGATCCATCATCACGGTGGGATGCGACTGCACGGCGCCCGGCCCACAGAACGGCGCTCGGATTGAAGGACCGACGCGGTCTGGCCCTGCTGCAGCTAGGCCGGGCGGCAGCCGGTCACCGTTTCCTTCAAGGCCGCCGAGATGCGCCGCAGGACCATGTCCCAGGCACCGGGGGTTTCCGGGCGGAACAGCCGCAGGCCCGGGTACCACAGGCTTTCGCCCCGCTGGCTATCCGAGCCGCCGACACTCAGCCAGCGCCAGGAGGAACCGCAGGGCGCCAGGCAGAAGGTCGGCCGGCCGATGGCGGCCGCCAGATGGGCCGTGGTGCCGGCGGCGGCAATCACCAGGTCGAGAGCGGCGAGCTGCGCGGCAAAGTCGTCTAGGCTTTCGGCGGGGTCGATCGCCGGGTCGCCGTGGATGCGAAGGCCTTCTCCGACCAGGGCGGCGACCTCGGCTTCCGCCTGGCCGTGCTGCAGGTCGATGAAGAGGCAGCCCTCGGTGCCGAGCACCGGCCGCCAGTCGCGCAGCCCCGGAAAGGCCAGCGGCCCGGTCTCGGCAGGACTGGGTCGCCAGGCCATGCCGATCACCCGGCGGCCCTCGGCCAGCTCCCGGTAGTTGCGCCGCAGATAGCCGGCAACCGCCTCGTCCGGCTGCAGGTAGGTTGCGGCGCGGGGAAAGGCGGCCCGGTGCTTGCGGAACAGCCGGCCCAGCCCGGAGAGCGGGATCTGGAGATCGAACTCCGGCCCCTCGTCGCCGCTGGCGCCCGGCCCTTTCGACCGCGGCCCTTCCGTGCGCAGTTGGCCGGCCGCCCTGGGAAGCACCGCGAAGGTGGGGAAGGAGCGGTCGAACAGGCCGGCCAGGCTCGCTGCGCACTCCACCAGCACCTCGCCGTCCAGCGCCGCAAGCTCGGGCAGCAGGCCGGCGAAGAGGATCTGTTCGTCGACACTGTCCTCGCTCCAGACCAGCAGGCGCCGGCCGCTGAGCGGCGCGCCGTCCCACAGCGGCTTGTCGAGGGCGCGCAGGATTTCGGCGCCCTGTCGGGTCTTCCAGCGCCAGGCGTACTCGTCCCAGCCCTCCTGGAAGCGGCCGGTGGCCAAGAGGGCTTCGGCCAGATTGACGTGCGCCTCGGCGAAATCAGGCGCCAGGTGGACCACCTCCTGGAAGATCGAAAGCGCCAGCTCGCTCTTGCCGAGATCGCGCAGCGTCAGGCCCAGGTTGTTCAGCGCCTCGCGGTGCTTGGGCTCGAGCTTGACCGCAGCATGATAGGCGGTCAGCGAATCCTTCAACTTGCCCTGGGCGGCCAGCACGTTGCCGAAGTTGGTCAGGGCATCGGCGTTCTGCGGCTTGAGCTGGATGGCCCGGCGGCAAGCCTCCTCGGCCGCCTCCAGCTCGCCCAAAGCCTGACGGACGGTGGCGAGGTTGCTCCAGAAATGAGGGTTGTCCGGCTGCAGCTCGACGGCCCGCTGCAGCCGCTCGGCCGCCCTGTCGAAGCGCTCGTACTGGGCGTCGATCACGCCCAGGAAATGCAGCGCCTCCACGTTGTCCGCGTCGGCCGCCAGGATGCGCCCATAGATCGCCGCCGCCTGGTCCAGCCGACCCGCCCGATGAAATGCCAGCGCACGCTGGAGCAGGACCCGGTCATCTCCCGCCGCGCCGCTGGCAGCGCTTTGCTCCTCGGCCATACCCGCCTTCCAGCCGCCATGCCGGCGCACACTCCCATACCATAGCCCATAATGCCAAGGGAGTGGCCCACGGGGTATTGGGTCATTCTGACTTCAGCCTATCGAAGGGGAAAGCGTCCTTCCCCAGGGTCGCGGCGGGGCCGAAGATGCGTTTAGCCGTCCTTGCCGCCAATTTCGCAGCAAACGATCCGGTAGCCTACATCCAGCATATCCAGAGCCAAAAGATGACCGTTACGCTCGGCCCATCGCCCGCTTGAAAGGTCGGCGCGGAGCCTTGTCAAGCCGGCGTCGGCATCAATCCGTGCGAAGGCGGACATGGCGCTTCGTATTTCGGCGCTGAGGTAGGATTCCGGCCTGCGCCAATAAGCGCAGAGCAGGCCGTCGATGCAATCATGTGGGATGGGAACCGGGTCCATATGCACCGGCCCAATCATGCGTTCCAGTATCGCCGTTAGGGCGGTGGAACTGGGAAAAATCGTACGGTCATTGGCCGCTATCTCGGGAAAATAGTCATCCGTCAGCCAGAATGGCGCGGCATCAGGAACCCATGTCAGCAGAACGGCACGCTTCCGCGCTACCCGCCCCATCTCACCGAGACCGCGCTCAAGGTCCATCCAATGATGAGCGCTCAGAACCGCCATTGCCGCATCGACAGAGGCGGTTTCCAGAGGCAGCGCCTCCGCCGATCCCTGAAGGCAGGGCGCGGCTTCCGTGGGACGTTGCCGTATCATCACTTCGGATGGTTCAACCGCCAGCACAGTTCGGCCGAGCGGCTCATATGAGCCTGTCCCAGCGCCGATGTTCACCACACTTGTGGCGTCTCCGAGCGCCGCATCGACAGCCGATGCGATCCGGTGATCCGGCCGACGAAACTCCGCGTAGTTACGTCCAATGCTGTCGTAGAGAGCCATGCGTCCAACTGTCGAACAGTGCCAGGATTTTCAATGACCTCGTTGGGGGCCCATCCATCAAGTGCATCGTAGAATTTCAAACCGACCCACTACCGCCCACGGCACAACGATTCCGCCCGCCAGTCTTGAAGCTAAACGGCATATCGCCCTTGGCAGGGCTGGTCCCGGGACCTTCGCAGCCGGCGCGGGGAGGACGGCAAGCAGGCTGCCGGGGCGTCCCGCCCCCGCTCGGGCTTGCGCGGCCGTTACTGCCCCTAGAGCATTTTCAGGCGAAGTGGAAGCCGGTTCGCCGTCCGAAAATGCGACCAATCAATAAGTTATAGAGCATGATCCGATTCGATCGGATCGGATTATGCTCTAGGCGCCGACGAAGACGTGGTCCGCCGCGGTAGCACCAATGCTGAAATCGGTCGCGGTCGTGCCGACAAGGCTGGCAATCGGCACCAGACCGCTGCCATCGCCTGCAGCCGACTGATCGATCGCCACGCTGCTGTCGGTGCCATCCTGCGTCACCAGAACACGGGCCGCGCGCTGGGCGCTCGAAAGCGCCACGGCGAGGTCCGCCTGCAGGTCGTCGAACAGGGCGTCGAGATCGAGCACGTCATGCGCTGCGCTCAGGCTGTCGAAATTGATGATGGTGTCGATGCCGTGGTCCCGAGCTGAGATGACGATGCGATCTGATTCATCGGGGTTCGCCCCTGGATCGATCACGTCGTTGCCCGGCCCACCATTCAACAGATCGCTGCCATCGCCGCCGAGCAGCGTATCGTCGCCGCTGCCCCCCAGCAGCGTGTCGTCCCCCGGGCCGCCATCGAGCACCACGGCCATCGGACCGCTGGCCAGCAGGAAATCGCTGCCGTCGCCGCCGCTGACAGTTGCGACGTCGCCGGGGTTGTCATCGGCGATGAAAACTTCGTCACCGGAATTGCCCGGGCTCGATGCCGGGTCCGGTCCGATCCCGTCCAAAGTGAAGGCGTCGGGCGTACGGTCGAAGAAGAGGCTGACGGTGGCGGTGTCGGACTGGCCGGCGCTGTCTGTGACCGTGTAGGTGAAGCTGGCCGTGGCGCCGCTCTCCATGTCGAGCAGGCTGTCGAAGCCGAGGAAGGTCACGGTCTGGGTCGCGACGTTCAGAGTCACATCGCCGTTCGGATCGTTGACTTCGGTGATGGTAAGGTCGGTGCCGCTGTCGTTGCGCAGCAGCGCCGCCGCCGGTATCTGGAAAAGCTCGTTGTAGTTGGTGATGACCTGATCGTCGAGGGCGGCGGGCAGCAGCGGCGGCCCGGGCGGCGGAGGCGGCCCGGGCGGGGTGGTGCCGGCATCGCCGGGAGTGGCCCCGTCATCGAGCGTCAGCAGCAGGTTCTTGTCGGACTCGTTCTCGGCAGGCAGCAACGTGCCGAGGTCCGCGACGGTCCCGTTCGGCGCTTCTTCGGCCGCGTCCCCGGAGGGCGGTGTATCGGGGTCCGAATCGCCGTCAGAATCGAAGCTGTTGAAGGCCTGGGCGCTGCCGCCCCCGTCGCTGGCCGGCGGGGGCGCGGCGGGCTCTTCGCCGACGGCTGGCGCGAAGGCGTGCTCGAGCGTGGCGATGACCAGCGCGTTGCCGGGGCCGGCCAGGCCTCCGCCGGCGTCCTGCGTCAACACCTGAACCAGATTCTCGAAGACCAGCAGGGTGCCGTCGGGCAGCGTGATCTCCAGGTCATTGCCCTGGGCTGCGCGCTGCAGCTCCAGCGGATCGAGGACCGGGCCGAGCGTGCCGTCGCCGGCGATGTCGGCGATCTGGTAGATCACACCAGGTTCCGTGGGGATGCGGGCGCCGCTCTCGTAGATCGTCGTCGTGCCCGGAGGCGTCGCAGTAACCTGAGCTGTCATCGTCTATCTCCAAGCCAACCGCAGGCGGCGCCCCACGGGCCGCAGCCTGCGCGTTCCATAACTTGCGGTGCCGAGCGGCCGATTTCGGCCGGCATCCCCTGTCTCGGCACCCCACCCAAAATCCGGCGACGCGCAGCGCGAAGACCGGGCGATTTGTTAACCTTATTGGTAATTTAGGATAGATCGTCTGCTTTGGCGAACAGCTTTCTCTGTGGAAAATTTGAGCCCTTCAGCGGATCCGGAGCGGGCTGCGACCGGGGGGCCGACAGGGCGCAGGCGGCCGTGGGGGAGTTAGGCTGCCGGCGGCGCTCCAGCCCGCCGGTAGCTCCAGTTCCAGCGCTCGCCATTGGGGATGTCAGGGCAAAGCCGGCGGAGGGAAAAAGAAAATGGGGCGCCGCTACCTGCGGACGCCCCAACCGAAATCTGAATCGAAACCCGGTGGGCCAGGCCGGAATCAAGCTGGCCGATCGAGCACCCCTAATTCAGGCGCTTACAAACAAATCAGGCGCCTACGAAGATGTTCTCGTTACCGCTGCCGCCGACATCCCAGAAGCTGGTCTGTATGTTCGTGACGTCGGCGATCTGCACCAGATCGCTGCCGTCACCGGCAAGCGACTGGTCGATGAGAATGTCGGTCCCGGGGCCGTTGTCGACCAGAACCACGCGACTCACGCGGTCGGCCGTGCTGAGGCCGCCGGCGCCCAGGCCAAGGTCCAGCTCCAGCTTGTCGAAGAGGTCGTCGAGCGTGAGCTGATCGTACTGGGCGCCGTTGTTGTCGAAGTTGTGGATCGTATTGAGACCGTGATCGACGGCGCTGATCCGCACCACGTTCCGAACGCCGTCACCCGTACCGCCGCCCAGGTAGATCACGTCGTTGCCGAGCCAGCCGTCGATGAAATCGTTGCCAGGGGCGCCGCTGGTTCCGTTCTGGCCAGTGCCATCGCCGTAGATGACGTCGTCGCCGGCAGAGCCGATGATGGTATCGTTACCGCCACGGCCGACGATCTCGTGCACATTGATCAGCTCGATGTCGCGGAAGTCCCAGTTCACCTCCGTGTTCGCACCATGGGGCCGAATACGAACGATGCCGAAACCCGAGATTTCGTCCGACATGTCGATCCGCTCGATCGAGTTGTTGGCCTGGCTGAAGATCGCCGGCAGGTCGATGTCGAAGAAGCCGGATGAGTACTCGACGTCGGCCACCAGGGTATCGAATCCGTCGCCGCCGTAGAGATCGTAGTTCTGCTCGTCGCGGATCTGGATGAAGTCATCGCCGGCGCCGCCGACGATGGTGACCACGCCCGACGGCTCGTTCTCGTCCCGCGGGTGGAGAGGAATGAAGATCTCGCTCTCCCCATTGCCGAGGCTGATCGCAGGCGCATTGACAAAGCCGTCGAGATCGCAGTCCTCGTCGACATAGACCAGGACGGTGGTGGTCGCGGTCTTGCCGTCGGCGTCCTCCACCGTATAGGTGAAGGTCTGGGTCAAGCCGGAATTGTTCAGGGCCGGGTTGTCGGCAACCTGGCTGATCTCGACGTTGCCGTCCGGGCGCAGGGTGATGATGCCGGGGCCGGTATAGTCCTGCACACTGACGATCTTCAGGCCGCTGCCGCTGTCGTTGGCCAGCAGGGCCTTGCCCAGAATGACGATGCGCCCGTCGTCGGCCGTGATCACGATGTCACGCTGTGGATCGGGACCGTCGTCGGGCGGGCCCTGTGGCTCCTCGATCTCCTGGGACAACGACAGGACCAGGTTCGGATCCTGCTCCTCGAGCGTGAAGCCGGCCAACCCGAGCTCCGGGAAGGGGCCCTCCGGGGCTTCGCCGAACAGGCGGTTCGGCGTGATCAGGGCCTGGTTGAAGGCCTGGCTGCTGCCGCCCTCGTCGTCGCCGCCCAGGGCCGCCTGCGGCCCGGCCGCCGGGGCGAAGGCCTGTTCCAGGGTGGCGATGACCAGCGTGCCGTCGGGTCCGGCCAGACCGCCGCCGGCGCCCTCGGCCAGGACCTGGACCATGCCTTCCAGGATGATCGTGGTGCCGTCAGGAAGAGTCACCACCAGATCGTTGCCGTCCGCCTCGCGCACCAGGCTCTGCGGGTCGAGAATCGGCCCGACATTGCCTTCGGCATCGACGAGGGCGATCTGGTAGATCACGCCGGCCTCGACTGGAAACGCCGCGCCACTGGCAAGCGTGGTGGTGCTGCCGGGAGGAGTGGCAAGAATCTGAGCTGTCATGTGTACCGTCCTATCTCCGGGTCCGTCACAGAGGCGACGCAACGCGACCGCCTGCGAAGGTGCGGGCCCTCGGGTCCCGCTGGATCGTCCCCCTCAGAGTCTCCTCGTCGGCCGCTTGTCCCCCAGGCAAACGAGGCGTCTAAAGTTAATTTCGGCTACCTTTCAACAAATCGAACTAATTCCAATGGTTTCCAGGCGGGTTAATTTAATTAACTCAACATAGTGGTTAACATTGTTCTTGAGAACTTGCGGCAAATATGTCGAAAAATTTAGAGATCGTCAAGAATTTCTTCACCTGTACTAAAGTTTAGTAAACATCGGTCGGAGGTTGGCTGGCGTCAGAGGCCGCTCGCGGCCGCTTCCGGAAGGCGGAACGGATGACCTGCGGGGCCCAGCGGCGCGACCCCTCGCGGGCCGGCGGCGGGGCAGAGGGGGTCTGGATGCCCAGGCAGCCGGGCACCAGGCACGGCGCCGGCAAAGCCCACGCGAAGGCGCGGCCACCCAGGCCACCGCGTGCCTCTGCCGTCAGGCGGTCGCTTCGCTATGTCGGAGCAGGAGGGGCCGAGGGCTCATGGCCCCGGCCCGCCGGATGACCGTCAAGGCTGCCTGCACCCCGCTGCGGCTGCGGTCAGCGGGCGGGCCGATCGCTGCGCGGCGCAGGGGCCGCCGCTTTGGATTCCCTCGGCAGGGCAGCCAACTCGGCCGCAGCGAGGCCAAGCAGCCCCAACAGGTCCTGCTTGTGCCAAGCGGTGCCGCCGTCATCGGCCCGCGTGTCTTCCGCCCGGGTGTCCTCGGCCCCAAGGTCCTCTGCGAGAGAGGACACGACCTCGGGCCGGTCGAGAACCGCGTCCTGGACCGCGCTTTCCGCCGGCTCGGCTGCAAGGCCCTCTAGAGAAACGGCTTCCTCAAGGGCGCTTTCGCCAAGGGCATCTTCGGAGGCGACGCCGTCCAACGCCGCACCCTGCGCGGCGCGGTCCTCGGCGACACCAGCGGTCGTAGTGTCGGCGGCCGCAACGCTATCGATCAGGCCGCTGGCCGGCAGCACGTTGACCGTGCTCTCCGGCAGAGCGACCATGGCTGGAACCAGTTCGACCTCGATGCCGTCGATATCGCGCCGGAAGGTCTGGGCCGCGGCAGGCGCGTTATCGGGGGCGGTAGTGTCTCCCGGGGCGTCGAGGGAGGCGCCGGCCGGCCCGCTCAGCTTTTCGCCCGCACCGCCGTCGCTTAGCCAGGAGCCGAACTCCAGGCCGCCGGGCACTGCTACCTCGCCGCTCCAATCGGCATCGTCGAAGCCCATGGCCGCGCCCTGCGGCAGGCCGGCGGCGTCCGCCGCAGCCATCCTCTCACTCTGCTGCCGGTCCTCGCGGTACTGCTCGCGGTCCTGGAACACGACGATATCCAGGTGCTCGAGCAGGCGGCCCATGGCAAACAGCAGATCGTAGTGAGCCTGCAGGATGGCATAGCTGCCGGGCACCTCGGCCTCCTGCGCGGTGAACATCTCGCCGCGCGCGTCGAGCAGATCGAGCAGGCTGCGCTGCCCCACGTCGTACTGCTGACGGTAGGCCTCGTAGGTACGCGTGCTGGCGTCGGCATCGGCGCGCAGTTGGGGATAGCGCGCCTCGGCGGTCTGCAGCGCACGGAAGGCGACTCGCACGGCCTCGCGAATCGACCGCCGCGCCTCGGCATCGCTCAGCCATGCGGCGTTGGCCTCGTGCGAGGCCGCCCGGGTCCGCGCCACATTGCCGAAGCCGTCGAACAGGGCCCAGGTCAAGCGGACCAGGAACTGCACGTCAGCCTGGTCGCCGCGCACGCCGTCAATGTTGTTGCCGTAAGAGGTCGAGGCCTCGAAATCGAGACGCGGAAAGTAGGCCGCGCGGGCGACTTCGACTTCGGCACGGCGGGCTTCCCACTGCGCCGTGGTCGAGTGCGCGACCGGATTGCGGTTCATGGCGACCGCGAGCGCCTGGTCGAGGTCATCCGCCTCCGGGTAGTCCGGTACCGAGGGCCGCTCCAGTGCGCCCGGGATGTGGCCGACGTTCTCGAGGAAGCGCGCGGTTACTGCGCGCTCGTCGCCACGCCGGCCCGCCAGATCAGCCTTCGCCAGGGCCACGCGCGAGACCGCCTGGTCCAGGTCGGCTTCGGCGGCGCGGCCGGCCTCGGCCCGGCCGCGGATCAGCTCGAGCACGGTGGTGAGGTCGGCGAGGTTCTGCTCGGCCAAGGCGGTGCGTTCGCGCGCGCTCAACACGTCCAGAAAGAGGCGTGTCGCCAGCCGCGCGATGCGCTCGCTGGTCGCCTGCAGGCTAGCATTGCTCGCCTCGAGATCGGACGCGGCAGCGGCCACGCGGTTGGAGGTGCCATAGAAGTCGAACAGCAGCTGCGTGAGCCGTGCGCTGGCCTCGGAGCGGACCATGTCGACCGTGCCGCGCCCGGCGCCTCGGGTCGTCGGGCTGCTGGTCAGCTCGTAGCCGCTCGATGCATCCAGGTCGATGCTGGGCAGGAAATCGGAATAGGCCTCTTCGACCGCGTGCTCGGCCGCGACCGAGAGCGCCTGGTCGCGCCACACCTGCGGATGATGGGCCAGCGCCGCATCGACCGCCTCGGTCACGCTTTCGGCCGAAGCACTGCCGACTGCTGTGGTTCCGCTGGCCAGCGCAGCAGCCAGGGCAACCGCGAAGGCGCGCCGCATCTTCCCCCCTCTTGAAGCTGTCATCGCCATCTCAAACGCCCCCAAGCTGATCCCTGCACCGCGTCGCGTCACGATCGAACAAGATCAGCGGTTCTGGTCACGTTCGAGGTGATCGTCCTCCTCCGAAAGGACAACAACGCCGAGCGTGTTGAGCAGGCGCCCGGTCACGAAGATCAGCTCATATTCGGCCACCGCCAGGTCGAACTCGGCATCGGCCAGTTGGGTGCGGGCCTGGAAGGCCTCGTTCTGCGAGTCGAGCAAGTCGAGCAGCGAGCGTCGGCCGACATCGAACTGGCCCAGATAGGATTGCAGCGTGCGCTCCTGTGCGGAGAGATGCTCGCGCAGCGGCACCACGCGCTCGCGCTGGGTCTGCAGCGCCTCCCAGACGATGCGGGTCTCTTCACGTACCCGCCGCGCCTCGTCGCCCAGCGTCCCCTGCTGCGCATTGCGCTGCATCTCGGCGCGCCGCGCACGGGCCACGTCGCCGAAGCCGTTGAAGATGTTCCACTGGCCACGCAGCCGCGCGTTCAGGTCACTGTCGTAGCCTGGGGTGCCGTCCTGGTTCTTGTTGACCGAGCCGAACACCTCGGCATCGAGCCGCGGATAGTAGCTGGCCCGCGCGACGCGGATCTCGTGCTCCGCCTGCGTGACGCGCGCCGCGGTCGCCTGGACCGAGGGATTATTCTCCATGGCGATCGCAATCGCCTCGTCGACCGTCGCCGGCTCGCCATAGTCGGGCGCCCGCGTCGGCTCCAGCACGCCCGGCTCGGCGCCGACCGTTTCGATGTAGCGCGCGATCACCTCGCGCAGGCCGCCGCGCCGATCCTCGAGCGTCGCCCGGGCCAAGGCCAGACGGCTGTCGGCCTGGGCGATGTCGGCGTCCGAGCCGCGCCCGGCCTCTACCAAGCCGCGAATCCGGTCGTTCAAACCCTGATGCGCCGCGACGTTCTCCTCGGCAATGCGCACGAACTCCTGGTCTCGCAGCAGATTGAGATAGAGCTGCACGGTGTCGATCGCGATCAGCTCGCTGGTCTCGCGCAGATCGCCCTTCGTCGCCAAGTGGTTGGCACGAGCCGCTGCAACCAGCCCGGGCGTGGCCCCGCCATCGACGATCATCTGCGAGAGCGTTGCGCGGTTGTCGGTGCGGACGAAGTCGCGCCAGCCCTTGCCGGCGCTGCGGGTCACCGGACTGTGGGTCGCCTCGTAGCCGATCGCGGAATCGACGTCGACGCGCGGCAGGTAGCGCGAGTATGACACCTCGATTTCCTGCTCCGCCACCCGCTCCCGCGCCTCGTCGCGCTGGATCCGTGGATGGAACACGATCGCGGACTGTACTGCCTCCTCGAGGGAGGTGGCCTGCGCCTTGCTCGCTGCGAAAGCTGCCGCCGCCAAGGCCAAGCCAACAGCCGTAAAGGTCAACACGCGCATGGTTCGCTGATCCTATGATTCAAATGAGCCCCGAGCCCGATCTGGGCGATTGCTGCCGCTTGCGTCCCGATTTCCCCTCCGAAATTAGCGCTAACTATCAGGAATCGCCTGGCGGATGGCAACCTCAAAGTTTCCCAAGATATGAGGCGTTTAGCCTTACAGGCGAGGCCGTCAACCTACAGGTTGTGGCTGTACATCGCGGCCGGAAATCTCTCACTGGCGGCGCGTTGCAAATCCCTCTCCCGACTGCCCGAAGGGCGCTTGGCGAGGGCCGCGGCGGTGGCCCGAACCCGAGCCCTAGCCCGGCCGCGGGGCGCCGCCGCCGGCCTCGCGGAGCGCCCGCAGCGGTGGCACAGCGACCTGAAAACACGAGCATTTCAGCGCAGCCGACGAGGCGGCCGGAGCCGGCCGGCGGAGGTCCCGCGCGAACCCACCGGCGGGCGCGGATCGGGCGGCCACTCGACCGCCGCCGGACCCGGAGCCCGGTCCGCCCGGGCATCGAAGTCAGCCGGCTGGAGCCGGTCGCAGCGTGCGCGATCGATCCGCCGGGACGGCTGCAAGAGCGCGTGCAAGGGGCCGGCAGTGGCTGAAAAATCATGTCTGGCTGTGATAAAAATGCACCGAAAGACGAAAATGCCACAGTCCGTCCATGTCACCGGCGGCAACCGACTCGGGAGCGCTACGGTGCCGTATCGCGCGGTCCTTCGCGTCGGCCGGAGCGGTGGGTGATGGCGGTGGGGATGATTGTCCGGCGCGAGCGGAATCGTTAAACTGCGATCTCGGTTTAACAAACCAATGCCACTCGCCGCACGCCCCGCAGACCGGTCCGGCCGCTCGCGGGGCGTGTTGGTTGCGGACGGGCCCACGCTATGCCGTACCGCAATGCCGGCAGCGACGTCCGCGTGACGGCGATCATGACCCGAGATTTGCCGCTGAGCCGGCAGTTCCGGCTGCTACACTGGGCGACGAGGCACGGGGCGACGAGGCACGGCCGAAGCACCCGCTGCAGCGGCTCGGGTGCGCCCGGCAGGAGGGCGAAGGCGGCGATTGAAGGCTGCCCCCCTTTGTCAAGGCGTCCCGGGCAGCGGGCCAGATCAGCAGGGAGGTCACGCATGCGCAATGCGGTAATCGCCATTCTTCTCGTCTTCTCGTTTTCCTCGCACGCGGTCTCCGCGGCGGTTCTCGAGCGGATCACCGAGAGCGGCGTGATCACGGTCGGCTATCGCGAGGACGCGGCGCCCTACGCCTACAAGAACGACATAGGCGAGCCGGCCGGCTATTCGGTCGATCTCTGCCGCGCGGTCGTAGCCCACATCAAGCGGCAGTTGAAGCTGGCCGAGATCAAGATCAGCTACCATCCAGTCACCGGCGAGAACCGCTTCGAAGCCGTGCAGGAGGGACGGATCGACCTGCTCTGCGGGGCCACCACGGCGACGCTTTCGCGGCGCGAGATCGTCGACTTCTCGATTCCCATCTTCATCGACGGCGCCAGCGTGCTGTTCCGCGTCGATGGGCCTCAGGACTTCGAGTCGCTTGCCGGCCACACGATCGGCGTCCTCTCGGGCACGACGACCCAAGATGCTCTGCGCGTAACCCTGCAGCAGCTCGGCGTGCGGGCCGATGTCGTGACCGCGGAGACCCACGAGGACGGCCTGCGGCAGCTCGAAGAGGGCAGGCTCAGCGCCTATTTCGCCGATCAGGCGATCCTGCTCTATCTCATGCTCAAGAGCCGGGACGCCGCGGCGTTGCGAGTGTCGAAGCGCCTCTTCACCCGCGAGCCTTACGCTCTGGCGCTGCCCAAGGACGACGGCCGCTTCCGGCTTGCGGTCGACCGCGCGCTGAGCCGCATCTACCGCTCCGGAGAAATCGAGAAAATCTACCGTGGCAGCTTCGGCGATGCGCAACCCGGCGACCTGGTGCTGGCGCTCTACGCCGTCAGCGCGCTGCCGGAGTGAGGGCGGCAGGAGAGCGCACGGCAGCCGGATGACAGACTGCGGACCAGGCTGTTCAATCTGATGGTAGCGGGGGAGGGACTCGAACCCCCGACACGCGGATTATGATTCCGCTGCTCTAACCAGCTGAGCTACCCCGCCACGACTGCGGTCGGTTGCGCCCCCCGGGGAGCCTGTGACGCGGGCACGTCAGGAGCACGCGAGGGGCGCCGGATCGGGTCCGGCCGCAGGAGTGACGGCTATATGGCCCCGGGGACCCCGCTGTCAAGCAAGAGGGCCCGGCACAAGTGAGAGGGCGGCCGCGGCTGGGCCCAATGCGGACGCAGGGCTAGTATCGGAATTTGCTTCGAGGGCTCACTTGGGCCCGAAGAGGAACCACAGGATCAGGCCGAGCAGCGGCAGGATCAGAATCAGCACGATCCAGATCGCCTTGACGCCGGCCCCGGCGCCGCTCTGGAACACCCTGATGATCGCGTAGACGTCGCCGATCAGGATGAGCAGGCCCAGTATGCCGCCGACTTCGAGACCCATGGTGCGTCCTTTCCCCGTGGTTTGCGCCCGGTGCTGGCAGGCGAATGCGAGCCGGGCGAGTGGCTTTGAGCGAATGGCCCTGGACAGCCGGAGCCGACCCCCAGGCCCCCGGCCGGAGAGGCCGATCCACGATCCTTGTCCACGGCATTGCCCCCGGGGCGACCATAGCGCGGATTTCCGCCGGCCGGATAGGGCCTTGCGGCTCTCGCTGACGGCGCCCGCCCGCGAGCCGGCCGCCCCCTTCCCCGCGGTACTGGGCGCCCCGGTCCACCCCGGCCCTAACCAGCGAACACAAAAAAGTTGTTTGCCGGCAAACGCGGTGGTCGGTCTATGATGGCGAGCAGTGGAGAACTTCCCGCCATTCGGGCAGCTGCCTCCGGTCTGGGGGCGGCGAATTGTGCCCGAGCGGCAAGCGTCTACTCCGCCACACTTCAGTACAGCAAAACCGAGGGCCGGCATGCAGCGCACTCGCAGAACAACGGGCCAGGCCCGATCGCGCAGTACAACGTGCCACGCCCCGATCCATTCAATCAGGGGCCGACAAGAACCGGTGCCAACAAGAACAGCGATCCGAATGAAGGGAGAGGCATTCCATGGCTACAGTCACCGTCAACGG
>JBHJOF010000412.1:0-10704 GCA_050330055.1 Kiloniellales bacterium
CCTACTGGCAGCAGGGCGATGCCGGCTGGGCCCAGCAGGCGACCTAGCGCCGCGCCTGCAGCTTGCGGGCGGTGCCGCGCGGCAGGCCCAGGTTGGCCTCGCGGTAGACGATGTAAAGCCCCGACGCCATGACCACGGCGACACCGATCCAGATGTTCAGGCCCGGCAGCTCGCCCCAGAAGATGAAGCCGATCGCCACCGCCCAGATCATGGCGCTGTACTCAAATGGCATGATGACGGCCACCTCGGCGTAGCGGAAGGCCATCGTCATGGTGATCTGCGCCAGGCCGCCGATCAGGCCGACGGCGATCAGCATGGCGAGATCGCTCCAGCTCGGCGTCACCCACTGAAACGGCAGGAAGCCGGCCGCCAGCAGGGTGCAGGCCAGGGTGAAGTAGAACACGATCGAGGTGTTGGTCTCGGTGCGCGCCAGCTTGCGCACCAGGATCATGGCCAACGCGTAGAAGACCGTGCCGAACAGCACTAGGCCGGCCAGCGGGTCGAACATGCCGCCGCCCGGCTGCACCATGATCAGCACCCCTCCGAAGCCGACCAGCACCGCGCTCCAGCGCCGCATCCCGACCCGCTCGCCCAGCAAGGGTACCGAGAGGGCGGTGACGAAGATCGGCGCCGCGAAGGCCAGCGCGATGACGTCGGCCAGCGGCATGTTGGCGTAGGCGTAGAAGAAGACCGTCATGGCGACGATCCCGATGCCGCAGCGCAGCGCGTGGCCCCAGGGGTCGCGTACCCGCAGCGCCGGGCCGATGCCGTCGCGGAAAATAAAAACGGCGAGCGGCACGAAGGCGAAGAGGCTGCGGAAGAAGACGATCTGCATGGTCGGGTAGCCGGCGCCGAGCCACTTCACCAGGCCGTCCATGACGGCAAACAGGCCGACCGACAGGACCATGAAGGCGATGCCCCTGGACGTGGTACTGTGCGCGTCACCGCCCGCCTCGGCATCCTGCGAGGCGGGCGGAGGCGCCGCGGCGCAGGGCTCTGAGGTGCCGTTCATGGTCTCCGACCATAGGAGGAGTGGGCGAAGGGGACCTTAACGGCTCAGGCGCGCTGCGGGCGCGCCAATCCTGCAGAGCAGGGCAGCGCCCGGCGCAGGGCTCGGGGCTTCGGGCCGAGACCTTAGAGCTCACCCATTCGGGCGGCGGTCGCACAACGTACGTGCAGACACCACTGTCGTCCCGGCACTTGTTGCCGGGACCCAATGGCCTAACCGTTCACGCGCTGACGCCAATGGGTCCCGGGGACAAGCCCCGGGACGACAGCCGTGTGTGTGGCAAGGGCGCGCCCCTGCCTGAGATGTGTGAATGCCGTAGGGTCGAGGTGGAGGGGCTTCGGTGGCCTCACCACTCGCCGGTGTTGCCCATCGAGGCCCAGGGCTCCTTGGGCGGCAGCGCTTCGCCCTTCTGCAGCAGCTCGACCGAGATGTTGTCGGGCGAGCGCACGAAGGCCATGCGGCCGTCGCGCGGCGGCCGGTTGATGGTCACGCCGCCGTCCATCAGGCGCTGGCAGGTCTCGTAGATATTGTCGACCCGGTAGGCCAGGTGGCCGAAGTTGCGGCCGCCCTTGTACTCCTCCGGGTCCCAGTTGTAGGTCAGCTCGACCAGCGGCGCCTGGTCGGCCTTGGCGCGATCCAGGTCCTCGGGCGCGGCCAGGAAGATCAGGGTGAAGCGGCCCTGCTCGTAGTCATTGCGCCGCACCTGCACCAGTCCCAGCTTGTCGCAGTAGAAATCGAGCGACCTGTCGATGTCGGCGACGCGCACCATGGTGTGCAGGTATTGCATCTTCCCCTCCTGACCGGATTCCTGATGAGTGTTTGCAGAGCTATTTAGGGGCTCTGTCCCAGCTTGGCCAGGGGGCATGACCAGGGCGGTCTTGTGGCTCAGCGCGCCGCCAGTGGAGCCAGTTCGTCGGCCGCCTGCCCGGCCGCGGCGATGCCGCTCAGATAGGCACCGTGCGCAGTGGCGTAGAACTCGCTCGAGGTCGCCTCGCCGGCGAAGAACAGGCGACCGTCGATCGGCTCGGCCAGCTTGGCACGCTGGCGGCCGCGGCCCGGCTGGGCTGCCGAGTAGGCGCCCTTGACCCAGGGGTCGCCGCGCCAGGCGGTGACCGTGTGGCGCAGCACCTTGTTGGCGGTCGGCCAGCCGACCACCTTGGCGAGCTGCTCCTTGAGCAGATCGGCCGAGGCCTCGACGCCGGCGCGCTCCAGCCAATCGGCGAAGCGGCCGCCGGTGACGCCGACCACGTAGTCGTAGCCGAAGGGGCGAATGCGTATGCCCATGGGCTCGCCCTCGCCGGTCATCACGGTGGCGCCGAGTGGATGGTCGTCGCCGAAGACGTTGCCGTCGAACACCAGGCAGATGCGATTGTGGTTGCCGAGCGGCAGGGCGGCAATTGCCTCCTGCTTCCAATCGGGCAGCGTCGGATCGAAGCGGATGTCGCCTCCGCCCAGGATACCGGTCGAGACCGCGATGATGACCTTGCGGGCGGTGATCGCGCCCTTGACGGTCTCGATCCTGACGCTCCGCCCCGACCAGTCGATGCGCTTAACCGCAGAGTTGAGCTGGACCGGCAGGTCGGCCGCAAAGCGGGCGATCAGCGCACCGTAGCCGTTCTTCACCTGCCAGTTCTCGCCAGTGTCGTTGTAGTCATGATGATCGCGCACCGAGACCTGGTCGGAGTCGACCGAGCACATCAGCGAGACCACGTAATCGAACAGCGGCGTCCAGCGCGACTCGCGCTCGGTTGCCTCGGCCAGCGAGATATCGAGACCGTCGGCCGCGGCCTTGTGCACCGCCGCGAAGTTACGGTCGAAGAACTCGACGTGGTCCTGCTGCTCCTGCGGGCTGGCCCAGCGGTCGCCCAGGTGGATGCGGCGCAGGAAGCCCTCCTTGCTGTACTCGAAGCCGAGCGCGTCGGCGATCTTGGTGAAGGGGTTGAGGCTGGCCGAATGCAGCCAGTGGCAGCCCAGGTCGAAAGGCTGATCCTGGCCAACCAGCTCGGTATAGCCGCGCCCGCCGACACGGTGCGCCGCCTCCAGTAGCACGAAGGAGACGCCACGCTTGCGCAGGGTCCGCGCCGCGCCGATACCGGCCGCGCCGGCGCCGATCACCGCGACATCGACCTCCGTCAGGCGTTCTGCCATCAGCCGCTCCCCTTCTGCGTCCTTTGTTTTGGCCAGCCTAGCCATCCGACCGGGCTGAGCAAGCCCGTCGCCGAAGCGGATACCGCAGCGGCCGGCGAAGCTGGGGGAGCGATAAGTCTACTCGGGCGCGTCAGCGCAAGGCGTTGACCGGCCGTCGCGCCGCCACGGGAGCGGCCGGGCGGCGGCTGCGCTTTATCACCATGCTGTCGTGCAGCTCGGCGATGGTCCGGCTGCCGGTGCGCTCGAAGAGAAACGGCAGCAGCGCGTGGGCGAAGCACGCCAGGCCGGCAAACACCAGGCGCCAGCCGAAGCCGGCAGCCATGACCAGATGCTCGCTGTAGGTCTCGCCCACGGAGGCGGGGTGGTCCGTGAAGAGGCGCTTCACCATGGCAAGAGGTTTCCCACGAGGTCTTTCAAGGGCTTCGGACGGGCGAAACAATAGCATCGGCGGCTGAGAAAGGGCTTCCAATTTATCCCCAAGATTAGATAAGATGTAGAAAATTATCCTAACAAAGAGAAGTATTGTCGCGGAGCATTCTAAATGGATGAGTTGGACCGGAAGATCCTGCGCTGCCTGCAGGAGGACGCGAGCATGCCGGTTGCGGAGCTGGCGGGGCGGGTCGGGCTGTCGACGACGCCCTGCTGGCGCCGCGTCCAGAACCTCGAGAAGGCGGGGGTCATCCGCAAGCGGGTCGCGCTGCTCGACCCGGAGAAGGTCAACGTCGGGGTCACCGTCTTCGTGCGGGTCAAGACCAGCCAGCACACTTACGAGTGGCTGGAAGACTTCGCGCGGGCGGTCGCCCAGATCGAGGAGGTGGTCGAGTTCTACCGCATGAGCGGCGACGTGGACTATCTGCTGCGCATCGTGGTGCCCGACATTGCCGCCTATGACGCCGTCTACAAGCGGCTGATCAAGGCGGCCGCGCTGGCCGACGTGAGCTCCAACTTCGCCATGGAGACCATCAAGTACACCACGGCGCTGCCGGTCCACTACGCGGACTGAGGCGCCGCCTCGCCACTTTTCTCGCCACCCAGCACGAAGGCGTCGAACTGCTCCCAGAACTGGCGCCTGTAGTCGTCCTGCTCGAGCAGGATCTCGTGCCGCGCGCCTGCGACGGTGTAGAGCTGGCCCTGCGGCACCTGCTCGATGAAGGCCTGCTGCGCGGCGTTGCTGACGACCCTGTCGGCGCTGGCGCTGATGATCAGCAGCGGCGTGCGGATGCCCTTGGCGAACGCCGGCTCGCGTACCACCGAAATCGAGCGGCAGGTGGCGTTAAGCCAGCCCATGGTCGGGCCGTCCACGGCCAGGTCGGGGTTGGCCGCGATATAGGCATGGGTGCGCGCGAAGCGCTTCGAATCGGAGGTCAGGTCGTTGCCTTCAAAGCGTAGGTTGCGCGGCCCATAGTCACTGCGTCCGGGAACATAGGCGCGCGCCAGCATCGGCCAACTGCCGAGCGCGGCCAGAAGGCGGTGCACGCCACCCGCCAGGAAGTTACTGGCGTAGAGGTCGATGAGTGGCGCCATGAGCACCGCATGGGTGAAACGGAGCGGCGGCTCCTGAAGCAGGCGCAATGCAATGTGCCCGCCCATGGAATGGCCGAGCAGCACGCAGCGCTCGCGCGTCCGCGGCTCGACATAGTCGCGGAAAAACAGCCGCAGGTCGCCCAGGTATTGCCGGTAGTCGTCGATATGCCGCTTTTGCCGGTTTCCGAGCAGGCGCTGCGACAGCCCCTGGCCGCGCCAGTCCAGGGTCCAGACGTCGAAACCACGGGCGACCAGCTCGCCCACCGTCTCCAGGTTCTTCTCGATGAACTCGGTACGGCCGTTGAAGTAGACGACGGTGCCAGCCAGTTGCGCCTTGTCGCCACGCCACCAGGCATAGCGGATCACGGTGCCGTCGATTGCCCGGAACTTGCCCTCGCGTCCACCCGTGTCATGGATGGACGGTAAGCGCGGTGTCTCGCGCTCGACCTCTTCGGCCATGGCTGTCTGATCGTTCACGCTAGTGGTCCCGCCGCCCGTCAAGCAGCGCGCCGCGGCTGCCCCCACTCCGGCCTTGTGCGCCCGCTCGTACCGACGGGCCCGAAGTCAATGCGCCGCTTCGGACCCGTCGATTCGAACGGGCGCAGACTAACATTTGCCGCCTGGTTTGGCAGCTTTTCTCCAGCTTCGGCCAGGCTGCGCCGGCATAGCTACTCCAGGGCCGCCTGCGCCTCCAGCCAGCGTTCCTCGGCCTTGGCGATGGCCTGTTTCAGCTCGCCGTGGCGGATTTGCAGGGCCAGCAGCTTGGCGGTCGGGCCGTTATAGACCTCCGGGTCGGCCAGTCGCGCCTCCAGGGCCTGCTTCTCCTTGTTAAGCTTTTCGATGCGCGCCTCGGCGTCGCGTGCCGCCTTGCGCAGGTGGGCGACGGCGGCGCGCGCCTCGGCCGCGGCGCGGCGCTTGTCCTTCTTGCTGAGCTGATCGTCCTCGTCGCTGTGCTCCTCGCGGCTGGCCCGGCGTGCCGCCGCGCGCTCCAGGCGGCGCTGGTCCAGCAGGATGCGGCGATAGTCCTCCAGGTCGCCGTCGAAGGGCGCCACAGTTCCGTCGCCGACCAGCCAGAGCCGGTCAGCCACCAGTTCGATCAGGTGCGGGTCGTGGCTGACCAGCACGACCGCTCCCTCGTACTCGTTGAGCGCCTCGACCAGGGCCTGGCGCGAGTCCACGTCCAGGTGATTGGTCGGCTCGTCGAGCAGCAGGATGTGCGGCGCCTCGCGGCTCATCAGGGCGAACAGCAGGCGCGCCTTCTCGCCGCCCGACAGCTTGCCGACCGTCGTCTCGGCCTTGTCGTGACCGAAGCCGAAGCGGCCGAGATGCGCGCGCAGCCGCTGCTCCGTCGCCAGTGGCAGCTGGCGTCGCAGCAGCCCGAGCGGTGTGGCGGCGAGGTCGAGCTCCTCGGCCTGGTCCTGGGCGAAGTAGCCGACCGTGAGCTTGCTCGACTTGACCAGGCGGCCCTCCTGCGGCGCCAGTCGCCCCGCGAGCAGCTTGACCAGGGTCGACTTGCCGTTGCCGTTGGCGCCCAGGAGCGCGATGCGGTCGTCCATGTCGAGTCTCAGATCGAGCTTGCGCAGCACCGGCTTGCCCGTCTCGTAGCCGACGTCGACCCGGTCGAGCGTGACCAGCGGCGGCGACAGCGGCTCCGGCTGCGGGAAGTGAAAAGGGACGGTGTACTGCTCCACCACACTGGCGATCGGCTCCATGCGCTCCAGCGCCTTGATGCGCGACTGCGCCTGGCGCGCCTTGCTGGCCTTGTAGCGGAAGCGGTCGATGAAGGCCTGGATGTGGCGCCGCTCGGCGAGCTGGCGGGTGCGCAGGGCGGCCTGGCGCGCCTGCTGCTCGCTGCGCGTGCGCTCGAAGCGGTCGTAGTTGCCGCTGTAGGCGGTGAGCTTCAGGCCGTCCAGGTGGATGATGCGCTGCGGCACCCGGTTCAGCAGGTCGCGGTCGTGCGACACCAGGATCAGGGTGCCGCGATAGGACTTGAGATAGCTCTCCAGCCAGAGCGTCGCCTCCAGGTCGAGGTGGTTGGTCGGCTCGTCGAGCAGCAGCAGGTCGGGCTCGGAGAACAGCAGCGCGGCCAGCGCCACGCGCATGCGCCAGCCGCCGGAGAACTCGGCACAGGGCCGCGCCTGGGCCGCTTCGTCGAAGCCCAGGCCGGCCAGGATGCGCGCGGCGCGCGCCGGCGCGCTGTCGGCGCCGATCGCTGCCAGGCGCTCGTGGATCTCGGCGATGCGCGCCGGCTCGTGCGCGTGCTCGGCCTCGGCCAGGAGGGCGCTGCGCTCGCGGTCGGCGGCCAGCACGGTGTCGATCAGGCTGGCCGGGCCCGAGGGCGCGTCCTGCGCCACCGTGCCGACTCTGAGGCCGCGCGGCAGGGCGATTTCGCCGGCATCCTGGTGCAGCTCTCCCGTGATCAGCTTCAAGAGCGTCGACTTGCCGCTGCCGTTGCGGCCGACCAGGCCGACCCGCTCGCCCTTGTTGACGGCGACGGTCGCCTTCTCCAGCAGCAGCCGGCCGGCCACCCGGTAGGTGAGATCATTGATGTGCAGCATGGCGGGCGCGGTGATAGCACGGGCTCCCGGGGGGCCGAAAGCCTGCGGTCCAGCCCCGGCAACGCGAGGCGCCGGACGGCCGTTAGCCGTACCGGCGCGCGGCGTTGCCGGGACCGGCCAAAGCGTCTATAAGGCCGCCGCCCGAGTACAGGATCAGAGAGAAGGGGAGCCCGCACCATGGCCATCGAGAGGACGCTGTCGATCATCAAGCCCGACGCGACGCGCCGCAACATCACAGGCAAGATCATCGACAAGCTCGAGCAGGCCGGCCTGCGCGTGGTCGCCCAGCGCCGCATCCGCCTGAGCCGTCAGCAGGCCGAGGCCTTCTACGAGGTCCACAAGGAGCGGCCCTTCTACAAGAGCCTCTGCGAGTTCATGACCTCGGGCCCGGTTGTGGTCCAGGTGCTGGAGGGCGAGAACGCCGTCGAGAAGAACCGCGAGGTCATGGGCGCCACCGACCCGGCCAAGGCGGCGCCCGGCACGATCCGCGCCGAGTACGCGGAATCGGTCGAGGCCAACTCGGCGCACGGCTCCGACAGCCCGGACAACGCCAAGCGCGAGATCGCCTTCTTCTTCAAGGACGGGGAGATCGTCGGTTAGCGATTTCGGCCGCTGCGGCGCTATCGCGCAACCCTCATCCTTCGACAGGCTCAGGACGAGGGGCCGAAGGCACAGCAGCACGTCCTCATGCTGAGCCTGTCGAAGCATGAGGCCAGCGCAATGGCATACCTGGCAGGTTCTAGAGCAGGAACAGCGCCATCAGGAGGAGTGTGACGACGACGAGCGCGGTCGAGACCGTCACCAGCTTGACGAAGCTCTGCCAGGTCCGGCGGTGTTCCTCGAGCAACTGATCTTCGGCCATGGTTCGTCATCTCCCTCCGTGATCCGCGCACCGGCGCTGCCGTCAGTCCCTCTTACTGAATTGGGCGCGGCCTCGCAAGCCGTCCGCTAGAGCATGATCCGATCCGATTGAATCGGATCATGCTCTATAACGTCTTGATTGGTCGCATTTTCGGACGGCGAACCGGCTTCCACTTCGCCTGAAAATGCTCTAGCCGGCCGGATTGAGCAGCATCGGGGCGGCCTGAGCGCCCGTCGCGGCGGCCCTGTCGATCTCGACGGCCTCATCCACCACCCGGACCCGGCCCTCGGCGACCAGGCGCAGGCAAAGCGGGTAGAGCCGGTGTTCGGCGTCCAGCACGCGCTCGGCCAGGCGCTCGGGCGTGTCGCCGGTCAGCACCGGCACCGCGGCCTGGCCGATGATCGGGCCCGTGTCCATGATCTCGCGCACGTAGTGGACCGTGCAGCCGTGCAGCTTGACCCCGGCGGCAAGCGCCCGCGCGTGGGTGTCGAGGCCGGGGAAAAGCGGCAGCAGCGAGGGATGGATGTTGATCATGCGGTCGCGCCAGCGGGCGACGAAGCCGTCGCTCAAGAGGCGCATGAAGCCGGCCAGGCAGATCAGCTCGACGCCGGACTCCTCCAGCGTCCGGGTCAGCTCCGCGTCGAAGGCGGCGCGGTCGCCGAAGTCGCGGTGGTCGATCACGGTCGCCGGCAGGCCGGCCTTGCCGGCGCGCGCCAGGCCGTAGGCGTCGGGCCGGTTCGAGAGCACCGTGACGATCTCGGCCGGATAGCCGGGCTCGGCCGCGGCATCGATCAGGGCCTGCAGGTTGCTGCCGCGGCCCGAGATCAGCACGCCAACTTTCAAGCGGGCCATGCGCTGTCCAGATCGGCGAAGCGCACCGCCGGTCCGTTCGCCTCGCGCACAGCAATGCTGCCGATGCCATAGACGGTCTCGCCTTCGGCCCGTAGCGCGTCGGTGACCGGCGTGGCCGCTTCGGGCGCGACAACCAGCACCATGCCGATGCCGCAATTGAAGGTGCGCAGCATCTCCAGGGCCGGGATGCCTCCGGCCCGCGCCAGCCAGTCGAACACCGGCTGCCGCGGCCAGGCGGCGTCGTCGATCTCGGCCGTCAGCGTCTCCGGCAGAACGCGCGGCAGGTTTTCGACGAAGCCGCCGCCGGTGATGTGCGCCATGGCCCTGACCCCTGCACCGGCTTCCTCGGCATCGAACTGCTCGGTCGCCGCGATGGCGCCGAGGCAGCTCCGCACATAGATGCGGGTCGGCGCCAGCAGAGCTTCGCCCAGGCTTTGCTGCGGCGCGAAGGGTGCGGCTGCGGCGTAGTCCAGGCCAAGATCGGTGACAAGCTTGCGCACCAGCGAAAAACCATTCGAATGCAGGCCGCTCGAGGCCAGGCCGAGGATTACGTCGCCGGCCGTCACGCGCTCGCCCGTTATGACCCGCTCGCGCTCCACCGCGCCGACCGCGAAGCCGGCCAGGTCGTAGTCGATGCCGGCATAGTGGCCCGGCATCTCGGCGGTCTCGCCGCCGATCAGCGCGCAGCCAGCCGTGCGGCAGCCCTCGGCGATCCCGGCGATGACCGATTCGGCGACCGCCAGGCTCAGCTTGCCGGTGGCGAAGTAGTCTAGGAAAAACAGCGGCTCGGCACCCTGCACCACCAGGTCGTTGACGCACATGGCGACCAGGTCGATGCCAATGCTGTCGTGCTTCTCGGCCGCCACGGCGATCTTCAGCTTGGTGCCGACGCCGTCGGTGGTGGCGATCAGGATCGGGTCGCGATAGCCGGCCGCCTTGAGGTCGAAGGCGGCGCCGAAGCCGCCCAGGCCGGCCGCCGTGCCGGCGCGCGCCGTTGCCTTGGCCAGCGACTTGATCGCCTCGACCAGCGCGTTGCCGCTGTCGATATCGACGCCGGCGTCCTTGTAGCTCAAGTGATTGCGGCTTGTTATGGTCGGCATCCCTGACTAGGAATAGATAGCGGCCCGCCGAGGCGGCTCGGCCCTCTGATCGTGGACCTTGGCGCAGCCGTGGTTGCCGGGCTGGTGTCCGGCTGGCTGGACGAGGCGAAAATACTGTATCCGGGACGCAATTCAATGCGCTTTCGCCGCCCACTGCCCCGGGCGTCATGGGGGGCGTCATGGGGGGCGCTGTTGTGCCTGCTGCTCTCCTCGCCTTGTCTGCTGGCCGCTGGCGCGGCCCGGGCGCAGACCGACGTCTACACGGTAAGCGGTGTCTCGGCGGACGTGACGGCCGAGACCGCGACGGCGGCGCGCGACACGGCGATCGCCCAGGCCCAGCTCGACGCGACGCAGGTGCTGTTCCGCCGCCTGGTCATGGACCAGGACCTGGCGCGCCTGCCCGAGCCGACCGCCGACCAGGTGGTGTCCTACGTGCACGAATTCTCGGTCTCCGACGAGCGAACCGCGCCCGGGCGCTATCTCGCCACCTTCACCGTTCGCTTCAACCCGACCCAGGTGCGTGCCCTGTTCCAGCAGTACGGTGTGCGCTTCGCCGAGACCCAGAGCAAGCCGCTGGTCGTGGTGCCGCTGTGGGGCGGCGGCGGCGACGCGCAGCTCTGGGAGGAGAGCAATCCCTGGCTGCGCGCCTGG
>JBHJOF010000413.1:0-21764 GCA_050330055.1 Kiloniellales bacterium
CTCGGCTGGGCGCTGACCGCGGCCGACGGCGCGGTCGCGCCGGTCGGGTCTTCACCGGTCAGCGACGGCCAGAGCGAGTCTTCGGAGAACGAGCAGCCCGTAACGGCCAGAACCATGCCGACGACGGCGAGCGGATGGCGTGAAAAGACCCTGTCTTTCTTCGACATCAATGATCCGTTGAGACACGCGAGGCCGCCCCGCAGGATGCCCATGGCAAGCATTGCGCAGCCTCGACCCCCCTCTCGTTTTACGGCGCGAAGTGTAAATGATGGACTCTGGGGGTACAAGTGAGTTTTCCCGCGTGTTCCAGGCCCTTAGCCGATGGCTTTAGCAAGCCTTCGAGGTGCTTGCGAAGGTACCTTGCATCCAGTAATGTCCGCGCTCCTCAGGACAACCCGACTGCCGAGCCATCAGCGGCGGCCTCGGGCTCTCTTGCGCCCGTAGCTCAACTGGATAGAGCATCTGACTACGGATCAGAAGGTTAGGGGTTCGAATCCTCTCGGGCGCGCCAGCCTTCCTTGTCGAGCGACAATTCCCGTCGAGTCGCGATTTCGCCCCGCTGCCGGGCGGCTTCGGCGAACCGCGACGCATCCTGATTGCCCCGCTCGATCTTCAAACGCTAGTGGATAATTTTCCGTTAAGCGGAAGGGGAGGCGCCCTGTCACCGAAAGAACACAGGTGCCGAATCGCGGCTTGGCGCCGTGCCGGGCGCCGTCGGGCGCCGATCCTCCGTCGCGGCGGACGCCCAGGCAGCCCCCAAGGCAAGGAAGGCGCGCTAGACTAGGGCCCGTACCTCCAGGACGGGGCGTTGGTTGGAGCGCGTTCTGCCGTGCGAGTCTTTCGAATGCAAATGATTGCCCGCCGCATGATGATGCCGGCCCTGATCGCCGCGGCCCTGGTGTTTGGCCCCTCCGAGTCGCGTGCGACCGAATGCTGGACCGGCTGGGGTTACTGGATCGAGGCAGGCAGCCATCGCTACAAGAGCGAGCGCCTGCTGCTGGTGGCGCAGGGCGCGACCGCCTGGGCGCCCGGCCAGCCGGTGACGCTGTACTTCCTCGACGGCGAAGCGGGCGGCATAGACGAGTCCGAGCCGCCGATCACGGCGATCCCGGCCAGTCTGCGCTTCTCACGCTGGCAACGGCTGCCGCTGGTAACCGGAATTGCTGTGGTCGCCGGGCGCAGCGACCACCTGACGTTCGGCCTCAGCCACATCACCCAGTTGGTCACCGGAATCGAGCGACTCGATGACTTCTACCGTTGGGCCTGTGGCCGGAGTCAGGAGTGATTGCCCGGCGCCCCTGGCGGGCCGGTTCCCAGCGGCTCCCATCCTGGGCGTGCTAGAGCATGATCCGATCCGATTGAATCGGATCATGCTCTATAACTTCTTGATTGGTCGCATTTTCGGACGGCGAACCGGCTTCCACTTCGCCTGAAAATGCTCTAGTGCGACTTGTAGCGCCCGTCGAGCGCGGCCAGCTCCATGGCGATGCGCCGTTCGACCGCGCCGCCGACCAGTCGGCGGATCTTCATCCAAGCCCGGCTGACGGTGCGGGCGTTGCTGTCGCTCGGGTCTCTCGAATAGGAGCGAACGGCCAGCTTAACCGCTGCCCATGCCTGGTCCCGATCGCCCCGTTCCATAGGCCGATTCATGGTCCTTGCTCCTGAGGTACTGGCGAAGGTCAATCCCCTGTTCGGCCGCCGCGCGACTCCCCAGGGGGGCGGCACTCCAAGCGAGTCAAGCTCAACGTGTATTCAATCGGGACGCAACAGGAATAAACTCCGATTCTGTGCCACGCCCACGCTCTCAAGCCGCAGTATCGCCCGAATCCGCGCCCCGGTGTGGTGATCGCCCTGTGACATTCGCAGGCTGAGAGCGGGGCATGAAAAGCGAGGATAAGATGCAGTCCTGAACTCTGCCCTGAAGCTCGCCCCGCAAACCCCGGCCCCACAAGCCTCTGGGCCGGGCTTGGCGCTCAGGTTCCGGCGGCGGCCTTGCGCGCGGCGACCCTGGCCAGCACTGCCCGCTTCTCCTCGGCCGTCATGATCGGCCAGTCGCGGATCTCGTCGATGTCGCGGAAGCAGCCGATGCAGCAGCCGCTGTCGTCGTCGATCTGGCAGACGGCGATGCAGGGCGAGGGCACCGAGGTGTCGAATCGTCGCGCCCGTGCCCGGCGGCGCTCACGGCGCTGCCGGCGCGCGTCGTCTGCGTCAGCGGCATCAGGCGGGGAGTTGTCGGTCACGCAGCGCCTTCCTCGACACCATCCAGGCAAGGGGCGCGCATTCTAGCGGCCCCGACCGTTCGGTCCAGCGTTGGATCAGCCCCAGAGCAGCGCCGCGACCAAGGGAAGCAGAACAAAGGCGATGAGACCGCCGAAGAAAACGATTCGGCGCAGCGGTGTGTTGAGAACGATGCGGCCCTGTCGCGCCTGTTCTGCGGACAAGGTCGGCGGCCCTTTGGTACGGGACCTGTCGCGCCTGCGAGCGGGCATGGCGGTCTGACATCCTTTGGTGACGATCGGTCGCTGTTGGATGAATGCGCCTGCAGCGGTACAGGTTCCGCGCCAAAGGGGGGCCGTGGGAGGCCTCAGCTGCCGGTCTTGGCCTTGTAGGCGGCGATCGCCTCCTTGAGCTCGTAGTAGGGGGCGCAGCCGAAGAAGCAGGCGCCGTCGAGCACGTCGAGACGCTCTTCCGCCTTGGCGAGTTCGCCCAGCTCGAGATAGAGCTCGCCCATGTATTCGTTGGCGCCGAGATGCTCGGGGTCGATCGCCAGGGCGTTGTCATAGTACTGCAGGGCGGTCTCGTACTGGCCCAGCTTGCGGTGGCTGAAACCGAGATAGTTCCAGGCATCCGCCGAGTTCGGCGCGTCCACGACGACCTGCTCCAGCAGCGGTACGGCGGCGCGGTAGTTGCCGGCCTCGATCAGGCGTACCGCCTCGGCGTAGGTGTTTCCGCTCGGCGTGTCCCTGCTGGGCGCGCTGCTCGTGCCCCCGCTTCCGGCGGCCCATGCGGGACCCGCGGCGGCGCAGATCAGCACGGCGGCGACGCAGGCAGTCAGGCGTCCCGCACAGCGTTTCGTCATGGGTGCCTCTCTCCTATCCAATCCTGGCCAGCTCGTTATAGCAGGACCGCAGCCGGCGCGGCAGGGCCGGCTCATCAAGCTCAGCGCGGCAGCACGTCCTCGATCGCGGTCCGCAGGGCCGGGTCGGCCGGCGTGGTGCGCGACGGCCAGGCGGCCACGACCTCGCCCTCGGGATTGATCAGGAACTTGTGGAAGTTCCAGGTCGGCCGGCCCTCATCGCCCAGCTCGGCGGCGATCCAGCGGTAGAGCGGATGGGCCGTGGCGCCGGTCACCGGCTGCTTTTCGGTCATCGGGAAGTCGACCGCGAAGGTGAGCTCGCAGAACTGTTTGATCTCGCGGTTGCTGCCCGGCTCCTGATCGCCGAAGTCGTTGGACGGCACGCCCAGCACCACCAGCCCCCTGTCGCGGTAGCTCTGCCACAGCGCCTGCAGGCCCTCGTACTGCGGGGTGAAGCCGCAGAAGGAGGCGGTGTTGACCAGCAGCACGGCCTTGCCGGCGAAGCTCTGCATCGGCAGCGGCTCGCCCTCGATCGAGGTGAAGGCGAAGTCGTGCGCGCTTTTGGCGCTCGCGGCGGCGGGCAGCGAGGCCGACAGGAGTGCCGCGAGGCCTGCCGCGAGCAGCGTTCGTCTCGAAGGGTGCATGGGGGCCTCCTCCAGGCGCGGCGTTCCGGATCATTGTGCAGCAGTCGGCTTATGCTGCACCAGATGGGGCGCCTTGACCCGGATGAATAGCGCTCGACCTGGTCACATGCGTGTGTTCATGGCGCCGCCGCCGGCCCCTATCCCGCTGCCCGCTGCGGAGCGCTGCCGCGCGGGTCGGTAGAGCCGGGTCCGCCCATTGCACGCGCCTGGCCGCCATGACCGGAAAGCATGATCGGACTGTCATAAATCTGACATCTATGTTAGATATCTGACGTCAACGAGCGAAACCGGCGGCGCCAACGCCGTCGAGCCCCGCCTGTCGAGCCGCGCGCCGGGGCGGGGACGCGCAGGGGGAGTGCAGGGACGGTGCAGGCGAGCGGGCAGGTGAGTGGGCAGGCCAGGGGGCAGGAGCGGCGGCTCGATATCAACGCGCGCCAGCACGCGATCATCACCCTAGTGCAGGCGCGCGGCTTCGCCACCATCGAGGACCTGTCCGAGCACTTCGCGGTCTCCAGCCAGACCATCCGGCGTGACATCAAGGAGCTTAGCCGGCGCAGCCTGCTGCAGCGCTATCACGGTGGCGCGGGCCTGCCGCCGGGTAGCGACCGCCTGGCCTATCCCAACCGGCGCGTCCGCAACGCGGCCGAGAAGCGGCTGATCGCCGAGCTGGTGGCGCGCGAGATTCCGAACGGCGCCTCGCTCTTCATCGACATCGGCACCACGCTGGAGGCGGTGGCCGCGGCGCTGCTCGGCCACAGCGACCTGCGGGTCATCACCAACCACATCGCCGTCGCCACCCTCCTGGCCGAGCGCACCGACTTCGAGGTCATCCTCTCCGGCGGCATGCTGCGCAGCCGCGACCGCGCCATCACCGGCGAGGCGGCGGCGGATTTCCTGCGCAGGTTCCGGGTCGGCTACGGTGTCTTCTCGATCGGCGCGATCGACGACGAGGGGCAGATGCTCGACTACGATTATCGCGACGTCCACGTTTCGAGGACGGCCATGGCGATCGCACGGCGCAGCTTCGTGGTCGCCGACCACAGCAAGTTCAACGGCGACGCCATGGTGGCCGTCGCGCCGGTGTCGGAGATCGACGCCTTCTTCACCGACGCGCCACCGCCGCCGGCCATCACCAAGGCGCTCGGCGACGGCGGCGTGCGCCTCTTCGTTCCCGACGCGGCAGCCCGGGCGGCGCTGCGCGCGGGAGCCGATACATCCGGCGACGCGCCCGCGCCGCAGCCGGAGGCGGAGTGACGCCATGGCCGCGGTCGAGCTGATCGACGTCAGCAAGCGTTGGGGCACTACCCTGGCGGCCGACGCGGTCTCCTTCACCGCCGAGGCGGGCAGCTTCCTGGTGCTGCTCGGGCCCTCGGGCTGCGGCAAGTCGACCACGCTGCGCATGATCGCCGGCCTGGAACCGGTCACATCGGGACGCATCCTGATCGGCGGCCAGGACATGACGGCGGCGCCGCCGGCAGCGCGCAGGATCTCGATGGTGTTCCAGTCCTATGCGCTGTTCCCGCATCTCTCCGTGGCCGAGAACATCCTGTTCGGCCTGAAGGTGCGCAAGGTGCCGCGCGCCGAGCGCGAGGCGCGGCTGCGGCGCGTCGTCGAGATGGTCGGCCTGACCGGCCTGCTCGAGCGCAAGCCGGCGCAGCTCTCCGGCGGCCAGCGCCAGCGCGTCGCGCTGTCGCGGGCCATTGTCGCCGAGAACGCCATTTGCCTGATGGACGAGCCGCTGTCGAACCTGGACGCGCAGCTGCGCCACGACATGCGGGTCGAGCTGCGCGCGCTGCAGCGCCGCCTCGGCATGACCGTGATCTACGTGACGCACGACCAGACCGAGGCCATGAGCATGGCCGACAAGGTCGTCCTCATGCGTGCCGGCCGTATCGAGCAGCAGGGCAGCCCCGACGCACTTTACGACAGGCCGGCCTCGACCTTCGTCGCCGGCTTCATCGGCACGCCGCCCATGAACCTGATCGAGCTGACCGACGGCCCGGAAGGCGCGGCGATCGCCGGCGCCGAGACGCACTGCCTGCTCGACGGGCGCGGCGCCGGACGCGTGCTGGGCATCCGCCCGGAGCACGTCAGCATCGTAAGCGAGGGCGGCGTGGCGGCCGAGCTGGTCGCCTCCGACTACCTGGGCGCCGACACCATCGTGACTGCGCGGATCGGCCGGCAGAGCCTGTTGCTGCGCGTCGCCGGACGGCTCGACGTGCCGCAGGCGCGGCCGGCCCGGCTCGCCTGGTCAGTCGAGCAGGTGCACGTCTTCGACCTGGCAAGCGGCGCCCGCATCGAGGGACAGCGGCCGCGCGCCATCGCCGCCTGACGCGGCCGGAAACACGGCTCGTCCGACGCGGCGGCCGAGAGGAGCAAGGGTGGGGTTTTGGAGTTCACGAGGCCCTGTGGCCCCAGGGTTTGACGCGGGGCCAACGGGAGTTCAACGGGAGGACCAAGCAATGCAGAGACTGATGAAACGCCTGGCGGCCGGCACCGCCCTGGCTGCGGCGATGGCCTTCGGCGCCGTCGGCGCCGCCTTGGCCAAGGTCGAGCTGACCATGTACTACCCTGTCGCGGTCGGCGGGCCGCTTACCCAGATTGTCGATGACCTGATCGCCGGCTTCGAAGCGGAGCACCCCGACGTCAAGGTCAAGGCGATCTACGCCGGCAACTACAACGACGCGCGGATCAAGGCGCTGGCGGCGCTGAAGAGCGGCGAGCCAGCGCAGCTCTCGGTCCTGTTCTCGATCGACATCTACGAGCTGATCGAGCAGGACGCGATCGTCGCCTTCGATGACATCGTCGAGACCGCCGAGGACAAGGCCTGGCTCGCCAGCTTTTACCCGGCGCTGATGCAGAACGGTCAGACGCAGGGCAAGACCTGGGGCATTCCCTTCCAGCGCTCGACCATCGTCATGTATTACAACAAGGACGCCTTCCGCGACGCCGGACTCGATCCCGAGCAGCCGCCGGCCACCTGGCAGGAAATGGCCGAGATGGGCAAGGCCTTGACCAAGCGCAGCGGCGGTCAGGTCGAGCGCTGGGGCGTGATGATCCCCTCGACCGGCTATCCCTACTGGATGTTCGGCGCGCTCACCATGCAGAACGGCCAGGTGCTGATGAATGGCGACGGCAACGAGACCTACTTCGATGCGCCGGCCACGGTCGAGGCCCTGCAGTACTGGACCGACCTCGGCGCCAAGCATGGCGTCATGCCGTCGGGCACCATCGAGTGGGGCACGCTGCGGCAGAACTTCCTGGAGCAGAAGGCCGCGATCATGTGGCATACGACCGGCAACCTGACGGCGGTCAAGGAGGGCGCCGGCTTCGACTTCGGCGTCGCCATGCTGCCGGCAATGAAGCAGCGCGGCACGCCGACCGGCGGCGGCAACTTCTACATCTTCAAGCAGACCACGCCGGAGGAGCGCAAGGCGGCGCTGCAGCTGATCAAGTTCCTGACCGCGCCGGAGCGCACCGCCGAATGGAGCATCAAGACCGGCTACATCGGCACCCGCGCCGACGCCTACGAGACCGAGACGCTCGAGGCCTACGTGGCGGAGTTCCCGCCGGCCGCCGTGGCGCGCGATCAGCTCGAGTTCGCCACCGCCGAGCTCTCGACCTATCAGACCGGGCGGGTGCGCAAGCTGCTCGACGACGCCATCCAGGCGGCGCTGACCGGCTCCAAGTCGCCCGAGGACGCGCTCGGCTCGGCGCAGAGCCAGGCCGACCGCCTGCTTACGCCCTATCGTTGAGCCCAGGAGCGGGACGCCGCGCGATGAAGCTGCGGCGTCCCGCTCCTCACCCTTCGACAGGCTCAGGGTGAGGTTGAGTGCGCGCCTTTGGGCGCGCCCTCATGCTGAGCCTGTCGAAGCATGAGGACCAAGGCACGATGCCGCATTCCATGAGCTCATTGGCGTGATGCAGGGCGCAGCCCTCCGACAGGCCGCCTACGGCTGGCTGCTGCTGACCCCGGCGGCGATCCTGCTGATTGGCTTCACGCACTATCCGACGGTGGCGACGCTCGGCCAGAGCCTCTTCTCCACGGGCACTGCGATCCGTCCCTCGGTCTTCGTCGGCCTGGACAACTATCACTACCTGCTGGAAGACGAGATCTTCTGGAAGGTGCTGCGCAACAATCTCTGGTACGCGCTGGGCACGATTCCGGCCTCGATCGCCATCGCGCTCCTGATGGCGGTCTGGGTCAACGGCCGGCTGCCGGGCCGCGCCTTCGCACGCCTCGCCTACTTCACGCCGACCGTGTTGCCGATGATCGCGGTGGCCAACATCTGGCTCTTCTTCTTCACGCCCGACATCGGGTTGATCGACCAGGTGACCGGCCTCTTCGGCCTGCCGGCGCACAACTGGCTGGGCGATCCCGATACAGTGCTGGGCTGCCTCATCGTCATCACCATCTGGAAGGAGGCCGGCTTCTTCATGATCTTCTATCTGGCGGCGCTGCAGTCGCTGCCGCCGGAGCTCGAGGAAGCGGCCAAGCTGGAGGGTTCGGGACGCTGGTACTTCTTCCGCCGCGTCACCTTTCCGCTGCTGATGCCGACCACCCTCTTCGTGCTGATCAATGCGGTGATCAACTCCTTCAAGCTGGTCGACCACCTCTTCATCCTGACCAAGGGCGGGCCGGACAACGCCAGCTCGCTGCTGCTCTACTACATCTACGAGGTGGCCTTCAGCTTCTTCGACCCGGCCTATGCCGCGACCCTGACGGTCGTGCTGCTGGGCGCGCTGGCGGTGATCGCCATCGGCCAGTTCGTGCTGCTCGACAAGCGGGTGCACTATCGATGACGGCCATCACAGCGACATCGACGCCGCTTTCGACAGGACGCGCGTACGCGCTTGGGACCTGGCTCGAATACGGCGCGGCCTGGCTGCTGGCGTTGCTCTGGCTGCTGCCGCTACTCTACGCCTTCTGGAGCGCCTTCCATCCGCCTCAATACGCCACCAGCTTCGAGCCCTTCGCGCCGCTCACGCTGGACAACTTCCGCGAGGCCTGGAGCCGGGCGCCCTTCGCGCGCTACTTCCTCAACACCGTGCTGCTGGTGACCTCGATCCTGGGCGCCCAGTTCGTGCTCTGCACGCTCGCGGCCTATGCCTTCTCCCGCTTTGCCTTTCCTGGCCGCGACCTCGCCTTCGCCCTGGTGCTGGTCCAGCTCATGATCATGCCCGAGGTGCTGATCGTCGAGAACTACCGCATCATGAGCCGGCTCAACCTGGTCGACACCATTCTCGGCATCGGCCTGCCCTACATGGCGAGCGCCTTCGGCATCTTCCTGCTGCGCCAGACCTTCAAGACCGTGCCCAAGGAGCTCGAGGAGGCGGCCCGGGTCGAGGGCTGCTCGATGCTGCAGATCCTCTGGAAGGTCTACGTGCCGCTGGCGCGGCCGACCTACATCGCCTACGGCCTGGTCTCGGTCAGCTACCACTGGAACAACTTCCTCTGGCCGCTGGTCATCACCAACTCGGTCGAGACGCGGCCGCTCACCGTCGGCCTGGCGATCTTCGGCGCGCCGGAATCGGGAGTCGACTGGTCGATCATCACCGCCGGCACCCTGCTCGCCGTGGCGCCGCTCTTGGCCGCCTTCCTGCTGTTCCAGCGCCAGTTCGTGCAGTCCTTCATGTACGCCGGCATCAAGTAGCTGCTGCGTTCGCCTCGTCTTGCAGCGCCTCGAGGTCCTCGGCGTCGATCACCCGGCGCGCCACCTCGTAGGCGAAGCCGCGCCGGTCGAGCGCCGCCAGGTCGCGCTCACGCCGCTCGGCGCGCATTTCCTCGGAACGGAAGGGGCCGAGCCCGCGCCGCCGCGCATAGCGCAGGGCCGCGGCCAGCTCCGGGTCGCCGGCCTCGTCGCGCAGCGCCGCCAGGGCGCGCTCGATCGCCGGCTGCGCGACGCCGCGCTCGGCCAGGCGGGCGCGTATGCCCTGGGCGGCGACGCCGCGGCGGGGCAGGGCGCGCGCCCGGCTCGCCGCGTAGGCCTCGTCGTCGAGCAGGCCCTGCGCCGCCAGTTCGGCGATCAGCGCCTCGACTGCCCCCTTGTCGGCCGTCTGCTCCGCCCCGTGTATGCGGGCCGAGCGGCTCAGCTTGAGCAGCATGAGCCGGCGCAGGTGGCCGGCCGAGGCGCTGTAGCGGTCGAGATAGCGCAGTGCCCAGCTCCGCAGGTAGGCCGCGGTCGCGACCGGCGGCGGCCGGCGCCGCTTTGGCCGGCCCCGACTGCGCCCGCCCGCCTTGCCCCCTGTTTTCGCGTCGCTTTCCGGACGGTCGCTCATGCCGCCTTCATTCGATCCTGGGCCAGCATGGCATGGCCCAGCCGGGGCCGGCCAGCGCCTTGAACGGTGCCGCCGCGCGGGCTATGTCAGGCGCCATGCAGGTTTCTCCCCTTGAAAGTGCCCTTAGTGGCGCTGCGCCGCAGGCGCGCATCATAGGTATCGTCAACGGACGCGGCCTCTGGACCCTCTACGTGAAGGAGGTGCGGCGATTCCTCAACGTCTTCACCCAGACGCTGCTGGCGCCGATGGTGACGACGCTGCTGTTCCTGGCCATCTTCACGCTCGCCCTCGGCCGCGCCGTGCAGCAGGTCGGCGGCGTCTCCTATGCCGAGTTCCTGGCGCCCGGCCTGATCATGATGGCCATGGTTCAAAACGCCTTCGCCAACACCTCCTCGTCGATCGTCATCGCCAAGGTGCAGGGCAACATCGTCGACCTCTTGATGCCGCCGCTCTCGGCCAGCGAGCTGACCCTGGGGATCGCCGGCGGCGGTCTGACCCGCGGGCTCTTGGTCGGCCTGGTGGTCGGCCTCGCCATGTGGGCCTTCGTGCCGCTGCGGCTGCACGATCCGCTTCTGATCCTCTACTTCGGCGCCAATGCCTCGCTGATGCTGGCGCTGCTCGGCATGATCGGCGGCATCTGGGCCGAGAAGTTCGACCACATCGCGGCGGTGACCAACTTCGTCATCACGCCGCTGTCGTTCCTCTCCGGCACCTTCTATTCGATCGAGCGTCTGCCCGAGAACTGGCACTTCATCGCCCTGTTCAATCCCTTCTTCTACATGATCGACGGCTTCCGCTACGGCTTCATCGGCCACGCCGACGGCAATCTCGCGATCGGCATGGCGGTGGTGCTGCTGGTGAACGTGGCGCTGTGGATCATCGCCCAGCGCATGTTCGCCACGGGCTACAGGCTGAAGGCATGACGCTGCCCGCGCGCTCTGCGCCCGGGCCGGCCCTGCCGCGCCCGCTCGGCGTGGTCAACTGGGCCGGCCTCTGGACCCATGGCCGGCGCGGCCTGCAGGTCTACTTCCACTACGCGATCAGCACCATCGGCGGGCCGGCGGTCAGCGGCCTGCTGTTTCTGGCGATCTTCTCGATCACCCTGGGCGATCTGGTCGAGCCCGGTTCCGGCGCCTCCTTCATCCACTTCGTGGTGCCGGGCATCGGCATGGTGTTCCTGACCCACCAGGCCTTCCAGCAGGCCGCCTTCCTGATCCTTGACGACAAGCTGGAGGGCATGATCGCCGATTTCCTGATGGCGCCGCTGTCGCCGCTCGAGCTGATGCTCGGCTACGCCCTGCACGCCGCCGTCACCGGGCTGGTCACCGGCGGCGTGCTGCTGGCGATCATGGCGCTCTTGACCGGCCTGCCGCTCGCCGCGCCCTGGGCCGTGCTGGGCTATGCCGCGCTGGGCGCGTTGCTGTTCGCCGGCATCGGCACCCTGGCCGGCCTCTGGGCCGAGCGCTGGGAGCACTACAGCGCGGCCGAGACTTTCCTGATCCTGCCGCTCGGCATCCTCTCCGGCGCCTTCTTCAGCCTGGAGAGCCTGCCCGAGGCGACGCGCTGGCTGATCGCCCTCAATCCCGCCTTCTACGTCATCGAGGGCTTTCGCAGCGGCTTCATCGGCGGTGCGGCCCCCGCCGTAGGCATTCCTTTACTGCTTTGTCTGATCGTGGCGCTCTGGGCTTGCAACTGGCGGCTTTTCGCCGTCGGCTACAAGCTGAAGCCGTGATTCCGGACCGGCAGGAAAACCTCATGAAAGCACTGTTCTTCGCCGCCTTCGCCCGCTGTCCCAGGACTCTTGGCCGGCCGCTGCTCGGCCTCTTGCTGCTGGTCGCCGCCGTCCAGGTCGCCGCCGCTGCCGAGCCGCTGCGCTACGGCCAGGGCCTGCTGTGGCGGATCGAGACCCAGGGCGCGCCGCCCAGCTATCTCTTCGGCACCATGCATTCGACCGACCCGGCGGTGCTCTCGCTGCCCGACCCAGTGAAGCAGGCCTTCGGCGAAGCGCGCAGCTTGGCGCTGGAGATGGTGATCGACCAGGCGGTGCAGCAGCAGCTCGGCCAAGCCATGGTGCTGAACGACGGGCGCAGCCTCGACGGCATCATCGGCCAGCAGCGTTTCTCCGCAGTCACCGAGGTCGGCGCCAAGTACGGCCTGCCGCCGCAGGCGCTCCGGGTCTTCCGGCCCTGGGCCGCCATGTCGGTCTTCTCCATGACCCCGACCGAGTTCCAGCGCAACAGCGCCGGCATCCTGCCGCTCGACCAGGCCCTGCAGGCGGCGGCGGGACAGCGCGGCATGCCGGTGCACGGCCTGGAGACCGTCGAGGAGCAGATCGCCGTTTTCGCCGACATCCCCGAGCCCGAGCAGATCCAGCTGCTCGACCTGGTGCTGCGCGACCACCCCGAGATCGAGCGGTGGTACGACCGCATCAAGCGGGCCTACCTGGCCGGCGACGTGGCCGACATCTATAGCCTGATGACGGAGCAGACCGAGGGCGCGCCCGCCAGCGTGGCGGAGAGCTTCGAGGACCGCCTGATCCTGGAGCGCAACGAGCGCATGGCCCGGCGCATGGCGCCGTTGCTCAACCAGGGCCTGGTCTTCGTCGCGGTCGGTGCGCTGCACCTGCCGGGCGAGCGCGGCATCCTGCGTCTGCTCGAGATCGAGGGCCGACAGGTCACCCGTATCTACTGATTCCCATTGGGCTTTCCGCGTCCTTGGGCGCGCAACAGAGCCTCGGTTGACAGCCTCGCTGTTTGCGCGATGATGGCCGCCTTCCCGCAAGGCAGGACCAAAGCGCCCGGCCCCAGACTGACGGGCCCGTGAAGTGAAGGGCTTTGGCGTGAGGTCTCCTGTCAAGCGGGTCCGGTCTGTGACCCAGCGAGTTGCCCCCACTGTGTGAGTAACGAGGAACGAGCCGTGACCGATGCCCTGATGCCCACCTATGCGCGCGCCGATCTTTCCTTCGAGCGCGGCGACGGCCCCTATCTCTATGCGGCCGACGGGCGACGCTACCTCGACTTCGGCGCCGGCATCGCGGTCAACGTGCTGGGCTACAGCCATCTCCACCTGGTCAAGGCGCTGCAGGAGCAAGCCGGCAAGCTGTGGCACACCTCGAACATCTACCGCATCCCCGAGGGCGAGCGCCTGGCCGGACGGCTCTGCGCCGCGACCTTCGCCGAGCGGGTGTTCTTCTGCAACTCGGGCGCCGAGGCGGTCGAGGGCGCGCTCAAGCTGGCGCGCAAGTATCACCACGTCGCCGGCCGGCCGGAGCGCGTGCGGGTCATCACCTGCAGCGGCGCCTTCCACGGCCGCACGCTCACCGCGCTGTCGGCGGCCGGCAATCCCAAGTACCTGACCGGCTTCGGCCCGCCCTCCGAGGGCTTCGACCAGGTCGCCTTCGGCAACCTGAACGAGCTGCGCAACGCGGTGCGGCCGGAGACGGCGGCCATCCTGGTCGAGCCGATCCAGGGCGAGGGCGGCATCCGCAGCGGCAGCCTCGACTACCTGCGCGGCCTGCGCGCGACCTGCGACGAGTTCGGCCTGCTGCTGGTGCTCGACGAGGTGCAGTCCGGCATCGGCCGCACCGGCCGGTTCCTGGCGCACGAGTGGGCCGGCATCGATCCCGACGTGGTGGCGATCGCCAAGGGGCTCGGCGGCGGCTTCCCGATCGGCGCCATCCTGGCGACCGCCAAGGCGGCCGAGGGCATGACCGTCGGCAGCCACGGCACCACCTTCGGCGGCAACCCGCTGGCCATGGCGGTCGGCAACGCCGTGCTCGACGTGATACTGGCCGAGGGCTTCCTGGCCCGCGTCGAGCGCATCGGCGCGCTGCTGCATCAGCGCCTCGAGCAGCTGGTGGTGCGCCATCCCGCACTCTTCACCGAGGTGCGCGGCAAGGGCCTGATGCTCGGCCTCAGGTGCGCCGTGCCGGCGGCCCAGGTGGTGGCGCGGCTGCGCGAGGAGGGCCTGCTGACGGTCGGCGCGGCCGAGGAGGTGATCCGCCTGCTGCCGCCGCTGATCATCGACGAGAACCACATCGACGAGGCCCTGGCGATCCTCGAGCGGGTCGCCGGCGCCTGGGCCAAGGCCGCTTGAGCATGCTCAGGGGCAGGCACTTCCTCGACCTTGACCGGCTCGACACGGCGACCCTGCGCGACATCCTGGCGGCCGGTTCGGCCTTCAAGAAGGGCGCGCCGCCGAACGGCGAGGCCAAGCCGCTGGCCGGCCGGGCGCTCGCCATGATCTTCGAGAAGCCCTCGACCCGCACCCGGGTCTCCTTCGAGGTCGGCATGCGCCAGCTCGGCGGCGAGCCTATCGTGCTGGAGCCGAGCGGCACCCAGCTTGGTCGCGGCGAATCCGTAGCCGATACGGCGCGCGTGCTGTCGCGCTACGTCGACGCGATCATGATCCGGACCACCAAGGAAGAGAAGCTGATGGAGATGGCCGAGCACGCCACGGTGCCGGTGATCAACGGCCTGACCGACCGCACCCATCCCTGCCAGCTCATGGCCGACGTCATGACCTTCGAGGAGCATCGCGGCCCGATCGCCGGCAAGGTGGTGGCCTGGTCGGGCGACGGCAACAACATGGCGACCTCGTGGATCCACGCCGCGGTGCGGTTCGGCTTCGAGCTTCGCATCGCCTGTCCCGAGACGCTGGAGCCGCCGCGCGACGTGCTGCAATGGGCGGCGGCCGAAGGCGGTCGCATCCTCGTCAGCCGCGACATGGAGGCCATGGTGCGCGACGCCGACTGCGTCGTCACGGACACCTGGGTCTCGATGGGCGACGAGGCCGACAGCGATTCGCAGCGCCGCCACAACCTGCTGCGGCCCTATCAGGTCGACGATCATTTGATGTCGCTGGCCAAGCCGGACGCCCTCTTCATGCACTGCCTGCCGGCCAAGCGCGGCCAGGAGGTGACCGGCTCGGTGATCGACGGGCCGCAGTCGGTGGTCTGGGACGAAGCAGAGAACCGCTTGCACGCGCAGAAAGGGATTCTGGTCTGGTGCCTCACATGACGCAGCCCGACGGCCCCGCTCGGGTGCCGCCGGGCGACGACATGATCCTGCCGTTCCTGCTCGAAATCCCCGACCTGCGCGGCCGCCTGGTGCGGCTCGGGCCGGAGCTCGACCACATCATCACGCGGCAAGACTATCCGCAGCCGGTGGCCCAGCTGCTGGCCGAGATGCTGGCGCTCACCTGTCTGCTCGCCGGCATGCTGAAGTTCGAGGGCGTCTTCACGCTGCAGACCAAGGGTGACGGTCCGCTGCCGCTGATGGTCTGCGACATCACCTCGGCCGGCGTGCTGCGCGGCTACGCCAAGGTCGACCAGGCGCTGCTGGCCAAGGTGCTCGACGCCAGCGCCGGCGAGCCCCCGCCGGCCAGCCTGCTGGTCGGCCAGGGCGTGCTGGCCTTCACCGTCGACCAGGGCGTGCAGAGCGAGCGCTATCAGGGCATCGTCGAGCTGACGGGGCCGACGCTGGCGGACTCGGTGCTGCACTATTTTCGCCAGTCGGAGCAGGTCAGGGCCGGCATCGAGCTGGCTGCCGGCTGTACGGCAGGCGGCTGGCGCGCCGGCGGCCTGCTGCTGCAGGCCCTGCCCGACGATCCGGACCGACGCCACGCGCTCGGCAGCGACGAGGAGGACGACTGGCGCCGCACGCAGGTGCTGATGGCAAGCTGCACCAAGCAAGAGCTGCTTGACCCGGCTCTCTCCAGCAACGATCTGTTGTTCCGCCTGTTTCACGAGGAGCGGGTGCGGGTCTACAAGGCGCGTCGGCTCAGCGCCGGCTGCCGTTGCTCGCGCGACGGCGTGGAGGCCATGCTGCGCAGCCTGCCGAAGCAGGAAGTGATGTCCCTGAAGGAGGAGGGCGAAGTGGTCGTGACCTGTCAGTTCTGCAACACCGACTACCGCTTCGACGACGAAGCGGTGGCGGCGCTCTACGCGGCGTGACCGCCATGGACCGGCGCGCGCTTCTGAGCCTGGCGCTACTCGCGCCCGCGGCGGCCCTGCTGGGCGCCTGCGACACGCCGCCGCGACGCAGCGATTTCCCCGATCTCACCTACCAGCACCTGCCGAAGCTGCGCTTCGACGTGCGCGAGGTCGAGGTTGTCGAGGCCTATCGCTCGCCCGGCGCACCGCCCAACGTCGAGCACCTCTTCCCGGTGCGACCGGCCGCCGCTGCCGCCAACTGGGGCCGCGACCGCCTGGTGGCGGCCGGCAACTGGCGCCGCCTGCGCTACAGCGTGCGCGACGCCTCGGCTATCGAGGTGCCGCTCAAGGTTTCCGAGGGCCTGACCGGCGCCTTCAAGGTGGAGCAGTCTGAGCGCTACGAGCTGCATCTGACCGTCGAGCTGCAGGTGATCGGCGACACCGGCCTCACCGAGGGCACGGCAACGGTCAACGCCATGCGCAGCGTGACGGTGCCGGAGGACATCACCCTGCACCAGCGCGAGCGCGTCTGGTTCCGCCTCACCGAGGACGTCATGAAGGACCTCAACGCCCAGCTCGAAAAGACCCTGCCGAACGTGCTGGGCCAGTTCCTGCTGTCGTGATCGCATTCAGATAGCGGCGTTTGCCGCCCACCCTTCGAGACGCCCGGCTTCGCTAAGCTACGCCGGGCTCCTCAGGGTGAGGTCTGCGTGGTTTCACACACCGCCCTCATGCTGAGGAGCGCCCGCGAGGGCGCGTCTCGAAGCATGGGCCAAAGCGCGCACGAATTGGATGTTACCCGGCGGCGTATCCCGCCGCGGCCCAGGCGATCAGCTTGTGCAGGAAGACCTCGCAGGCCTCGACCTGGCTGACCTCGATGAACTCGTTCGGCCGGTGTGCCTGGTCGATCGAGCCGGGGCCGCAGACCACGACCGAGAAGCCGGCCTCCTGGAACAGGCCGCCTTCGGTGGCGAAGGAGATCGCCTCGCTGCGGTTGGCGCCGCTGAGCGCGCGGACCAGGCGCTCGGCCGGCGAGTCCGGCTCGGGCGCGAGCGGCGGCACACGCACCACCAGCTCGGTCTTGATGGCGGCCTCCGGCGCGGTCTCGCGCAGCCGCGGCAGCACCTCGTCCTCTGCATAGCGGTTGAAGCGCTCGAGAAAGCGCGCGCCGTCGTCGCCCGGCAGGGCGCGGAACTCCCAGGTGAAGCTGCAGTGGTTCGCCACGATGTTCTGCGCCGTGCCGCCGCTGAAGGTGCCGACGTTGAAGCTGGGGTAGGGTGGCTCGAAGCCGTTGGCGGGATCGGCCGCCGCCCGCTCATCGCGGGCCATGGTCTCGATGAAGTGAACCAGCGAGCCGGCGGCGTGCAGCGCGTTGGCGCCGAGATGCGGCTGCGCCGAATGGGCGGCGCGGCCGATGACCGTGGTGCGGAACACGGTGACGCCCTTGTGCGCGGTGACGAGCCGCATGTCGGTCGGCTCGCCGATGATGACGATGCGCGGCAGCGGCAGGGCGCGCGTCACGTCGGCGATCAGGCGCTCGGCGCCGAAGCAGCCGACCTCCTCGTCGTACGAGATGGCCAGATACAGCGGCGTCCTGAGGCCGGCCGCCTGCATGTCGGGCACCAGGGCGAGCGCGACCGCGATGAAGCTCTTCATGTCGGCCGTGCCGCGACCGTAGAGCCGGCCGTCGGCCTGGCGTAGCACGAAGGGATCGCTGTCCCAGGCCTGACCCGCCACCGGCACCACGTCGCTGTGCCCGGACAGCACGATGCCGCCGGCCGCGTCGGGGCCGAGCGTGGCAAAAAGGTTCGCCTTCGCGCCGGCGTCGTCGCCGGTGCGGCGCGAGGCGACGCCGTGGCCGGCCAGGTAGTCGGCGACGAAGTCGATCAGGGCCAGGTTCGATTTCGATGAAGTGGTGTCGAATCCGACCAGGCGCTCAATCATCTGCAGGCTGTTGAACCTCTTGCCGGCCATGATCCCCTCTTCGCTCAGCCGCGCCAGAAGCTGCGCGACAGCAGCACCAGAACGGTGAAGAGCTCGAGCCTGCCAAGCAGCATGCCGGCTGAGAGCAGCCACTTCGCGCTGTCCGGCAGCACCGAGTAGGTGCCGGCCGGCCCGATGATCTCGCCCAGGCCCGGCCCCACGTTGGCGATGGCCGAGGCGGCGCCGGACATTGCGGTGACGAAATCCAATCCGGTCAGGCCGAGCCCCGCTGCCAGCACGGCGAAGGAGGCGATGAAGAGGAAGAAGAAGGCCATGACCGATTCCTCGACCGTTTCCGGGATCGGGCGCCGGTTGTAGTAGGGGATGAAGACGCCGTTCGGCTGTGTCAGACGCTTGAGCTGGACCTTGGCGGTGGCGAACAGCACCATCAGGCGGAAGATTTTGATGCCGCAAGTGGTCGAGCCGGCGCAACCGCCGACGAACATCAAGAGGAACATCAACGCCATGACGAAGCCGCCCCACTGGCTGAAGTCCGCCGTCGCATAGCCGGTTCCGGTCATGATCGAGATCACGTTGAAGGTCGCGTAGCGCAGGGCGGGCTCCGGCGCCATGGTATCGGTCGTCCAGAGCCAGAACGCAACCACCAGAACCGACGCCACGATGATCGCCAGCATCACCTGCACCTGGCCGTCGCGGTAGACGCTGCGCAGGTCGCCGCGCAGGGCACGCAGGTAGAGCACGAAGGGCACGCTGCCCAGCACCATGACGAGCGAGACGAACCAGTCGATTGCAGCGCTGTCGAAATGGCTGATCGAGCCGTCCGAGGTCGAGAAGCCGCCGGTGGCGATCGAGGTCATGGCATGAGCGATGGCCTCGAAGCCGGTCATGCCCAGCGCCCAGAGGATAATCGCCGCGACGCCGGTCAGGAAGACATAGACGATTCCGATGCCGCCGGCGATCTGCGCCGCGCGCGGCAGCACCTTGTCGGCCTCGAAGGCCTCGATGCGGAAGAGCTGCATGCCGCCGACCTGCAGCACCGGCAGGATCGACACCGCCATGACGATGATGCCGATGCCGCCCAGCCACTGCAGGATGGCGCGCCACAAGAGGATGCCGGGCGGCGCCAGGTCGAGGCCGATGATCACCGTGGCGCCGGTCGTGGTGATGCCCGACATGGCTTCGAAGAAGGCATCGGTGTAGCTCATGTCGAGATCGGAGAAGACCAGCGGCAGGGCGCCGAAGGTCGCGATCACCAGCCAGGCAAGATTGGTCAGGAGGAAGGCCTGGCGCACCGAGAAGCCGTGCCAGCCGGAACGGGTCGTCAGGATCAGGGCGACGCCGACGAACAGGGTCAGCACCGCCGAGGAGGCGAAGACCTGCCAGTCCGGATTGCCGATGGCGGCATCGACGATCGCCGGGATGACCATGGCGACCGCCAGGATGCTAAGCAGTATGCCGACGACGAAAAGAATCGGCCGCAGGTCGATCATGCCATGACCCGCGTGGCTGCTTCCGGCTTTGTCCCTACGGGTGCGTTCTTGCCGTGCCGGGCCTTGCCGGCGTCGCCGGGCATGGCCGCCTCCCCCCTTGCTGTCATTGGATCATCGCCGTCCCCGACTTCGCGCGCCGAGCATAGCAAAGAACGGTTCGCTGGCGAGCCCTGAGGCGAGTGCCGCGGCGAGCCGCCGCGCTATGAGGCGCCGCCAGGCCGGCACCGTTTCGCTTTCGTGCAGGAGGGCAACGCATTCGGCAGCGGGACGATCGGGACGGACAGGGTCGGGGGCCGCTCACCGGCGGGGCGGCCCGGCCGGGGCCTAGTGCAGGTTGACGCGCTGATGCGGCGAATCGAGCGAGAAGGCGGGCACCGCCACGTCGAAGCGCTCGCCGTCTGCTGCCTCCATCTCATAGGTGCCGACCATGATGCCCGACGGGGTCGTCAACGGCGTGCCGCTGGTGTACTCGTAGGACCCGCCGGGCTCCAGTACCGGCTGCTCGCCCACCACGCCGGCGCCGCGCACCTCCTGCACTCGGCCGAGCGAGTCGGTGATCCGCCAGTAGCGCGTCAACAACTGTACCCGGTCGTTGCCCATATTCTCGATGTGCACGTGGTAGGCCCAGACGAAGTGGCTGTCCGCCGGGGACGACTGCTCCTCGAGATAGACCGGCTTTACGGTGATCCGGATCGAGCGCGTGGTCTCGCTGTACATGGCTCTCACTCCTCCGGTGCCGCTGCTGGCCGGAACACCCCCCAATCCTGCGGCGCGCCGCGGTCCGCCAACAATTCTAGGAGACCCGCGCAGATTTTTCCATGGGGGCGGATGGCGCAATTCCGCAGCCTCCGAGCGGCCCGAGCGCGGCCCGCAGGCTGGCCGGAGAGCCTGCGGCGGGTCAAAAAGGAACGGCGCCGCCGCGGCGACGCCGTTCCCGACAAGGCTTGCGTGGCGTCCTATTGGATGATGATCACCACGCGACGGTTGGCCTGCTCCGCGACGCCGTCCGGCGTCGGTACGGCCGGCTCGGACTCGCCGCGTCCGGCGACGCTGATGTCGCCCGCGGCGATACCGCGGCTGACCAGCGCGTCCCGCACCGATTCTGCACGGCGGATCGACAGCCTGACATTGTAGTCCTCCGGACCGGCGCGGTCGGCATGGCCGGTTACCGAGAACTCGGCACCCGCCATATTCTGCGCTGCGGCGACGGCATCGTCGATGATGCCCTCGGCCTCCGAGGTCAGGATCGCGCTGTCGAAGGCAAAGAAGACCACGTAGGGCTCCGGCCTTGCCATCGGCATCTCGGCAGTTGGCGCCGGCTTCATCGCGTCCTCGAGCGCGGCGAGCGCCGCATAGAAATCATCGCGACAGGCGGCAATGTGATCCGGCTGATGGTTCTCCTCCTGCTGCTCGATCCAGCAGTCGTAGCGGCCCTGCGCGTGCGCCGCAACCTGTGGCACAGTTTCACGCGCGTTGGCGTTCAGCAGATCGACCATGCGCGCCCTTGCCGACGACAGTTCGTCGACCTTGTCACCCGGCAGATTCCAGTTGGCGACTTCTTCTGGCTCGACCGCTTCGCCGCCTGCTGCGCGCAGCCCCTTGCGCGCGAAATAGCCGGCGTCGCGCCAGTCGTACATCTCGTCCGCTTCGAATAGCGTGATCTGTCTGTATTCCTCGGTGAGCGCCCGGGTGAACTCGCTGCCGGTCGGCTGGACATTGCGCATGGCTTCGATGTCGTAGCCGACGCAGCCTGCCAGCAGGCTGAGAGCAGCGAAGGCTCCCAGAATCCTAAAACGTGCCATTTATCGGTGACTCCCTCACTATCGAAACGACTTCGGCTTATTCGGGTTAGCCGATGGAAAGCGGTTCAGGTCAGCTGGCTGGCGCCGCCCGCATCACCACTCCACCCCCATAGTGGCGCTTGCCCCGCACGGGGACCGGCAAGCGGAGCCATCATCAAACCAAATCGTTGGCACATGATGGCGCGAACGAGGTGAAAAGACAACAGCGGTAGCTCTCTGCAGAATAGGGTTAAATTTGTTAAGGGACGAAAATGCAACAGTTATCCGGCACCTGGCCCGGTTCCGGAGCGGGCCGTTGCTCCCTTGGAGGCAAGGTTCTCGGAGGGCGGCGTTTCCGCGGTCCCGGCATGGGATATTCCCGGCAACGGCGCGCCGGCGCCGATCTCCAGCAGCAGGCCGCCGGCCGCGCGCGCGTCCGCCGGGTCATGGGTGACCAGCAGGGTCGGCAGGCGCTGGGCTTGGGCGTGCTCGAACACGAAGCTGCGAAAGCGAGCCCGCAGGGCGACATCGAGCTTGGCGAAGGGCTCGTCGAGCAGCAGGGCGCGCGGCGCCGACAGCAGGCAGCGCAGCAGCGCGACCCGTGCCCGTTGGCCGCCC
>JBHJOF010000414.1:0-7524 GCA_050330055.1 Kiloniellales bacterium
GCGTCGAGCTGACCGGCCGCGGCGGGGCCGAAATCATCGCGGTCTCCTCGGTCTTCGATCCGATCCGCACCTCGATCGGCCTTGCGGCGAGCTTGGCGCAGACGCTGTTCGACGGCGGCCGCATCGAAGGCCAGGTCGACTTCGCCGAGGCGCGCCGGGCCGAGCTTGTGCAGAGCTATCGCGCGACCGTGATCCAGTCCTTTTCCGACGTCGAGAACGCGCTCATCGCGCTGCGCAAGGCGAGCGAGCAGGAGGCGCTGCAGCTCGAGGCGCAGGAGCAGGCCCGGCTCGGCTACCAGCTGGCCGAAGCGCGCTACCGGGCCGGCGCCGAGGACCTGCTGACCGTGCTGGATGCCCAGCGCAGCCTCTTTTCCGCCGAGGACCAGGTGGTGCAGGTCCGCTTCACCCGCCTGCAGGCCTCGGTCGCCTTGTTCCAGGCGCTCGGCGGCGGCTGGCAGGGCCCGGCCGCGGCGACCTGATCTCCCTCTTCTCTTTTTCCAAGGTCTATGCCATTAGGATAGTCCGCACTCGCGCGGAGCAGGCTGGCCCTTTGGAAAAGACTGTCATGCAACAGACTGAGCAGAGTCACACCGCGCAATCCCTGCAGGACAGCGAGGCGCAGCTTAGGGCGGTGTTCGACACCGCGGTCGACGGCCTCGTTGTGATCGACGGCAGCGGCACGATTCGATCCTACAACCGGGCCTGCGAGGCCCTGTTCGGCTTCACTGCCGAGGAGACGATCGGCCAGAACGTCAAGATGCTGATGCCGGCGCCCTACCGCGAGGAGCACGACGGCTACATCGAGAGCTATCGCCGGACGGGAGAGCGCAAGATCATCGGCATCGGCCGCGAGGTGGTCGGCCAGCGCAAGGACGGCACGACCTTCCCGATGGAGCTCTCGGTCGGCGAGGCCCGCCGCGGTGGCGAGCCGATATTCATCGGCATTATCCGCGACATCACCGAGCGCAAGGCGGCCGAACAGGCCCTGCGCGACAGCGAGGCGCAGCTTCGGGCGGTGTTCGACACCGCGGTCGACGGTCTCGTGGTGATCGACGGCTCCGGCATCATCCAGTCCTACAACCGGGCCTGCGAGAGCCTCTTTGGCTACCGCGCGCAGGAGGCGATCGGCCGCAACGTCAAGATGCTGATGCCGGCGCCCTACCGCGAGGAGCACGACGGCTACATCGCCAGTTATCGCCTGACCGGAGAGCGCAAGATCATCGGTATCGGCCGCGAGGTTGTTGGTCAGCACAAAGACGGCACCACCTTCCCGATGGAGCTTTCAGTCGGCGAGGCCCGCCGCGGTAACGAGCCGATCTTCATCGGCATCATCCGCGACATCACCGAGCGCAAGGCGGCCGAGCGGGCGCTCAAGCAAAAGGCCGCCGAGCTGCTCGGCAAGAACGTCGAGCTCGAGCAGTTCGCCTATGCCGCCTCGCACGACCTGCAGGAGCCGCTGCGCATGGTCGGCAGCTACTGCGAGCTGCTGCAGCGCCGCTATGCCGGCAAGCTCGACAGTGACGCGGACGAGTTCCTGAGCTACGCGGTGGACGGCGCGTCGCGCATGCGGGCTCTGATTCAGGATCTCTTGCGCCTGGCGCGGCTCAGCGCCCATGAGATGGTCCGGCAACCGGTGGACTGCAACGCCGTGCTCGACCGGTGCCGCATCGATCTGAAAACGGCGATCGACGAGAGCCGGGCCGAGATCACCAGTGATCCGCTTCCGGTGATCGAAGGTGACGGCACGCAGATCGGCCAGCTCTTCCTCAATCTGCTCGGCAATGCGATCAAGTTCCGCGACCGCCTGGCGCCGCGCGTGCATGTCTCGGTCGAAGAGGGGCAAGGGGAGTGGCGCTTCGCCGTCCAGGACAACGGGATCGGCATCAAGCCGCAGCACGGCGAGCAGGTCTTCATCATCTTTCGCCGCCTGCACGGACGCGACGCCTATCCGGGGACCGGCGTCGGGCTCAGCCTCTGCAGGAAGATCGTCGAGCGCCACGGCGGCCGCATCTGGCTCGATCCGGCGGTCGAGGCGGGGGCGCGCTTCTGCTTCACCATCCGAAAGCCGGACTGAGCCACCTGGCGCGTCGCCGCGCGCAGCAAGCGGCGCCGGCCTCCGCGGCGGGCCAGGGAAAAGTTTTCCAGATTTTCCAAAGACTTCCTCTGCGACCGCCGAGCCGGGACGCCTATCTACCCGGCCATCCGTGTGGCGGTGAGCACGCTTGCCGTCTCCAGGGCCGCTGGGGCTCGAACCTACGCCTCGCTATAGTAGTATTTTTTGCCTTGCGCTCTCACCTATGCTAGGGAATGGGCTATGAATAGCCAATCAAGGATAGTCCCAATAGAGATACTTTTGGTCGAGGATAGCCCAGGGGACGTGAGGCTGACGAGGGAAGCGCTGAAGGAAGCGAAGGTCCGCAACAACCTTGCGGTCGTCCCGGACGGCGACGCGGCGATGCGCTACCTGCTTCGCGAGGGCGAGTTCGTCGATGCGCCGAAGGTCGACCTCATCATTCTCGACCTCAACCTCCCGGGCAAGGACGGCCGCGAAGTCTTGAAGGAGGTGAAGCAGCATCAGACGCTGCGCCGCATCCCGGTGGTGGTGCTCACCACCTCGGCCGACGAGTACGACGTGCTGCGCAGCTACGAGCTCTATGCGAACTGCTACATCACCAAGCCCGTTACCATGAACAGCTTTATCGACGTGGTGCAAAGCATCGACAGCTTCTGGTTCTCGATCGTGAAGCTGCCGTCCGCGTGATCAGCGCTTGAGTGAGGATAGATGACGAACCAGCCGGTCAGAGTATTGCACGTCGAGGACAATCCGGGCGACGCCAGGCTGTTGCGGGAATTGCTGAACGGTCATAGCGGCAGTCCCTTCGACCTGACCCATCGGGTGCGCCTGCAAGACGCACTCGCGCTACTCGATGAGGAGGCCTTCGACGTCATCGTTCTCGATCTCGGTCTGCCGGACTCGCAGGGCATGGCAACGCTCGATCAGACGAAGCAGACGATACCCCACCGCGCCATACCGATCGTGGTCGTGACCGGCCTGGACGATGAGCATGTGGGCCTGCTGGCTTTGCAGCACGGCGCCCAGGACTACCTGGTCAAGGAGAACCTGCATGCGGACATATTGGCCCGCGCGTTGCGCTACGCCGTCGAGCGGCAGCGTCTCCTGGAGTCCCTGGAGGAGGAGCGAACGAAACGCCGGCAAGCAACCGAGTTCGCGTCACTGGAGAAGATCGCCTCGCCCGGCACATCGTTGATCACGGCGGGCGCCTACGGCCAGGAACGATTGCAGGACGCCTCGCCCGACACCTTCGAGCTGCTGGTCGAGCAGTACGGCAGCTTGATCGATCAGACGCTGGAGGCGGAGGCCGCCAACGCGGATCGCAGGGTATCCCAGGGCCTGCGGGTGCTGGCGCAGCGTCTCGGATTCCTGCGCGCCGGCCCCAGGGACATGGTCGAGATTCATTCCATGGCGATCAAGCGGGTCGCCGGCAGCATCGAGCATCGACCCGCCTACGTGGTGGTCGAGGAAGCCCGCATGCTGTTCATCGAGATGATGGGATATCTCGCCGCCTACTATCGCGACCACATGGTCCCCTCGGTTCGCCGGCCGCCGGACCAACAGTCGGACCTGAATGACCAGTGAGCGCCACCCCGCAGCCCAGGTATGTGCTGAAGCTTTTCATAACCGGCCGCACCGCGCGCTCCGAGCTGGCGGTCCGCAACCTGGAGCGCATCTGCGAGCGGGATCTGGGGGGCCGGTTCGAGCTGGTCGTCATCGATATCCTGGAACAGCCGGACGAAGCGCAACAGGGCCGGATCCTGGCGACGCCTACGGTGGTAAAAGAGCTGCCGCCGCCGATGCGCAGGGTGGTCGGCGACCTTTCGGACAAGCAGAAGGTGCTGGCCGGCCTCGGTCTCCAGCCTGCTCCCTAGAGCATTTTCAGGCGAAGTGGAAACCGGTTCGCCGTCCGAAAATCCGACCAATCAAGATGTCATAGAGCATGATCCGATTCAATCGGATCGGATCATGCTCTAGCCGCGGGGAGGGACGGGTCGCACGCCCATACCGCCGCCCACCGCCCGTTAATGTCTTGTTAACCAATTGGAACCTATACCAAAAGCATAGGCAAACGCCTGGCCATAAGGCCGAGCGGCTCATATAGGGTGCTGGGAGGCTAAGCGGCGGTGAGACCGTCCGGGACAAGCCCGGCCAAACCGGACAGGGTGAAGCGGACCGGCCTAACCGCCAGGTTGCTGCTGGTCGAAAGCGACCCGGACTTCTCAGGCTTTCTGGAAAATGCGCTCTCGCAGGAGTTCGAAGGCACCATAGAAGTCAGGCGATGTGGGAGCCTCGCCTCCGCTCTGCAATGCTTGAACGGCGAGCGCTTCGACCTGGTCCTTCTTGCCTTGGAGCTGCCGGACAGTACCGGGCTGGAGACCGCCATCAGCATCCTGCAGCTGGGGTTGGACACCTCGGTCGCTGTGCTCTGCTCGGCACGCGACCGCGAAGTGGCCTGGGAAACGACCCGCTACGGCGTGCACGACGTCATCCTCAAGGATGGCTTTACCCCCAAGATGCTGCTGTCGAGACTGCGGCTCGCGCTGGAGCAGCATCTGCTCCGCCAGTCGCTCGAACGGAGCCTGCGCGAGCTCGAGCTGTCCAACGGACGCTTCCTGAGCCTGGTCGTCGACAACGCCGACGCGATCATCGTGGTCGATGCCGCCGGCATCGTGCGCTTCGTCAATCCGGCGGCCGAAGAGCTGCTCGAGTGCTCGGCAACCGACCTGCTCGGCGAGATGCTGGGCGTGCCGCTGGAGGGTCTGCTGCGCTGCGAGCTCGACCTGGTGAGCCGGTACAGCCTGGACCGCGTGGCGGAAATGCGCGTGATACGCTCGCTGTGGGACGGCGAGATGGCCCACATCGCCACGCTGCGCGACATCACCGAGCGCAAGTCGCACGAGCGCGAGCTGCGCATCGCCAAGCAGACGGCCGAGCAGGCGAGCGCCATGAAGTCGCAGTTTCTGGCGAACATGAGCCACGAGCTGCGCACGCCGCTGAACTCGATCGTCGGTTTCTCGGAGATCATCCTCAACGAAGTGATGGGCAAGGTGCAGCCCCATCGCTACGCCGAGTACATCCGTCACATCCATGACTGCGGCAGCCACCTGCTGTCGCTCATCAACGACCTGCTCGATCTGTCGAAGGCCGAGTCGGGAATGCTCACGCTGAGCGAGGAGGATTTCGACGTCGCCGAGCTGGTCGACGCGGTGCTCGACATCGTCATGCCGCAGGCGGTGGCGCGCAAGATACGCCTGCGCTCGACGACGCTGTTCCGGCCGCTTCTGGTTCGCGCCGACCACCGGATGGTCAAGCAGGCGCTGCTCAACCTCCTGTCCAACGCGCTGAAGTTTACCGGCGACGGCGGCGACGTGTCGGTCGACATCCGCACCGACGGCCGCGGCGACCTGCGGCTGGTCGTTGTCGATACCGGGATCGGCATTCCGCGCGACCAGATACCGCGCGCCTTCGCCGCCTTCGTCCAGGTCGAGAACGCCTACCAGAAGTCGGGCCGCGAGGGCACCGGCCTGGGCCTCGCGCTGACCAAGCGGCTGGTCGAGCTGCATGGCGGCACCATAAGGCTCGAGAGCGAGGAGAACCGGGGCACCACGGTCACCGTCGTGCTGCCCGCCTGGCGGGTCCTGAAAAGGTTCAGTGACGGCGCAAACATCCTGCGATTCGAGCCGCCAGCCCCCGACGCCCCCAAGGGCTACGGCTGAACCGGGGTTCCCCGTCCGGGCGCCTCCCGTCAGACGGCACGGAGCCGCGAAGGCCTGAAGCGGGCGCCCTCCCCCCGAGCATCCCAGTCATCGCTTGCGCCGCCCGTGGCGGTAGACGAGGCTAGCGGCTGGTACTCGGAGACGGGGGAGGCACGTGGGCGTGAGGGGGGAGCGCTGACATGGTGGCGCGGGTCAACACCGTGGCGCTCATGGGCATCGACCCGGTGGCGGTCGACGTCCAGGTGCAGATGGCCGCCGGCCTGCCGGCCTTCAATGTCGTGGGGCTGCCCGACAAGGCGGTGGCCGAGAGCCGCGAGCGGGTCCGAGCCGCGCTCGACGCGCTCGGCCTGGCGCTGCCGGCCAAGCGCATTACCGTGAACCTGGCGCCGGCCGATTTGCTCAAGGAAGGCAGCCACTTCGACCTGCCGATCGCCATCGGCCTCTTGGTCGCCATGGGGGTGCTGCCCGGCGAGGAGATCGCGGGTTTTACGGCGCTGGGCGAGCTGGCGCTCGACGGGCGCATCACCACAGTGGCCGGCGTGCTGCCCAGCGCGATTGCCACGCTGGCGGCCGGGCGCGGCCTGATCTGCCCGGCGGCACAGGGCGGCGAGGCGGCCTGGGCCGAGGGTCTCGACATCCTGGCGCCGGCCTCGCTCCTGGCGTTGATCAACCACTTCAAGGGCAGCCAGGTGCTGACGCCGCCCAGGCCGGCGTTGGAGTCGCCGGGCGTGGCCGCGCTCGACCTGGCCGACATCAAGGGCCAGGAGACCGCCAAGCGGGCGCTCGAGGTGACGGCGGCCGGCGGCCACAACCTGCTGATGATCGGTCCGCCCGGCGCCAGCAATTCGATGCTGCCCCAGCGACTCCCGGGACTTTTGCCGCCGCTCGAGCCGGCCGAGGCGCTCGAGGTCTCGATGATCCACTCGGTGGCGGGCGTGCTGGAGGGCGGGCGGCTGTTGCGCCGCCGGCCCTTTCGCGACCCGCACCACTCGGCCTCGCTGCCGGCCCTGGTCGGCGGCGGCCTGCGCGCGCGGCCGGGCGAGGTGTCCTTGGCCCACCGCGGAGTCCTCTTTCTAGATGAGCTGCCCGAGTTCCCGAGGGCGACCTTGGAAGCACTCAGGCAACCCCTTGAAAGCGGCCGCGTCTCGATCGCGCGGGCCAATGCGCATGTCACCTACCCGGCCCGGGTGCAGCTGGTCGCCGCCATGAATCCCTGGGGTCGCGTTGCCAAGCTGCCATCATTTCGTTGAGATGCTTGGATTTCGTTCGAGGTGTCATGCGGCTCGGTTCGGTGTCGCCCGGCCGGTAGGCCGTTGGTTTGGCTCGGTATCGGAGGTGCGTAGTGGAGGGCGATGTCCACTTCCCGCTCCCCCACCACGATCTCTTGGGTGATGCTCTCGATGAGGTCGCGGCGGACCTCTGCCGGCACCTCCTCCCAGTTCGCGCAGAGGTCCTGGGCGTTGTGGATGATCTGGTCGCTTGAGAGGTAGTGCATCTTGAGGATGTCGCGCTCGGCCTGGACCCGGGGGATCTGCTCCTCGATCTGCTTGAGGCGAGTCTCAAGAGGCCGATAGCGCTTGCCGAAGCCTTCCTTGGGTATCTCGTCGTCGAGATAGAGCCGGTAGAGCTTGTCCATCTCGCGCTGCACGCGCCCATGCTCGGCCTCAAGCTTCTGCACGAGCTCCTCCTTACCTTGGAGCACCTGGTCAGTCTCCTTCAGGTAGGCCGTGA
>JBHJOF010000415.1:0-17405 GCA_050330055.1 Kiloniellales bacterium
TAGGCGGATCGGGACAGAATCTGAAGAACGCGCGCGAACGCAATCGGCAATCTGCACCAAACTAAGCGAGCGCAGGAATGGTCGACGTCTCCAATATGGATTGAAACAATGTCCATAAAGGATGTCGTTCCGGAATCCACATTAGATTTTGTGGGGGGTGAAAGCCGCACGCTTCCTGACGAAGCGCATTTAGGCTGATCTCAGGAGCAACTTGAAAAACATCTCGAAAGCGGATTGCACAAGCGGAAACTGCACCAACAAAGTAACTATCAAACTCACTTTTGGTTAGACGACAACTGCTCTCCACTTTTTCCCATAGGATCATCGGCTCCGCGACTAACACATCTTCGATGATGGCGGATGCTTGCACTGCCGCCTTCGGAAACGTCGTGTAAATCCAAAGTCGATCGCCTGGGTGCAGATTGAAAGCTCGTCGGCGGAGTTCAACAGTTTTGTCTCCTGACAGTATGGCTTCTACGAACTGCGGCCGAATTGATATCAGTGCATCATTGGTTTTGCTTGTATGCGGAGAAAGGGTAGAAACCTAGCGAATCCTTGTGGCAGTCAGCGAGACCCCTCACCTGGTCCAGGAACTCCAGGGTGTCCTCTGGCTTCTTGAGTATAAGTAGCCGTCTTGTCCAGTTCACAAAGGGGTCTCGAAAAGTAGTAGTCTGCTACTATCTGAAGTAGCATAGCATTGCCTTGCAGTCTCCTATTTTTTGTGCTGGTTCGACTGTGTAGTTGGTGACGCTGCAAAGAAGCCTGCTTGCAACCAAGAGAGCTTCCCCATGCCCTATCGATCCCTGCGCGACTTCATGGAGCGGCTCGAGTGCGCGGGGCGGCTCGTGCGCGTCGCCGCGCCGGTCTCGCCGCTGCTGGAGATGACCGAGATCCAGACCCGCCTGCTGGCCGAGCGCGGGCCGGCGGTGCTGTTCGAGACTGTCACGAAAGAGGACGGCAGCCGCTATCCCATGCCGGTGCTGGTCAATCTCTTCGGCACGGTCGAGCGAGTCGCCTGGGGCATGGAGCGCGAGCCGCACGAATTGCGCGCCGTCGGCGAGACGCTCGCCTTCCTGCGCCAGCCGGAGCCGCCCGGCGGCCTGCGCGAGGCCTGGGAGAAGGTGCCGCTGCTGCGCCAGGTCATGGCCATGCGGCCCAAGACCGTGGGCAGCGCGCCCTGCCAGGAGGTCGTACTCCAGGGCGGTGACATCGATCTCTCCGCGCTGCCGGTGCAGACCTGCTGGCCGGACGAGCCGGCGCCGCTCATCACTTGGCCGCTGGTGGTGACGCAGGGGCCGAAGCCGCAGAGCGACAAGGCCGACGCCTTCAACCTCGGCATCTATCGCATGCAGGTGATCGGCCGCGACCAGACCCTGATGCGTTGGCTGAAGCACCGCGGCGGGGCGCAGCACCACGCGCGCTGGAAGGCCGAGAAGCGCGCGCCGCTGCCGGCGGCCGCGGTGATCGGCGCCGACCCCGGCACCATCATCGCCGCCGTCACGCCGGTGCCCGACACGCTTTCGGAGTACCACTTCGCCGGCCTGCTGCGCGGCCAGAAGGTCGAGCTGGTCGACTGCAAGACGGTGCCGCTCAAGGTGCCGGCCGAGGCCGAGATCGTCATCGAGGGCCACGTCAGCCTGGACGACTACCGCGACGAGGGCCCCTACGGCGATCACACGGGCTACTACAACGCGGTCGAGCCCTTCCCGGTCTTCACCGTGAGCGCCATCACCATGCGGCGCGATCCCATCTATCTCTCGACCTTCACCGGCCGGCCGCCGGACGAGCCCTCGATCCTGGGCGAAGCCCTGAACGAGGTCTTCGTGCCGCTCTTGCAGCAGCAGTTCCCCGAGGTGCGCGACTTCTGGCTGCCGCCCGAGGCCTGCAGTTACCGCATCGCCGTGGTCTCGATCAGGAAGGCCTATCCCGGCCACGCCAAGCGCGTGATGCTCGGCGTCTGGTCGTACCTGCGCCAATTCATGTACAGCAAGTGGGTCATCGTCGTGGACGAGGACATCGACGCGCGCGACTGGAAAGACGTCATGTGGGCGATCTCGACCAACATGGACCCGGCGCGCGACATCACGGTGATCGAGAACACGCCGATCGACTATCTCGATTTCGCCTCGCCCGAAAGCGGCCTCGGCTCCAAGATCGGCCTCGACGCCACCACCAAGTGGCCGCCCGAGACCAGGCGCGACTGGGGCCGCAAGATCCGCATGTCGCAGGAGGTGGTCGACAGGATCGACCGGCTGTGGCCGGAGCTGGGGCTGCCGGGCAGCGGGAAGGGGATATGGAGGCGACGCTCGCGCTAGCCCAAGTCTTTGTGCTGCCTGGAAAATCGGGTCCAGGCTAAATTTCTTGTCATCTTAATTGACATCTAGAAAATAAACGTCAATCTATTTGGCAAGAGATCTTCAAGTCACCCACATGGCCCAGGTCGTAACAACTGCCGTTGCCCAGAAGCTCCGGGTCATCCAGGACGGAGGGATGAAGGGCATCGACGTTGCCCAGATCCTGGGAACGCGCCCCGAAACCGTGTCCCGCTGGAACGCCGGACGGAACCAGCCGCAGGGCGAGACGCTGCACAAGCTGCTGGAGCTCGAGTACATCGTCATGCGGCTGCGCGAGCTCTATACGCCGGAAGAAGCGCGTCTCTGGGTCTTCAGCCGGCACAAGGCGCTCGGCGACCAGCGCCCGGCCGATCTCATTCAACAGGGCCGAAGCGACGAGGTGCTGCGGGCCATCGACCAGCTGGCCGAAGGCGTCTATCTCTGAGCCGGCCACTTGATCATCGATCCTCGCCTGACCGACCTGCTCGAGGCGTTTGGCGCCTCTCCCTGGCAGGGCGAGGTCTGGCGCCACGTATTTGCGAACCGCGATCCGCTTGAACCCTCATGGCGCCCGGGCCGATGGAGTCCGGGAACGCTGTTTCCGGTGCTCTATACCTCCTTGTCCCGGGACTGCGCCTTGGCCGAGGCCAATCACCTCATATCGCGTTACAGCATTCCGCCCTCGGTCGGGCGGGTGATGGCCTCCCTCGCCGTCGGACTCGAGCGCGTCGTCGACTTGACCATCGACGACCGCCTGGCCCAGTTGGGCGTCGATCTGGCGGCCTACGCCCTCGACGCCGGTCGCTGCCCCGAGATCGGCGCAGCCGCCAATCTCATCGAGTACCAGGCCATCCTGGCGCCGAGCGCTCGACATGAGGCCGGCAATCTGGTGATTTTCACCGAGCGCCTGAACGACAAGTGTGCCTTGTCAGTCAAGTCCACCGAGCCGGTCGGTAACGGGCGCCGGTGAGGCCGAGGCTGCGGGAGCGCGGCAAGCGGATAGGGAGTGAGGCGACGATGACGATCTACCACGGCTCCTGCCACTGCGGCACGGTGTGCTTCGAGATCGACACCGAGCTGACCGAGTTCACGAAGTGCGACTGCTCGCTCTGCCGCAAGAAGAACGCGGTCATGGCGCCGGTGCACGAGAGCAAGCTGCGCCTCCTGGCTGGCGAGGACAACCTCGGCCTCTATCAGTGGAACATGAAGATCGCCAGGCACTATTTCTGCAAGACCTGCGGCATCTACCCCTTCCACAAGAAGCGCTCGGCGCCCGACACCTACGGCGTCAACGTCTTCTGCCTCGACGACGCCGACATCGCGGGTGTCCCCATCAAGCGGGTGGACGGCAAGTCGATGAGCGTTGTCGAGAGTGGAGTGTAAAGCTAAGGGGCTAATCAAAAACCTTCGAACTGCGCACGTTTCTTATTAGTATGGTTCTATTTCGTGCCAGCCGAACATCAGATAGGCTTGCGATCTTAGAAACTTCTTTTCTTTCCTTAGGGAAGGCTTTCACCCGCGCGTCCGATCTAGGGGACTGACAAAGTTCAAATTTAAGTTGCGTTGGTACATCTTTTTTCCTGCGCATGACCCCCTCCACCAGCCTGCTTACGTGGTAGCAGAGCTTTCAGCTTCGTGCAATTCCTCAACCACCTTCTGCTCGTATAGGGTGAAGCTATCGAGAGGTGGTTGGACAATTGGCGTTGCATCCCGCCTAGATACGAATATCTTGCTGCCATTTTTCTTTCGTTCAATACCACTTTTGAAGTATTTCATTAAATTTTTCGGAGCAACGCCGTCAAACTGCAGAAAAATGACCATTTTATCTTGTTTATTTATATCTTCTGATATTGCGTCATTGTGCAAATCTTTCGCCAAGCTCTTTGGGTATGGTTCGATATATATAACCTTCCGAATTCCTGCGGCTACGATATGTCTCGCACAGTTATGACAGGGAAAAGTGCTCACATAAATCGTTGAGCCCACTATGCCATTCTTACCTGCTCTCGCCACCGATAAGATCGCTTCCATTTCAGCATGTATTGAGCGAGAATATTCTATGATATTCTTTATATCTGTGCGCAATAAGGCCGACAATACTTTATTTTTTTGAGTTTCTGACCCTGAAATAATTTTCTCTTCCTTTAATTCTACAAGTATCTTTTGGTTGAGTCTCTTCTTCCGATCATCGTTGTGGCATATCTTCCCCCCCCACAGATAACAACGATGGTCGTTTTTTCCGTCTTCCGGAGAGTACAATCCGCCCCCAAATCTCGGAACATCATTCCATCCTACTCCCAAAAGTTCGCCTGCATTAGAATATATTGCAGCTCCCACTTGTCGGGACATACATGCTGATTTCGCACCGCTTGACATTGCCATATGCATGGCAATCTCATCTTGTGACGGGGTGCGTATTTCTGCGCCGAAAAGAACGTCTAGAAATCGGGCAATCTTTTCTCTTAACTCTTCATCGTTATCCTTGTCGTTCCTAATGAAGAAGTCAGAATTATGAAAAGTATCCCTTACTTTCTGACCATGCAAAAAACCTTCATGTTCATCTGTTGTAATAACTTTATCTAGCTCGGATCTGTCCACGCCATCTCGTTGGAGGCGGCCGCGACGGACTGAAATAGGAGCGAATACACCGACAAGGGTTAATAGGTCGCCATACACTATCCTTAAGAACTCCAATTCCCGTGGGTGTTTTAACGAATCTATTATATGAACAAATCTTCGTGGCTCTGGTATTAACGAGTCTTCATTCCCTCGATACCCTCCTTGGCTAAGACGAGTATTTGCTATTTTGTCTATGCATTTTTTCGCAAGATAGTTATCTCCAAATTTCTCCCTCAATTTGTTTCCTACACTCTGATATTTCTTTATTCTCTCCTCTCCTGTGATGTCGTCAGGAATATCCTCAGCTACGAAATGACCAGATTCCTTAATTATATGGCTTACCTTATAAAAGAAGCTTGTATAATTATATTCAGATTGAAGGATTTCCGCAAATATATTTCCAGATTTAGTAACCCCAGAGCCAACCGGGCCTACAAATGCCATAACTAGCTCCGGCGTTCGACGTTCCTCTAGACGAATTCGTTTCTCTTCGTGCGTCTTATCGTCGACAATTAGAGCTTCTGCCTTAACGGCCATGGCCTTCCGCTTCCCCACGTAGCGTCGCGTGTAGCAATCCTACAAAATTCTCTTGTCTGTAGCAATATTGAATCAGCGGCTGTTGTTACTATCGCCAAGACCTAATAGTTGACGCCCGCGACGCTTCCCCCTACCTTCTCGCCCATGACCACTGGGACCGATCGGACGCAGCTTCGACTTACCGCCCCGGCCGCCTGATCCGCGCGCCGGCTTTCGCCTGCCGTCTGTCCTGTCCGATCCCGAGTGAGTCCCGTCCCATGAATGCTCTTGAGCCTGGCCCAGCGGCCTTTGCCGCGGCTCCGTCCTGCGGCGTCCATTCCCTCCCGGTCCTGCGACTTAGCGGCGGCCGCCCGGCCTAGCGGCTGGCCGGCGGCTGTATCCGCGCCGCTCATCCCTATGACGCAATGAACCGAGGGCCCGAGCGCCTGCCGCGCCGGCCCGGGAGAGGAGTGAGAGCCATGGCCGTCATGCCGATCGAGAAGTACCAGGCCTTCCCGCCGGTCGCCCTGCCCGACCGCAAGTGGCCGGGCCGCAGCATCACCAAGGCGCCGATCTGGTGCGCCGTCGACCTGCGCGACGGCAACCAGGCGCTGGTCGAGCCGATGGACGGGGCGCGCAAGCGCCGCCTGTTCGACCTCTTGGTCAAGATGGGCTTCAAGGAGATCGAGGTCGGCTTCCCGGCCGCCTCGCAGACCGACTTCGATTTCGTGCGCGCGCTGATCGAAGAGGACCTGGTGCCTGACGACGTCACCATCCAGGTGCTGACCCAGGCCCGTCCCCACCTGATCGAGCGCAGCTTCGAGAGCCTGCAGGGCGCCAGACGCGCCATCGTGCATCTCTACAACTCGACCTCGACCCTGCAGCGCCGCGTGGTCTTCGGCCTCGACCGCAAGGGCATCGTCGACATTGCAGTCAAGGGCGCCGAGTTGATCCGCGACCTGACGCCAAGCCTGAAAGGCACCCACCTGCGCTACCAGTACTCGCCGGAGAGCTTCACCGGCACCGAGCTCGACTTCGCCAAGGAAATTTGCGAGGCGGTCATGGCGGTCTGGCGGCCGACGCCGGCGCGCAAGGTGATCCTCAACCTGCCGGCCACCGTCGAGATGGCGACGCCCAACGTCTATGCCGACCAGATCGAATGGTTCAGCCGCCACATCCGCGACCGCAATGCGATCGTGCTCAGCGTGCATCCGCACAACGACCGCGGCACCGGCGTGGCGGCGGCCGAGCTGGCGGTCATGGCCGGCGCCGACCGCATCGAGGGCACGCTGTTCGGCAACGGCGAGCGCACCGGCAACGTCGACCTGGTGACCCTGGGTCTGAACCTCTTCACCCAGGGCGTCGATCCCGGCCTCGACTTCTCCGACATCGACGCGCTGCGCGCGACCGCCGAGTACTGCACCCAGTTGCCGGTGCACCAACGGCATCCCTACGCCGGCGAGCTGGTGCACACCGCCTTCTCGGGCTCGCACCAGGACGCCATCAAGAAGGGCATGGCGGCCATGAAGACCTCGAACAGCGGCCTCTGGGAGGTGCCCTACCTGCCGATCGACCCGGCCGACATCGGCCGCAGCTACGAAGCGGTGATCCGGGTCAACAGCCAGTCGGGCAAGGGCGGCATCGCCTACATCCTGGAGCGCGACCACGGCTTGCAGCCGCCGCGCGGCCTGCAGGTCGAGTTCGCCGGCATCGTGCAGGAGATCGCCGACAGCAGCGGCGCCGAGATCACGCCGGAGAAGATCTGGCAGTGCTTCGAGCAGAGCTACCTGCGGGCCGAGACGCCGCTCGCCTTCGTCGAGCACCGCAGCCGGCCCGATCCGCACGCCTCGGAGCGCCGCGAGCTGACCGCCACCGTCCGGCACCAGGGCAGGGAGCGCGAGATCACCGGCCAGGGCAGCGGCCCGATCGACGCCTTCGTCGCCGCGCTGCGCCAGGACTGCGGCTTCGAGATCCGCCTGCGTGACTATCACGAGCATGCGGTAGGCGCCGGTTCCGACGCCAAGGCCGCCGCCTACGTCGAGCTCGAGAACGGCTGCGGCACGCGGCGCTGGGGCGTCGGCCTGCACCCCAACATCGTCACCGCCTCGCTGCGCGCCATCGTCAGCGCGGCCAACCGCTTGGCGGAGCGACACGAGGCATAGCGGCAGTGTCGCAACGCCAATGCACACACTGCTGTCGTCCTGGGGCTTGTCCTCGGGCCCAATTGGCGTAAGAGCGTCGCAGGGATAGGGCAATAGGTCCTGGCAACACGTACCGGGACGACAGCCTTGGCTGTGGCAAGGGCGTGCATCTCCGGCATTAGGTGCGTGACTACCGTCCCCCGGCGGTGGAGGGAACGCGCGGCCTCACCAAGCTCTTCCCTCCCCCTTGACGGGGCAGGGTCGGGGAGGGGGTGTATGGTGGGATTGCTCTGCGGGATGGAACTGTACCGCCGCGCCCTATATAAGTCCGGCGAGCTTCTCCCTAGGCAGAACAGACGGACGGGCCGATGCAGGCGGACGACGCCCTCGATCTCTTGGACGGCCTCTTGAAGCAGGCCAAGGCGGCCGGCGCCGAGGCGGCCGACGCGCTCATCGTGCACGCCACGGCGCTGTCGCACGCCCAGCGGCTCGGCCAGATGGAGCGGCTGGAGAGGGAGGAAAGCCAGGACCTGGGCCTGCGCGTGCTGGTCGGCCGGCGCCAGGCGATCGTGTCCTCGACCGACATACGCCCCGGGCGCCATGGGGCGGCGCTCGCCGAGCTGGTGGAGCGCGCCGTGGCCATGGCCCGGGCGGTGCCGGAAGACCCCTACTGCGGCCTGGCCGAGCCCGGCCAGCTCGCCACCGCGATCCCGGAGATCGAGTGCTTCGATGCCGCGGAGCCGCCGCCCGAGGCCCTGATCGAACGGGCCCGGGCCTGCGAGGAGGCGGCCCGTGCCGTCGCGGGCGTGACCAACTCCGAGGGCGCCGAGGCGGGCTGGGGCCAGTCCTCTGTGGCGCTGGCGGCGAGCAACGGCTTCGGCGGGACCTATGCGGTCTCGCACCATTCCGTCGGCGTCGCCGTCTTGGCCGGCGAGGGCCTGGGCATGGAGCGCGACTACGAATTCTGCACCAAGGCCTTTGGCGCCGACCTGGACGACCCGGTCGAGATCGGCCGGCGCGCCGGCGAGCGCGCGGTCAAGCGCCTGGGGCCGCGCCGGCCCAAGACCGGCAAGGTGCCGGTGGTGTTCGACCCGCGCGTGGCCAACTCGATGCTGCGTCACTTGGCCGGCGCCATCAACGGCACGGCGATCGCGCGCCGCACCTCGTTCCTCAAGGACCGCATGGGCCAGGAGATCTTCGCCCCCGGCATCACCATCGTCGACGATCCGCACCGCAAGCGCGGCCTGCGCTCCAAGCCCTTCGACGGCGAGGGCCTGCCGAACCGGCGCCGCGAGCTGATCGCCGACGGCAAGCTCACCACCTGGGTGCTCGACCTGCGCTCGGCGCGCCAGCTCGGCCTCGAGTCGACCGGGCACGCGGCGCGCGGCACCGCCGCGCCGCCGGGGCCGGCCACCACCAACCTCTACCTGGAGCCGGGCGAGGCCAGCCCCGAGGCGCTGATCGGCGAGATCGAGCAGGGCTTCTACGTCACCGAGATGATGGGCATGGGGGTCAACGGCGTGACCGGCGACTACAGCCGCGGTGCCGCCGGCTTCTGGATCGAGAAGGGCGAGATCGCTTACCCGGTGAGCGAGCTGACCGTCGCCGGCAACCTCAAGGACATGTTCCGCAAGCTGACGCCTGCCAATGACCTGGTATTTCGCTACGGCACCGACGCGCCCACTCTGCGCGTTGATGGCTTGACCGTCGCGGGGGCGTAGGCGCCGCGCGTCGCCCTATTGGACCAGGCACGCCGGCAGCGAATCGCCTGACAGGAGTCCGTGCACGGCGAAGGGCTCGCGCGCCGCGGGATCGAAGGTGACGACCGCAGCGTCTACGGTCACGAAGTCACCCGGGCCGTTGAGGCGCCAGAGCTTCTGCGCGCGCCAGCCGCCGAAGCCTCGATCGAGGCAGAACTTGTTGGTGCTGCCGTGGATCAGCAGCACCGGCTTGTCGAAGCGGTCGGCCTGCTCGGTCAGGCGCTCGAGGAAGGGAAGATAGGGATTGCAGTCGGTGCGCAGAGTCTTGGTGCAAGGCTGGTTGCGCTGCGCGCGGTGCTCGATCTCGTAGGGATCGGCGTGAATGATAGCGACCAAGCCGACGGCGCTGCTCAGCCGAGCGCGCTCGAAGGCCAAGTCGAGCCACACCAGGTTTGCCTGGTCGCGCGCGTCGACGGCATCGAGGGCTGCGGCGACGTCGGAGTTCTTGATCTCGTGGCGCCCGTTGTCGCTGCCGACGATGTGCAGCGTGACGAACAGCAGCCCTTCCCATTCCCAGTGCGCGTTTTCCGGATAGCCGGGCGCCTGACGTCTGATGCGCCAGTCGGGAATGGACGGCAAGCCGTCGGTAAAGAAAAGCCGGCGCAGGAAGCGCAGCCGCTCCATCTCGTCGAAGCTTCCCGCCTCCTTGCGATCGCAATCGGTCCAGTCGTTGTCGCCGGGAGTGTAGAACACGCGGCCCTCGAGCAGACCATAGACGATCTTGCGCCGCTCGCTCAGCAGCGCGTCGCTGCAGGCGCCGTCGCCGGCCTTGATGTCGCCGTAGTGGATTACGAAGGGGTAGCCGCCCTTGCGGATCTGATTGCCGATGTAGGCGAGGCTCTTCACCTGGTCCTCGCCGTAGGGCATGTCGCCCAGCGCTATGAATTCAACCGGCTCGGCCCGCGCCGCTGGCGCGAGTAGCAGGCAGAGACAAAGCACTACGACGCCTGCGAGCGGCCGGAACATCGCACTAGCGTCCTCTGTTTCGAACCGGCGGCATGACCAGGCGGAGTGCCTCGGGAAGCAGTGAGACGCGCACCGGCAGGCGGGCCAGCAGGTCGCCGTCGCCCTGCACCGGATCGCCCGCCGGGCCCTCGATGACGATCTCGCGGGCGGCGACCAGGCGCACGTCGGGCAGATAGGGCAGACGGTCGCCGACCAGCGCCGCGCCGTAGCGCAGCGTCGCCAGGCGGCCGCCGCGCTCGAACAGCAGCGCATAGAGGCAGGGATCGGCCAGCTGCGCCTCGGGCGCCACCACGTAGCGCCCGCCGTAGTGCCGGCCGTTGGCGATGATCACCGAGGCCGCGTCGTGGGCCTTGCCGTCGATCGTCACGCGGTAGCGCGGGAAGCCGAAGCAGGCGAGCTGGCGGGCGCTCTCCCAGACATAGGCGCCCTTGCCGATCAGGCGTTTCAAGCCCAGGTTCACATGCTCGACCACATGGGCGTCGAAGCCGGCGCCGGCCATCATGACGAAGACCCGCTCGCGCGGGCCGCCCTTGTCCTTGGCGGTGGCGTCGTGAAAGCTCGCCCGGCCCAGGCAGATCGACTGCGGCGCGCCCTCTGCCACGGTCTTCGCGATCGCGGCCGGCGTGATCGCTTGGCCGATCTCGGCCGCGAGCACGTTGGCGGTGCCGAGCGGCAGGATGGCGAGCGGCGGCAGAGGCACGCTGCCCTTGGCCGCCAGCAGGCCGTTGATCACCTCGTTCACCGTGCCGTCGCCGCCGGCAGCCACGACCACGTCGCAGGCGCCGCTGCGCGCCGCACCGGCCAGGTCGGCGGCGTGGCCCGGCCCGCCGGTCGGCTTCAGGGTAAGGTCGCAACCGCCCGCGCGCAGCGCCGCCAGGGTCGCCTCGACCAGGCCGCGCCGGCGCTGCCCGGCCGCCGGGTTGAGGATGACGAGGACGCGCCTTTGCGCCGGCAGCGCGGCGTCGCTGGCCCTCCGTCGCGCGTCGATCGCTGCCGAATCGTGCATTGGCCTGTCGTTCACCTTGTACTTGTTTCGGTTTTGTTACGGCTCGATGAAGTTCTCATTATAAAGCTTCTAGCGGTATCTTCTTTCTTATTTCTTACACAGATTGCTGATACCTGCGAGCGACTTTGGTTATCCACAGGCGGTCGCCCGGAGTCGCGCCCTGATGTACGGCAAGGTTCAAGCGGTCCGCTACCGCACGATCTGGATCTCCGACATTCACCTCGGCACGCGGGGCTGCCAGGCGGACTACCTGCTCGACTTCCTGCGCTGCAGCGAGTCGGACTACCTCTACCTGGTTGGCGACATCGTCGACGGTTGGCGCCTCAAGAAATCCTGGTACTGGGCGCAGAGTCACAATGACGTGGTGCAGAAGCTGCTGCGCAAGGCGCGCAAGGGCACCCGCGTAATCTACGTGCCGGGCAACCACGACGAGGCGCTGCGCGACTATGCCGGCGTGCACTTCGGCGGCGTCTTCGTGACGCCGGAGATCGTCCACGTCACCGCCGACGGCCGCCGTCTGCTGGTCATGCACGGCGACCAGTTCGACGGCGTGATCCGCTACGCCAAGTGGCTCGCCTACCTGGGCGACCGCGCCTACAACCTGGCGCTCGCTACCAACCACTGGTTCAACCTGGCGCGCCGCCAACTCGGCTTCGGTTACTGGTCGCTCTCCGCCTACCTCAAGAACAAAGTCAAGAACGCGGTCCAGTTTATCGACAACTTCGAGGCGGCGGTCGCCGCCGAGGCGCGCCGACGCCGGGTCGACGGCGTGGTCTGCGGCCATATCCACAAGGCCGAGATCCGCACCATCGACGGCGTGCTCTACTGCAACGACGGCGACTGGGTGGAGAGCTGCACGGCGCTGGTCGAGCATCTCGACGGCCGGCTCGAGATCGTGCACTGGGCCGAGGTGCGCGACCTGCCCGAGGCCGCGCCGGCGCACGTGGCCGCCACGGCTGGCTGAGCTTCTCCATTGCACATCCTGATCGCGACCGACGCCTGGTACCCACAGATCAACGGCGTGGTGCGCACGCTGTCGCGCGTGCGCGACGAGCTGCAGGCGCTGGGCCACCGCATCACGGTGATCGCGCCGAACGACTTCGTCTCGGTTGCCTGTCCGACCTATCCGGAGATCCGCCTGGCGCTCATGCCGGGCCGGCGTATCGCGAAGCTCACCCGGCAGGCGGCACCGCAGGCGATCCATATCGCGACCGAAGGCCCGGTCGGCCAGGCGGCACGCAGGTTCTGCATGAAGCGCGGCCTGCCCTTCACCACCTCGTTCCACACCCGCTTTCCGGAGTACATCAACGCCCGCTTCGGCATCCCGCCGAACTGGCTCTACGCCCTGCTGCGCCGCTTCCACGCGCCCTCGCGCGCGGTCATGGTGGCGACCGGGAGCCTGCGACGCGAGCTCGAGGGGCGCGGCTTCCGCCACCTGGTGCCCTGGTCGCGCGGCGTCGACACCGAGCTGTTCCGGCCGCGCGCCGAGCGGCTCTACGAGTTGGAGGCGCCGATCTTCCTCTACGTCGGCCGGGTCGCCGTCGAGAAGAACATCGAGGCTTTCCTGAAGCTCAAGCTGCGCGGCAGCAAGGTGGTGGTCGGCGACGGGCCGCAGCTTGCCTCGCTGCGCCAGGCCTATCCCGCGGTTCACTTCACCGGCGCCAAGACCGGCGAGGCGCTGGCGCGCCACTACGCCGCGGCCGACGTCTTCGTCTTTCCGAGCCGCACCGACACCTTCGGCCTGGTGCTGCTGGAGGCGCTGGCCAGCGGCCTGCCGGTTGCCGCCTATCCGGTCACCGGGCCGCTCGACCTGGTCAACGGCGCCGCCGTTGGCGTGCTCGACCAGGATCTGGCCCGGGCGGCGGAGCGCGCGCTCGCCGTCTCGCGCGACGACTGCCGCGCCTTTGCCCTGAGCTTCACCTGGCGGCGCTGCGCCGAGCAGTTCCTGGACAACCTGGCGCCCTATCCCTGCAGCCCCGAGAAGCTGACCGCGCGGGGACGGCGTTAGCTGTCCAGCAGCGCCGCAACGCGCTCGATGACCGCCGCGGTGGGAATCAGGGCCGGGTCCTGGCCGCCATAGCTCTCCGCCGCCAGGACCTCGCCGCGGCTGATCAAAGGCCGGAACTTCTCCGCGTTGGTCGGGCCGAATAGGGTGAGCAGCGGGATGTCCGCCGCGGCCAGCATGTGACCGACGCCGGCGTCGTTGGCCACCGCCGCGGTCAGGCGCTCGGCCAGCGCGATGGTCCGGATCGGCGAGAAGCCCTCGCCCCAGACGGCGCTCTCCTGCTCGGGGAACAGGGCCTCGGGCAGCGCCGCCTTGATCCTGGGCAGCCACTCCAGCTCGTTCGGGCCGAGGATGAAGACGGGGACTCCGCCCTGGCCGCGGTGCCAGGCCGCCACCTCGATGAAACGCTCTAGCGGCCAGCACTTGTTGCGGCTGCCGGCGCCGGGGGCCAGGCCCAGATAGCGCCGGCCGGGCGGCAGCAGCCGCGCGGCCTTGCTGGCGAAATCCTGCGGCACCGGCAGACGGACGCGATCGATCGCGGCGGTCCGTCCGGCCGCCAGTTCGAGCAGCAGCAGCAGCCGGTGCACTTGGTGGGCTGGCTTGCGGTAGGGCCAGGGCGGGCGGCGGTCCGACAGCAGGAAGCGCGCCGTCGTCGAGAGATAGAGTCGGTGCGGAATGCGCCGCACGACGAGGCTGCGCAGCAGGTTGGACTGGGTGTCGATCAGAATCTCGAAGCCTTGCGGCAGGGGCAGCGGCCGGATCAGGTCCCAGCCGCCGCGCGCCAAGTCGTGACATACCGTCACCTCGTCGAGCAGGCCCTCGACCAGTGGCCGCAGCCGGGTTGCGAAGACCGTGTCGGAGCTGGTCAGCCAGCAGATGTGGTGCTCGGGGAACAGGCTGCGGGCCGCGCGCAGCACCGGCAGCTTCCAGGTCGCGTCGCCGATCAGTTCGCCGCAGCTGTAGATGGCGATGGAGTTGCGCTGCAAAGGGCTTACCGTGGCTGCATGGGCGGGACTCTAAGCGTTCGGGCCGCAGCCTGGCCTTGACAGGCCGGCGCGAAATGATCCCTATGCCCGACGGCGCCGCGCCGCGCAAGGGTGCGCCTCGTCGCATTGGAGTGGGTTGCCTGGGGAATAGCGACCATGCAGGGTCGTGCCGTCGGTAGGGACAGCGAGATGGTCGAAGGAAGCACCGCGGCGGCGGGCGATGCGCGGCTGATCGAGGTCGCGGTCTCGCCGGGCGAGCTGATCGACAAGATCTCGATCCTCGAGATCAAGGCCGAGCGAATTACCGATCCCGACAAGCTGAGGAACGTGGTGCACGCGCTCGATATCCTCCGCGCCGCCCGCGCCGGGGCCATGCCGCAGAGTGCCGAGCTGGCGCGCCTGGAAACCGAACTCAAGCGGGCCAACGAGGCTCTGTGGGAGATCGAGGATGCGCTGCGCGCCTGTGAGGCCGCCAAGGACTTCGGCCCGCACTTCGTCGAGCTGGCCCGCTCGGTCTATCTGACCAACGATCGCCGCGCCGCCACCAAGAAGCAGATCGACCTGCTGTTCGGCTCGGCCCTAACCGACGAGAAATCATACGAGAGCTATTGAGCCCCAGGACTATCGCGCCCGGGCGGTTTCGCCGGGCCCCTCCAATAGCGCATCGACCGCGGCCAGCACCTCGGCGACCTTGATGTCTTCCATGCGGCGGCGCTGCAGCACCGTGACCCGCTCGCCGGGCGGCGCCAGCTTTACCGGGTCCGACTTCTCGTTGTAGAGCACGACCAGCGGACAGCCGGCCGCGGCGATCAGGAAGCTGGGGCCGGTGTCGTTCGATACGGCCACGCTCGCGCCGCGCGCGAGTGCCACGATCTCCTCGCGATTGCTGTCGATGTCGTGGGCGGCCGGGCAGGCGCGTGCGATCGCCGCGGCCTCCTCGCGCTCGGCCGGCCCGCAGATCAGCACCGGCGCGATGCCGCGCGCCGCCAGCGCCTGCGCGACGACAACGAAGCGCGCGACCGGCCAGCGCTTCTCGGGATGGCGCGGCGAGCTGCCCGGCACCAGCAGCGCGTAAGGGCCCTCGATGCCATAGCGCGAGATATCGGCGTCGAGGAACGACAGGTCGGGCGGCGGCACCTCTGAGATGCCGGCGAGCCGCAGCAGCTCGGCATGGCGCTCGCGAATATGCACGCGTTTCTTCGGCTCGGTCATGCGGTGCGAGCAGCCTCGTACGATGCCGGCCCACTCGGGTTTGGGCCAGAGCAGCAGGTGGAAGTACCAGGCGGTGCGGTCGGCCCACTGCAGGTCGTAGACGCGAGCGAAGCGCGCCCGCCGCATGCGCCGGACCAGCGGCAGCCAACGGTCGAGGCGCAGCAGCGGCGCCCGCTCGTCGAGCCAGACTTCGTCGAAATAGCCGCTTTTCTCGGCCAGCTCGCGGTAAGCCGGCGTGGTCAGCAGGGTGATGCGGGCAACGGGATTGTGGCGGCGGATCGCCGCCATGGGGCCGAGCGCGTGGATGAAGTCGCCCAGCGCGCCCAGCTTGATGACCAGGATTCTCTCCGGCAAGGCTCCGCCCAGCCCCCTATCGGCTGTCGCCGCGGCCGCCCCCGTCCTTTCCGGAGGCGGCCGGTCCGGCGGCTAGGGGTGTCACAGCCCGGGGTCGGCTTCAAGGCCAATACGCGGCTGGCCCGCGCCCTGGAGTGGAGGCGGATGGCACGATCCTGGAGCCGTTTCAGCCCCACCGGTGCGCTTGGAAGTGCTTGACCCAGAAGTGCTTGACAGGGGCGGCTTTTCGGCCGAGGTCAAGGCGCGCGGACTGCCGGCTCGCTGGTTGCCGCCCGTCTGGTCGGGAGTCCGGCAGCCATGCTATGGTCCCGGCCCACGATAAACCTCACTCGGAAGCGCTTTTGTCCGAGACGACAGCGACAGCCAAGGTCCAGCTCGACGAGACGACGCGCGCCCTGGCGCTGCGCCTGCTCCGCGGCTACGTGCGGCCGCACCTCTGGCGCATCATAGCGGCGCTGCTCTGCATGGCCATCGTGGCCGGCAGCGTCGCCGCCTTCACCCAGCTCATCAAGCCGATCATCAACGAGGTCTTCATCGCCAAGGACGGCGCCATGCTGTGGCCGCTGGCCGCTGCCGCATTCGCCGTCTTCGTCGCCAAGGGTGTCGCCTCCTACGGCGAATCGGTGATCATGAGCTACGTCGGCAACGGCATCGTCGCCACCATGCAGACCCAGATGTTCCAGCGCCTGATGGGCGCCGACCTGGCCTTCTTTCACCGCACCTCGCCGGGCATCCTGGTATCGCGCTTCATCAACGACGTGAATCTGCTGCGCACCGGCGTGACCGAGACCGTCACCGGCATCGGCCGCGATACGCTGACCCTCTTCGCGCTGCTCGGCGTGATGTTCTACGAGGATTGGCTCTTCGCGCTGATCGCCTTCTTCGCCTTCCCGAGCGCGGTGCTGCCGATCGTCCGCGTCGGCCGGCGCATGCGCAAGGTCTCGCGCCATACCCAGGTGCAGGTCGGCCGGCTCACCACGCTGCTCGACGAGGTCTTCCAGGGCTTCCGCCACGTCAAGGCCTACGGCATGGAGGGCTACGAGATCGGCCGGGCGCGCCAGGCGATCAACGAGGTCTTTCGCCTGCACTTCAAGGCGGCGCGCACGCGCGCGGCGCTGGCGCCTATCATGGAAACGCTGGGCGGTCTCGCGATCGTGACGATCATCCTCTACGGCGGCTACCAGGTGATTGCCGGCGGCAAGGACCCGGGCGCCTTCTTCGCCTTCATGGTGGCGCTCCTGCGGGCCTACGAGCCGATGAAACGGCTGGCCAAGCTGAACGCCAAGATGCAGGAGGGCCTGGCGGCCACCGCCCGCGTCTTCGAGCTGCTCGACCGCCGGCCCACGGTGCTGGAAAAGCCCTCCGCCGCGCGCCTGGCAATCCGCGATGGCACGGTCCGCTTCGAGGATGTCGACTTCTCCTATGACGGCAGCAAGGTCGCGCTGCGCGAGCTCGACTTGGAGGTGCCGGGTGGCCGCACGGTGGCGCTGGTCGGCCCCTCGGGCGC
>JBHJOF010000416.1:0-9521 GCA_050330055.1 Kiloniellales bacterium
CCGGCCGTGCTGGCGGCGATCGAGGCGATCGGCGACCTCGGCATCGCGGTGGCGCTGATCCAGTGGTCGGACGCGCGCAACCAGGTCTTGGCGATCGACTGGATGGTGATTCGCGGCGAGGCGGACGCCGGCGAACTCGCCCATGTAGTCGATACAACGCCGCGTTTCGTGATCGGCGGTAGCACCGCGGTCGGCGCGGCGATCCAGTTCGCGGCGCGCCAGTTCGCGCACAACGGCTATCAGGGACTGCGCCGGGTGATCGACATCTCTGGAGATGGCCGCACCAATCAGGGGCCGCCGTCGGCCGTGATGCGCGACGCCGCTGTCGCCCAGGGCATTACCATCAACGGCCTGGCCATCCTGGACGAGGACCCCTTTCTCGAACGCTACTACAGCCAGAACGTGATCGGCGGGACCGGGGCCTTCCTGATGACCGCCGCCGACTACAAGGATTTCGAAGAGGCGATCCTGCAGAAGCTGATCAAGGAGATCTCCAGCGTGCCGGTCGCCGCCGCGCCAGCGGCGCCCGCGCCTCTACTGAGCGCCGGCAGTACGCCGGCACCCGGCACCTAGTAGCGGGAATCACGAACGGGTGTTACGTGGCGCCGGCCCTCGTACTTCGACAAGCTCAGCATGAGGGCCTCATCGTGAGCCTGTCGAAGGATGGGGCCCGACTCACGCTATTGCGATAGCTGGTAGTAGCACGATTTCCCGGCGCCGCGCCGGGGCCTGCTTCGCAGCAGCTGGTCCCTACGCTCCAGACAAGCTCCACAGCAAGAGAGCGGCGCCGAGCAGAAGGCGGTAAACGACGAAGGGTGTGAAGGTTGACCGCCGCAGCCAGGCCATGAGGCCGGCTATCGCCGCCAGGGCCGCGAGGAACGCCAGCATCGCCGCCACGAGCGCGTCCAGTTGCAGGTCATAGTTGCCGGATCGCCAGAGGTCGACTCCGGCCAGTGTTCCAGCCGCCGCCGTGGTCGGGATCGACAGCAGCAGCGAGAAGCGGGCCGCTGCGTCGCGCCGAAAACCGAGGAGCAAGGCTGCCGTAATGGTGATGCCCGACCGGCTGACGCCGGGCACCAGTGCCAGCGTCTGCGCCAGGCCGATCAGCAGCGCAGCGACAATCGTCAGGCCCGCGAAGGACTGGCGCGCGTCCTGGTTCCGGTCCTTGTCCGCCAGCCAGAGCAGGACCCCGAAGCCGATGGTCGTCATGGCAATCAACAGCGGACTGCGCCAATCGGATGCGATTGCCTTTGCCAGCAGGAATCCGCCGACGACCACCGGCAGGGTTCCGACAACGACCTGCAAGGCGAGCCGGGCGTCTGGACTCGAAGCATCGCCCGCCAAGAGCCGAAGGCCGCCGCGGACCATGCCCGCAGTCTCCTGCCGGAAGTACAGCATCACGGCGGCCAGTGTGCCGATGTGCAGGGCGACGTCGATCATCAACCCCTGATCCGTCCAGCCCGAGAGCCAGGGGACAAGGATCAGGTGGGCCGACGAGCTGATCGGAAGAAACTCGGTGATCCCCTGAACAACCGCCAGCACTGCGATCTGACTAGCTTCCATGCCCTACCGTCTGCATCGTCTGTGGCCTAGATTTAGGGGGAGGAACGTTAAGGAATTGCTTCCGTTTCATTACCGTTCGTCGGGAGCATGCATCGGCCCGCTCTCGGCTTGCATCCTGCAAGAACCTGGACCATATCTGGCGCCGTGCACTGCTTGGCACAGCGCAGGACCCAGGGCCAGAATGCGACCGGCACCGTTTAGCCAGGGAAGCAGCGAAGATGGAAGACCCGAGCAGTAGTCATCCCTGCGGGGACATAGCTATGCAGTCGACCATGGCGCAAGCGGGAAATTCCCCCAGCCGCCAGGCGCGGCCGACCAGCGGAGACGGAGCCAAGAGAACCTAGCCTGACGGTCCCGCCTCCGGGGTGCCCCGCTCGGCAGCCAGAACCCGGGAGGCGGACCAATGAACAAAGATGTCCTTACCAGGGACCCGGTCGAACTACTCGACAGGAACGACCCGAACGCTGTCCGGGAATTCGTGGCAACGGCTCACCCGGCCGATCTCGCCGCCTTTCTTGACGAGCTGCCGCCGGAATCGGCGCGGGACTATCTGCAATCCCTGACTCTTCCGCGCCGGACCGGGGCGTTCGGCTATCTCCGAGTGGAGACCCAGATCGCGCTGGCTCGCTGCCTGGACAGGCGGCAGCTGGCTCAGATCGTGACGGAGATGAACGCCGACGATCGGGCCGACCTCTTCAACCGGCTCTCTCCGGAACAGCGGGAAGCGCTTCTGCCGGGTCTTGCCCAGGCCGAGCGTGAGGACATCAGGCGCCTTGCCGCGCATGCCGAGGGCACTGCCGGCGCGATCATGACGTCGGACTACGCGACCCTCGGGCCCGAGCTGACGGCGCGCGAGGCGCTGGAGGTGCTGCGCCGGGAGGCCCCCGACAAGGAAACCATTTATCGCGCCTATGTTCTGGACCGCGATCGTCATCTGATCGGCTCTGTCCGGCTTCAGGATCTCATCCTCGCCGCACCGGAAACGCGAGTCGCGGATGTGATGGAGCGTGACGCCCTTGCCGTCCGCTTGGACGAGGACCAGGAGGAGGTCGCCCACAAGATCGCACGCTATGACGTGCTTGCCGTGCCGGTCGTGGACAGCGAGAGTCGTCTTGTCGGCATCGTAACGCACGACGACGCCCTGGATGCCCTGGAGGAGGAGGCCACCGAGGACTTCCACAGGATCGCCACGGTAGGCAAGCTGACGGAAAGCTTGCGAGGTGCCAGCGTGGGCCTGCTCTATCGCAAGCGCATTGTCTGGTTGGCCCTGCTTGTATTCGGAAATCTCTTCTCTGGGGCGGGGATCGCCTATTTCGAGGATACAATCGCCGCCTACGTGGCACTGGTGTTCTTCCTGCCGCTGTTGATCGACAGCAGCGGAAACGCCGGTTCGCAGGCCGCGACAATGATGGTCCGTGCCTTGGCAACAGGCGATGTGGTGATCAGGGATTGGGGGCGCATGCTCGGGCGCGAGCTGCTTGTGGCCCTTGGGCTGGGCCTCACGATGGCCGCAGCCGTTGCGCCGATCGGCTTTGTTCGGGGAAGCCCGGAGATCGCGCTCGTCGTCGCCCTGACGATGGTGTTCGTCGTTCTCATCGGCAGCATCATCGGAATGTCGCTGCCGTTTCTGCTGAGCCGGCTCCGCCTCGACCCGGCCACCGCCAGCGCGCCGTTGGTGACTTCCATCGCCGATGCGACGGGGGTAGTCATCTACTTTGCGATCGCCACCGCATTTCTTCTTCGATGATCGGACGGGAGCGAAATTCGTTCATACGCGATCACCGCGCAAGCCCTCATGCTTGGCGGCCAAGGCCGCCTGCTTTGCACTCGGCAAGCTCAGCACGAGTGCCTGTTCCGCATCCCTCACCCTGAGCTTGTCGAAGGGTGAGGAGCGCTGCGCCGATTCAATCCGAACGGATTGCGCTCTAGAGAATGCTGGTGAGCGCACCGGACAGGTGGCTGTATGCCGTGCAGCGCCCGATCGTTGCTTTGCAATTAAAACTCGATTTACACATAAGAATGTCTCTATAAAGGTGCTGTTCAACTCGGGTCGCAGCGTGGAGGGCTGTTCGGCCACGGCCTGCCGTTGCTTGTCGCCGGCAAGCTGCGTCGCGACGGCCGGACCGGCGAAATGATTGTCGAGGACGCAGCGTCGGTCGCGGTCTAGAATGCCGCCGTCATGACGCGCTGCGCGAAGAGGATGCTGGCCGCCATGGCCTTGGCGACGGCGGTTGCGGCTGGCGGTCCTCTTGGCCTTGCGCCCGCGGTTCCGTGGGTAGGTTCGACGGCCAGCGCGGAAGGGCACGGCTCGGGCGAGGTCGACCTCGAGCTGCTGCTGGCGGTCGACACCTCGTCCAGTGTCTCGGCCGGCGAGTTCGACCTGCAGATGCGCGGCCTGGCGGCAGCCTTCCGCCATCCGGCCGTGCTGGCGGCGATCGAGGCGATCGGCGACCTCGGCATCGCGGTGGCGCTGATCCAGTGGTCGGACGCGCGCAACCAGTTCGTGGCGATCGACTGGACCGCGGTACGCGACGAGGCCAGCGCGTTGGTGCTCGCCGACGAGATCGACAACTCTCCGCGCTTCCTGATCGGCGGCGGCACGGCGATCGGCGCCGCGCTTGAGTTCTCGCTGCGCCAGTTCGAGCGCAGCCCCTTCGCGAGCCGGCGCCAGGTGATCGACCTGTCCGGTGACGGTCGGACCAACCAGGGCGCCGAGCCGGCCCCGATACGCGACCAGGCGGTCGCCCGCGGCATCACGATCAACGGCCTGGCGATCCTCAACGAGGATCCCTACGTCGGTCGCTACTACAGCTTCAACGTGATCGGCGGCACTGGCGCCTTCGTCATGACCGCGGCCGACTACGAGGACTTCGAGGACGCCATGCTGCAGAAGCTGATCAAGGAGATCGCCGGCGTCCCGGTCGCCGCCGCGCCGCCGCCGGCGCCCGCGACAGACCCCCGGATGGACCCGGCGACCGATCCTGACGCCAGCGGGGCGGTGCAGATCGGCGCCGCCGCGGCGCCGCTGCAGGAGCAATAGAGGGGCGGCTGACGCCGGGGCCGGTCGGACCGGAGCCTGGAGGGGGCCGGGACTTGCTTTTCGCCCGTCCAGGTTTTATCTCCCTTGCCCAGAGACCCCATCGTCTAGAGGCCTAGGACACCGGCCTTTCACGCCGGCAACACGGGTTCGAATCCCGTTGGGGTCGCCATTCGCAGCCGCCAGACCTTCAATCCCAACACGCGCCGCCGGTGTCACTTGGCGCTCTGCAGCAGCGGCCGGAGCGTGGCGGCCAGGCGCGGCGCGGGTCCCGGCCGCTGGTCAGGCGGAGGTTGGCGATGGCCTTAAGCTCGGGCCAGCAGCGATGCAAGGGGCCACTATCGGTCGCGGCGCAGGGATCGGACCAGGTGATGCACCCATGCAGGGACTCGGCCGGATCCTGCAGCCGGCGCACCGCCTGCATGGCCGCCTCCATGTGGTAGAGCAGCGCTGCCGCTGCAACTTGCCGGGCGCAGCGTATCAGGCCTTGGTCGGCCGCCCTACAGTCCCTTGCCGCGCATGTCGCCTGGCCGGCTTGAGCTGCTGCAGAACGTGATAGGCTCGGCGCATAAGCGGCCAGAGCGCCACGACGAGCGCCGGCAGCCCCATGCCGCAGGCGATGCGATACTCGCGGATGGTCCGGCGCTCCGGCCAGCAGCGGTAGACCGGACCGTCGCCCGGGCCGGCGCAGGAATCCGCCCACCTTAGCCGCCCGCCCCGAGCCCCCGTGGGGGCGTGCAGGCGGCGCAGATGCTCGATTTCCAGGAGAATGCCGGGCGAGTACTTCGAATAGCTCTCGTCGTAGGCGGTCTTGAACAGGAAGCTGCCCTCGCGGCCGAGCAGAGAGCTCTGCGCCGCCAACAGCTTGCCGCCGAGCCGCATGCTCAGGAACGAGAGCCGGCCGCGTTTGCGTGCCTGGTCGATCGCTGCGCGGAAGAATGCCTCTTCCTTCGCATTGCAGGAAAGCGCGGTTCCCTCTTGTCCTTTCCAGCCGCTCGCCTCGAGCTGCAGGAACTGGTCGAGCGCATGGTCGAGATCGGCCAGCTCGCCGGATTCGGCGAAGACCAGCTAGCCGCTTTCCGCAAGGCGCCTCTGTTGTCGCCGCAGCTTGCCCAGCGTGTTGCCAGACATGGCTTGGCGCAGGACCTTTTCGCTGTCCCCTTCACCTTCGGGATCGATATTCAGGAAGGCGCTCTCATGGTCCAGCACCGCGTGACGTAGTGCGGCACGCCGTTCGAGCACGCTGCGCAGCGCCCGCTCGACCTCGCCGTCCGCCGGCAGCGAACGCAGGTGCAGCATGCGGCGCCAGGCCGGCTGCTGCTCGAGCCAGGTGAACAGGCCGTCCCAGCACAACTGTGCAAAGCCCTTGCGGATCAGCGGGGTGCAACGGAAGCAGTGGGCATGGCGCCAGGACTGATAGGTCTGCAGCGGCAGCAAGGGGTGTACCGGTGCCCGCATCAGCGGGAAGAAGCCGCAAAGCCGCCCCTGCCCGGCCTGCTCGTAAAAGCAGACGAAGCTCAGGGTGCGCTTGCCGTCGAGGTGGGTGAGCGCGGCCTTCACCATCCAGGGCTCGTAGAAGACGTTCTCTTCGCAGAGATCGCCGCACAGCTCCTCGAGTTCGTCGCGCAAGGCCTGGAAGGCTTCGAAACTGGAGATGGTGACGCTGCGCAGCTCGGATGCGCCGACATGATCGAGCGCCTCCGGTTCCTCAAGTGCCGCGTCAAACGTATGTGTCATCATCCGTTTTGCCTGACTGTGCGACGGCACAACGATCGTCGTAGGGGCGCGTCTCCGTCACCTTGTGCCATGCGAGCCGCTCAATCGGGCCCTCGAGCTGTATGACGCCCCTTTCGCGCGCTGACGCTCGGCCGGCCGCCGGCCGCAGCGCCCACCGGAAGCGGTGCTGCCTGATGGAACGCGCCGCAAAGGCTCAGGAAGCGGTTCCGCTTGGCGCTTACCAAGGCCGCGGCCGCGGGCAACACTCTTTGGTCCTGACGGTCCAGGCGTGTGGTCAAGCGACGCCGTCCCTGGGTTTTATAGCCCAAAGGGGTTAAGCGCCTGTTGCGCCGGGCCGAACAGCGGCTGAATTGCACTCCGATACTCCCACCCTTGGCCGGCCCGCTGCCAAGCGGGCGGAGCCAACGGCCCCCAGTTCCCCAGCGTCTCCTCCCAAATATTTGATTGTAGTAACCAATAATTGTACGCGTAAAGTCTGTTTTACTGCCTTGACCCATCGCAATACGGCGGCCGCGCTCATCACGAAATCGTGAGCCGGCCGACGGCGCCCAGGCGCGGCACCGCTTCAAGCGGCAGGTGGCAGGCAAAAACGGGCACCGCCGCCTCGACGCCTGCTTCCGCTCCGCCGCGACCGCTCGGCGGGCGGCAGCGGCGCCTGTCGCGAACGGCGGTCACCCTGCCGCCGCCAGAACCATCAGATTGTATCGCTTGCGCAGCCGGGCCATGAGCTGGGGGCGATACCGCAAGGTGAGCCATTCGACGCCATAGATCGCGCAGGTGAGGGGATAACGCATCCATCCCTTGAGCCCTGGCTGCGGCTTGTACAGACCGTCGATCTCGGCATCCCAGGTAAAGAAGGAATCCTTAACTACATAGCCGCAGTCCGCAAGCGTCGCCAGCGCGGTCTCGGCCGTGAAGTAGTGTAGATGACCATAGTGCTGACGCATCTCAAGCATGGGGCGCGAGCGCTGCAGCAGGGCCTGAACGTTCAGGTCGAGGGGTATGTGGAAGACGAACCAGTGCGCTCGGCTGCGCAGGCGCGTCAGGAAACCCAGATAGTCCTGCACATGCTCGAACACGTCGAGCAACAGGACTAAGTCGAAGGTCTCACCGCTGTCCTCCAGGAAATTGCCCTGTTTGAAGGTCAACCTCTCGTTCGCCTTGGCGGCGCAGAGCCTGATGGCCTGCGGTGAGATGTCGTAGCCCGTCAGCTGCACGTCGGGGCCCAGGCCCTTCTGCAGATTCGCCAGCACGTCGCCTGCCCCGCAGCCCACATCGCAAAGGGTGCGCGGTTCGATCGCATTGCGCTGCAGAATCGTTAGGACCTTGCCGGCCTTCCAGGGCGCGTCTCCAGCATGCCATTCGGGCACTTTCTCGAGATAGTCGCCGTCGCGGTACTGTGCCGAGAAGGTTGTTATCGCGGCCTGTTCGCTGACGTTATTCATAGCGGCGGCGCAGCAGGCCCAGGAGCATGTGTCGCGCCCGGCGCAGACCCTTGGGCATCGGGTTTCTGTACAGACGCAGCCTCAGATCGCGGTGCTCGCCGTTCCTGATGATGTCGAGTGCTACGGCCTCGCCCGCCTTGTGGCGGACCTGTATGTAGTCGATCGCCGTGCGGGCGACCGCACATTCATCCACGCCGTTAACCGAGATAATCACGTCGCCCTCGCGGATCGGCGCGAAAGTCAGGCGGCTGACGGCATTGCGCTTCGTTACACGGGAGGCGAAGCCGTCCGGATTGAGCCCGAGCTTCACCTTCTCGGCGACCGAAAGCGGCTCCGCGGCGGCAGGGGAGAGCACCGGCGGCGCCTCCGGCAGAAAGGCTCGCGCCCAGCGTTCCTCGTCTTCGATACCAGGATCCCATTCCGCCTGTTCGAGGAGACGGTTCACCTTAGGATTGGGCAGCACGTCGAATATCAGATGGGTGCGCACGCCGTCGCCGTTGACCACGGAGTGAAAGCTCTGGTTATCGAAGGTCCAGACCTCGCCGACCGCCAGGTGCTTGACGTGCTTCTCCGCCATCAGGAAGGCGCCGTCATTGGTCGTGATCGGGACGTGGATCCGCACCGGGTCGTACCAGGCGGGGTCGTTGTCGTGATGCGGCCTGGCCACGCCCATGGGCTTCATGCGGAAGAGAAAGGCATAGGTGGGCAGCCCAAAGGGCCCGTCCTCGCTCAGGAGCCAGGAGATATAGGGCAGCCGGCCAAGAATTTCCTTATTGCTCACCTGCCTGGTGGTGAAGTCCTCGGCCGTGCCCTTGGTGCCGCCGCGCAGCAGCAGCATGTCGGCGGAGCAATGGATGTTCCAGTGACTGGTCGCCCAGGCGTCCCGCGGAATCGAGCGGTAGTCCTCGAGCAGGGCGTCGACGTCGATCTGCACCGGCAGCTTCAGGAAGTTGCGCTTCTCGAAGGCCGGAGCGGCCTGCTCCTCGCTGCCCGCTTGTGACATCACCATGGCATTCATGGCCGTGTCCTCCCCATGGACGTAAGGCCTGCGGAGCTAGGTCCTATGGCCAGGAACGCCACCCCCCGCCGTCCCTGATCCTAGCCCATCCATTGGAACCTGGGTATCAGCGTTGGACGCTGCGGACAGGGGGCCTCGCCTCGGCGGTCCTCGCCAGTACCGGCTCTGGCCCCGCCGCCAGACATAGGCACGGCTCGCAAACTTGTATAATTATAAAGCAGGCTGGCGCGGAGTTCCAGTAAAAACGAGAGTTACTTCACCTATATAGTATGGTAAATGGTAAAGAATCAGAGGTCTAGTTAAGAATATTAGTAAAATTGAAACAGAAATCTTGCCCCGCCGTCGGCGCCCGGCCCGAACTGGAATGACCGTCGGCCCAGCTGATATCTTCGCTTCGGGTCCGGATTCCGCACGCGGCGGTGCAGTTGTGCCGCTATGCCGACTGTCCAGGCTTGGCCTGGCGAGCACGCGGTTGCTGCGTCAAGTCAGCCGCGGAGGAGGCTGGCAGTCCGGCATGGCTGCATAGTGGATCGGCGCGGCGGCGGACTCGTTGCTGGGCTGGCTCAGCGGCAGCACCACGGTCACCTTTGTGCCCCGTCCCGGCTGGCTCCGGAGATTGATGGCGCCATGATGCCGCTCGACCAGTCGTTTTACGATCGGCAGGCCGAGGCCGGTGCCTCTGCGGCTGCGAACCAGCGGGTCGTCGTTGCGGGCGAAGGGC